>JBBRXO010000025.1:0-26886 GCA_038248345.1 Armatimonadota bacterium | reverse complement strand
GACCGCGCCTCTTGACATTTTGCCTGGGGTTGCGTATATTATTTTTCATTGACCGGACGGCAGTCGCCTCCGGTCACTTGTTTGTAACAGTATGCCGGGGTGCCGGAGTGGTCAATCGGAGCAGACTGTAAATCTGCCGGCTTATGCCTACGGAGGTTCAATTCCTTCCCCCGGCACCATACTGTTCACCGAACATAGCCGAAATGAGCATCGTTTCTATCAGCCTCCATAGCTCAGTCGGTAGAGCGCGTCCTTGGTAAGGACGAGGTCACCGGTTCAAATCCGGTTGGAGGCTCCATAGATAGTAGGTACGGAGAAGGTAATGCCTTCGCCGTCTTTCAAACTTAATCATGTTATGTAAGGGAGCCAGCGATGGGCAAGCAGAAATTTGAGCGCACTAAGCCGCACGTGAACATCGGTACGATCGGTCACGTTGATCACGGCAAGACTACTTTGACGGCCGCCATTACGATGGTATTGAGCCTTCGCGAGGGATCGAACGCCACCGTAAAGGGCTATGATCAGATTGACTCGGCACCGGAAGAGAAGCAGCGCGGTATTACCATTAATACCGCACACGTTGAGTATGAGACGTCTAAACGTCACTATGCTCACGTTGACTGCCCGGGACACGCCGACTATATCAAAAACATGATCACCGGCGCGGCGCAGATGGACGGAGCTATCCTGGTAGTATCCGCCGCTGACGGCCCCATGCCACAGACCCGTGAGCACATCCTGCTCGCTCGTCAGGTGAACGTGCCTTCCATGGTTGTCTACATGAACAAGACTGACCAGGTTGACGACCCGGAATTGATCGAATTAGTAGAGATGGAGCTGCGTGAGCTGCTTTCCTCCTACGAATTCCCCGGCGACGATATCCCCATCATCAAGGGTTCTGCGTTGCTGGCTAACGAGACCTTCCTCAAGGGCGAGAAGGACATCAATCATCCAGACTACGCTTCTATTATGGAGCTGATGGATGCCGTTGACGAATATATCCCAACTCCTGTCCGTATGACTGAGCTGCCGTTCCTGATGTCTGTTGAAGACGTCTTCACCATCTCTGGCCGCGGCACCGTGCCGACCGGTCGTGTGGAACGCGGTATCCTCACCCGTGGTATGGACGTAGAAATCGTCGGCTTGCATGATACCCCGCGCAAGACGGTTGTAACCGACATCGAAATGTTTAAGAAAAGCTTGGATCGCGCTGAAGCTGGCGACAATGTTGGCCTGCTGCTCCGCGGTATTGAGCGCAAAGATATTGAGCGTGGTCAAGTGATCGTGGTTCCCGGCTCCATCAAGCCGCATACCCGCTTCACCGCCCAAGTGCTCATTCTGGCCAAGGAAGAAGGCGGACGCCATACTCCTTTCTTTAAAGGATATCGCCCGCAGTTCTACTTCCGCACCACCGACGTAACGGGTGTGGTTACCTTGCCTGAAGGCATCGAAATGGTAATGCCGGGCGACAACGTTTACGTTGACGTCGAGCTGATCCAGCCGATCGCTATGGAAGAAGGCCTCCGCTTCGCAATTCGCGAAGGTGGCCGAACCGTAGGCGCCGGCGTCGTAGTCAAAATCATCGAATAGGCGTATCGAAACGCTCGTGGACAGGGAAGGCGAGGCGACTCAGCCTCCTTTCCCTGTCGTTTTTTACGGAGGGGTGAACCCGTGGCAAGACTGTCTCGAATAAAGGACCGCGGATTCTGGCTAGCCTGCACAGAATGCAAAAGCCGGAACTACACCAGTTATAAGAACAAAAAAAACAATCCGGAACGATTGGTGATGAAGAAGTATTGTCCGCAATGCAAGAAACACATCGATCACCGGGAGACGGGCATTGAGGCAAAGGCTGGCAAATAGCCTGACGTCCAGTGATATCCCATTTTATTATGAGGGTCAAACAGTATGGCTGATATAAATGACGATGCCGTGAATACGACAGCGGAGCAGGCGATTGTAAAATCTGCTACACCTGGCCCTAATCCCGTCGTACATTACCTTTCCGAAATATGGTATGAGCTGAAGAAGACCAACTGGCCAACACGCAATGAACTCATCAAATCCGTGATGATCGTTATTGTGACAATTGTCGCAGTGGCTATATTTCTTTGGTTAGCAGACAAAGTCGCGTATCAGCTCGCACAGATTATCGGCATCGCTCCTAAACCAGTGGTGGGTAAATAACCTCACCTGACAGGAAAAGACAACCATGGCATGGTATGTTATCCACACCTTCACCGGGCATGAAAATAAGGTTAAAACCAGTATCGAGCGACGTGCAGTTGCGCAAGGCATCAGCCACAAATTGCACCGCATCCTGGTATTGACTGAAGAAGAAATGGTCGGCGTACGTGGCGGAATAAAGCAGATGCGGAAGCGCAAAGTTTATCCGGGGTACATCTTTTTAGAGATGGACCTTGATGATGAGACACGCTATCTTATCCGCAACACTCCCGGTGTGACCGGGTTTGTGGGACCGGACAAAATGCCGGTGCCGTTGCAACCGCACGAAATCAATACGATTTTGGAGCAGTTCGAGGCACCCGAGCAACCTGTCAAAGTGGCCTGGGAGGCCGGACAGGTTATCCGCGTCATCACCGGCCCCTTTGCAGACTTTCAGGGTACCATCGAAGAAGTCATGGTGCCGCGCGAACAATTACGCGTATTAATCACCCTGTTTGGTCGCGATACCCCCGTGACCCTGGGTTTTGGCGACATCGAAAAGGTGTAATGCCCGTATTAGGGGGAGGGAGATGACTCCGGTCATTCCCGTTGGAGGATAGACAATGGCAAAGAAAATGACCGCCAAGGTCAAGCTGCAGTTGCCGGCTGGTAAAGCTACACCGGCACCCCCGGTGGGCCCGGCACTGGCGCCACACGGCATCAATATGATGGAATTCATCAAAGCCTACAACGCCCAAACGTTGCCCATGGCTGGAAGCACCATCCCGGTAGAAGTATCGATCTTTGAAGATCGTACCTTTACTTTCATCCTGAAAACCCCGCCCGCTTCGGAGTTGCTCCTCAAGGCCGCCGGATTACCCAAAGGTAATTCTGCCCCCAGCAAGGATAAGCCGCTGCAGGTCACCCGCGCACACATACGCCAGGTCGCCGAGCAGAAACTGGTGGATCTCAACGCCAACGATATCGATGCTGCAATGAAGATCATCGAAGGTCAGGCACGAAGTATGGGTTGTGTGGTAGTAGATTAATCCACTACCCGATATATATACTGTGGGAGGGGCTAGTCCTCGATTAACCACGGGAGGTAATGATGGCAAAGCATAGCAAGCGCTTTGATGAAGCGCAAAAGAAAATCTCCGCGGATGTCGTGACGACTCCGTTGCAGGCGATGGCTGCTGTAAAGACTGCAGCTGCTGCAAAATTCAACGAGACCGTTGATGTGGCTATCCGCCTGGGTGTAGACCCGCGGCAGAGCGACCAGATGGTGCGCGGCAGCGTAGTCCTTCCCCATGGCACCGGCAAGTCCCCCCGCGTGGTGGTATTTGCCCGTGGTGAAAATGCCGAAGCTGCTACCGCCGCTGGCGCTGACGTAGTAGGTGCTGAAGATTTAGTCGCCCAGATCGACGGCGGATGGAAAGAGTTCGATATCCTCGTCGCCACGCGCGATATGATGGGTATTGTGGGCAAATTAGGCCGCAAACTCGGCCCCAAAATGCCAAACCCGAAAGCCGGAACAGTTACCGATGATATTGCCCAGACAGTGAAAGACCTGAAAGGTGGCAAAGCCGGCTTCCGCGTCGACAAAGCCGCCAACATTCACGTCGCCATTGGCAAAGTCAGCTACACCGAAGAGCAGCTGGTAGAGAATTTCATCGCACTGGTCACCGCCCTATCCAGAGCCAAGCCGGCATCGGCCAAGGGACACTACTTCAAAAAGATCAGCATCAGCTCCACCATGGGGCCATCGGTACGCATTGAAGCCGCCGCCGCCCTGACCTCCGCCGGGCTGAAGTCCTAACAACTGACGGTAAATAGACAATAACACCCCCGCCCCGGACTGAACAAGTCCGGGGCGGGTTGTTTGTATTTGCCGCATTGGTGGCTTCCTGATATAAATTTCGCTTAACAGGTAAATGTGAAGATCATACTTTGTAGGAACTATCACTAGATGTATAGAATACTCTTTACATATGAATGCTAATCATCTGGATATATTTCAATATGGCGCTTCCTGGCTTCGCGCAGATTTTCACCTGCATACGAAGGTAGATAAAGAGTTTTCCTACCCCGGAGATGTGAATTATTACACCAGCGCGTATGTTGATGCTCTGGTAAAGGCTAATATTCGCATTGGGGTGATTACCAACCACAATAAGTTTGACAAAGATGAATTCGTCGCATTGCATAAAACGGCAAAGAATAAAGACATCTACCTGCTCCCCGGCGTTGAACTATCTGTTAATGATGGCGCTAATGGGATTCACATATTGCTCGTGTTTAGCGAGCAATGGCTGAAAAATGATAGCGATTATATTAGTATATTTTTAACGAAAATATGCCCAGATACCCTGCAACAATTCCAAAATAGCAATGGACGAACAGACTGTAATATTCTGAAGTTGGTCGAAGAAGCTGATAAGATCTGCCGTGATGGCCGTGATTACTTCATGGTGTTTGCCCATGTCGAAGATAGCAAAGGGTTATGGGAAGAGACCCATGGCGGAAAGCTAGGTGACTGGAAGAATGCGAGTTATGCTACCGTGCGAGAGCGAACACTAGGCTTCCAGAAGGTTCGTTCGGACTATAGACGTACCCAGGTGAAAAAATGGTTAGGAGATTGGTACCCGGCAGAGGTTGAAGGCTCTGATCCTAAGTCTATTGAAGGGATAGGGAAGGGTGAGGAGCGCTACTTGAAAGTCGGTGCTTTTACCTTTGAAGCGGTGAAATTTGCTTTAACTGACTATGCAAATCGTGTTACTAAGGGTGTGCCGGCAACTAAGCACTCAAACATCGAAAGTATCAGCTTTGAAGGTGGAACCTTGGATGGCGAAACAGTCCGTTTTTCTCCTGAGTTGAATACCTTGATTGGAATTCGCGGGAGCGGAAAGTCATCGATACTGGAAGTGTTGCGCTACGTATTGGAGATACCTTTTGGCGAAAAGTCTATCGATCAAAAATACAAGCAGGAACTAGTCCGCTACACCATGGGCAGTGGCGGCAAGGTTGTTATAAAGGCGCGAGATCGTAATCGTCAACCTTATGAGATACGACGGATTTTGGGAGATATTAGTTCTGCCGTATATATTGCCGATATATTACAGCCAGGTGTTTCTATTCGTGAGACGGTGCTGCATAAACCGATATTAAGCTGAATTCGGAACATCGGTTAAAAATATATCGAGATCACGACATAGAGGAGAAGCTAGCTAAACGCCTAAGTTTTGATAACGATAACCGAACCATGAATAAAGGCATTGGCTTGGTAGATGATTTTGTAGCTGATCTATCCGAGTTTTTATCGAAACATGAAGATGACCTTCGCAACTTCCCCGGATATTCATCCAGTAACAATAATAATTTGAAAGCGCTACTGACATACCAGACACCGAATTTATTTACCTTATCGTATCGTGGCAAAGAGCTACAGCATCACTCGCTAGGCCAGCGGGCATCGGCATTGATTCTGTTTATACTCAGCCAGCGCAATAATGACGTGATTATTATTGACCAGCCCGAAGATGATCTGGACAACCAGACTATTTATGAAGATGTAATCAAGCTGGTACGCGAGATGAAACCTGATGTACAATTCATATTCGCGACTCATAATCCGAATATTCCGGTGCTGGGCGATGCGGAGCAAATTCACGCATGTACCGATATGGATGATAAAATATCAGTGCAAAGTGGTGGTATAGACGATAAGAATCAACAACAGACCATTATTGACATCATGGAAGGTGGCGATGACGCTTTCAAGCGTCGCAAGGAGATTTATAGCATATGGAGACCATAGAACTTCTCACCATTTTGGCGCTGGGTGAGGACAGTGAGCATCAATTCAAGAAGGATGTCACTAATGCCGATTCCTTATGCGCCGATATGGTGGCTTTTAGTAATGGTAGTGGCGGGCAGATTTTTATTGGCGTTACCGACGAGGGCAATATCTCTGGTTTGGCAACTGATGATGTGCGCAGGTTGAATCAACTGATATCTAGCCAGCAGGTACAGCCACCGATCAATCCCATCACGGAGAATGTCGCTACTGATCATGGCATTGTACTGGTTATCAGCGTTACCGCTGGCATAAATAAGCCCTACCAGGACAAAAATGGCGTGTTTTGGGTTAAGAGCGGCTCCGATAAAAGAAAGGCTACTTCTCGTGAGGAGATTCAGCGGCTTTTCCAAGCGTCCGGTCTGGTACATGGGGATGAATATCCAGCAAACGGGCTGACCATCGCTGACCTTGATATGGATTATTTTCGTGGCTATTTTCAGCAGAGATATAGTGAATCTCTCGATGAGCAACAATTGCCATTAGAGCAGATAATTGAAAACATGAATTTAGGCCGTGATGGCGTATTGAATGTTACTGGCGCTCTTTTATTCGCCCGGCAACCATCATTACGCTTGCATATGTTTATTGTGAAAGCTGTCTGTTTCCCCGGTCGTAGTATCGCTACAGATGTATACCTAGATAACCGGGATATTACCGGGAAAATCGCTGATATCTTTCAGCAGACGATCAGCTTCATTAATGCGAATATAAATCATGTACAGGGAGACCAGACGGTAAATAGTGTAGGGAAACCGGAAATTCCCCGGATAGCGCTGGAAGAAATTGTCGCTAATGCCCTGGTGCATAGGGACTATTTCATCTCAGCTCCCATTCGTGTATTTATCTTTGAAGACCGTGTGGAAATTATCAGCCCCGGACACTTGCCCAATAACTTAACGATTGATAACATCAAAGCGGGCAACTCCAACGCTCGTAATCCAATATTGGCGTCCTTCGCCAATCAGATATTGCCTTATCGTGAGTATGGCTCTGGGATTATACGAGCGCTTGAGGCATTTCTTTCGCTTGAGTTTGTCGATGACAAGGATGGCAATCTATTTAAGGCAATCTTTAAACGTAAATGATCACTTCTTTCGTGCCAGCGCCGCCGTAGGGCAGGCGTCGGCGCATTCCAGCGCCACTTTCGTCAGGCCGGCGCGGAGGGACTCGCTGAAGGGGACTGCGGTGCGCACGGTGAAGCCGCGGCCGATGAAGGTGAGGCCTAGCGGTTCTTTGGCGCGTTCGGTGATGGCCATGCAGCGGCCACAGGCGATGCACTTGCCGGGCTCAAAGACGACCTCCGGGTGGGTGAGCTCACGGCGGTACTCGCGGCGTTCGCCACGGAAGGCGGCGGTGTCGGCGTCGTAGTCGGCGCACACCTGGCGGAAGGCGCAGTCTTTCACCTTCAGGCAGTCGCATTTCATGCAGCGCTCACCCTCGGCTACCGCTTCGGCGGCGGTGAAGCCGTCGCCTTTCGGTTCCACGCGGGCCGCCGGGCTGATATCTACCATAAACTCCGCCACTTCGCACTCGTGCAGTTTGCCGATGTGTACGGTGAAGGGGCGGTCGTCCTCCAGCGCGTAGGCGCCGGTGAGGAAGAGGCCGATGGAGCGCGCCGCCGCGTAGCCCGACCCCACCGCACGCACCGCGTGCTGGCTGGAGGTGACCGCGCTGCCGGCGGCGAAGACCCCGGGGATACTCGTCTGTAGTGTGGCTTTGTCCACCTTCACACCCTTGCCCGCGCCGCTCAGCCCCAGGGATTTGATGGCGTCGGGCGTCAACTCCCCGGCAGCCAGCAGCACAGCATCGAAGGCGTCGGTCAGTTGTTTCAGGTTGCTCACCGTCTCACCGAGGCGGAGCTGCGCGCCCAGTTGCACGATTAGTTTGATCTCGTCATCCAGCACCGTGCGGGGCAGCTTCGCCTCCGGCACGCCGTAGCGCAGGTTGCCGCCCGCGTCTTTGTGCGCATCGATCACCGCCACCGCGTGCCCCTGACGCAGCAGATAATAGGCGGCGGACGGCCCCGCCGG
Source organism: Armatimonadota bacterium (assembly GCA_038248345.1). GTDB lineage: Bacteria > Armatimonadota > Hebobacteria > CAIYQO01 > CAIYQO01 > CAIYQO01. The sequence continues at coordinate 18,831 of JBBRXO010000025.1, read as the reverse complement.
GCCAGCGCCGATAACTGCCACCTTCTTGCCCGTGGCCGGGCGGCAGGCGGGTTGGTACGGTTTGCCGGTGGCTAGGTCAGTATCGCCGACGAAGCGCTTCAGCTTGCAGATGGAGACGGCGCTGTCCTGCTGCACCCGGCGGCAGCCCTTCTCGCAGATCTCCGGGCAGATGCGCCCCAGCGTGGCGGGGAAGGGGATGCGCTCCTTCACCGTGACCACCGCGCCGCGCAGGTCGCCGGCGTTTATCTGGCGGATCATGGTGGGGATATCCATGTGGGCAGGGCAGATGCTCTGGCACGGCCCCACGCAGTCGCCCAGGTGATCGCTGAGCAGCAGCTCTAGTGCCATCCGGCGCGACTTCTGCACTTCCTCGCTGCTACTCTCCACCACCATGCCCTCGGCAACTGCGGTGGCGCAAGCGGGCACCAGCCGCGCACGCCCATTCACCTTCACCACGCACGCCAGGCACGAGGTGGGCGAGCAGACGCCACGCAGGTAGCACAGCGTGGGGATAGCAATCCCCAGTTGCGTGGCCGCGTCAAGGATGGTAGTGCCGTCAGCGACGGTTACCGGTTTATTATCTATGGTTATGGTTGGCATTTTTTCACTCTATCGTACTGGAAGCGTGCGCTCCCAGCCTCACTCAATCACAATCGCATTAGTCGGGCAGACGCTGCGGCAACTGTCGCAGCGCGTACATTTTTCATCATCCACCACATGAATCTGGTATGGAGCGATGGGGATGGCATCTACTGGGCACACCTGCGCGCATTTGGTGCAGCCGATACAGTCGTCGGTGATGCGGTAATGAATCAGCTCTTTGCACTTGCCTGCCGGGCATTTTCCTGCCAGGTGCGCCAGATATTCCTCGCGGAAGTAGTGTAATGTGGTGAGAACCGGGTTGGGGGCGGTCTGCCCCAGGCCGCAAATACTGCCGTGTTTCACCATGTGGGCCAACTCTTCCAGCTTCTCCAGGTCGCCGGTCTTTCCCTTACCAATGCAGATACGTTCCAATATATCGAGCATGCGTCTGGTGCCAATACGGCAGTAGGTGCATTTGCCGCAAGATTGCTCTTGGGTGAATTGCAGGAAATAGCGCGCCATATCCACCATGCAGTCGTGTCCATCCAACACCACCAGCCCGCCCGAACCCATGATAGCTCCCACTGAGTTCAACGCTTCGTAGTCCACCGGGATGTCGAGCAGGTGGGCGGGCAAGCAGCCACCAGAAGGCCCGCCGATCTGCACCGCCTTCAGCGTCTCGCCGTCGGGAACACCGCCGCCGATATCTGTGACTATCTGCCGTAATGTCATCCCCATGGGAACTTCGATGAGGCCGCCGCGGACGACTTTGCCCGCCAGTGCGAAGACTTTCGTCCCCTTGCTCTTTTCTGTGCCTAGCGTGGCGAAGGCCGTCGCTCCATGGCGAATGATCCAAGAGACTAGCGCAAAAGATTCTACGTTGTTGATGAGCGTTGGCAGCCCCCACAATCCTTTGACGGCGGGATAAGGTGGCCGCAAGTGCGGCATACCGCGTTTCCCCTCGATGCTGGCGAGCAGCGCCGTTTCCTCACCACACACGAAGGCCCCGGCACCCTCCATGACCGTCAACTTCAGTGGGTAAGTCTTACCCATCAGCTTATTTCCAATGATATCAGCAGCCTCCAGGATGCGGATCGCTTCGCGGATGCGTTGTACGGCCAGCGGATACTCCGCGCGGATGTAGAGCACGCCCTCATGCGCGCCGATGGCGAAGGCGGCGATGGCCAGCCCCTCCAGCACGCGGTAGGGGTAGGATTCCAGCAACATGCGATCCATGAAGGCGCCAGGATCGCCTTCATCGCCGTTCATTACCACATATTTATGCTCACTTTTGGCAGCCCGTACCAGCTCCCACTTGGTGCCGGTGCTGAAGCCCGCGCCCCCGCGTCCGCGCAGGCCGCTGGCCTTCACTTCGGCAATCACCTGCTCCGGTTTGCCCTCGTCCAGCACTTTGCGCAGCGCGACGAAACCGTCGGCGGCGATATAGGCGTCCAGATCCAGCGGATCCAGCGCCCCGCTCAGCTCTGTGGCGATATGCTTCTGCTCACCGAGGAAGGCGCAGACCGGGGCGTCGCGCACATCAATGGCATAGCGCGTCACCGGCTCCCATGCTTCATCGGTGAGGATATTGCTCAGTCGCTTCGAGAGTGAGAGTGATAATTTGCGCAGCAGCCCCTTGGGCTGGAAGTGTCGGTGGATGATCTCCGCCGCGTCGTCCGGTTGCACCTTGGCGTAGATGGTGCTTTTGCCTGTTGGCATCACCACTTCCACCAGCGGAGTCTGATGGCACATGCCCACGCACCCCACCGGTTTAATGGCCACATCCGCCCCTACCTCGTGGATAGCGGTCTCCAGCTCATCGCGTACTTTCATCGAGCCACCGGCGATACAGCAGGAGCCAACGCCGATGCGGATCTCCGCCATACCATTCGCGCCCGGAATGAAATCATCGGCGGCTTGCCCCAGCGCGCCGGATTTTGCCAGGTGGAGGAAATCCTGTAGTGCGCGTGGCACGTTCTCGCTGGTGAGGTGACCATAGGTGACACCATCAATCTGCATTACCGGTGCCAGCGTGCAGCAACCAAGGCAGGCGACCTTCTGTATGGTGAAGACGCCATCGGGGTCAGTATCTTCCCCTTCAGCAATATGCAAGGTGCGCGCTAGCGTCTCGCTGATTAGCGGTGCGCCCTTCACGTGGCAGGCGGTGCCGTGGCAAACGCTCACCAGGTGCTGGCCCATAGGCAAGTGCCGGAACTGTGTATAGAAGCTGGCCACGCCGGATATCGCTGCCGGGGTGATCTCCGTGATTGCACAGATACGCTCCATGGCGGGCTGGGGCAGGTAGCGGTAATGCTCCTGCAGCGCCTGTAGCAGCGGGATAGACTTGTCAGGGGTACACCCGATACGCGCAACTATCTCATCGACAAAAGACAGGTCGATGACGTCCGTCGGGGCGCTGTTTTTATCTAACGTGGTCGTCATTCTTCCTATCCTTACGGTTTCGCGCCAATGCAGTAGAGTGTCTCCTTACCGCGCAGGTAAATTCTTCCACCCACCACTGCCATGGAGGCGTCGATAGTATCTTTGATGACATTAGTTCTCACTTGATCCTCACTGAAGGTACGTTCAGCGGGGAAGATGTAGGTGTTTCCATCGCGATTGGTATAGAAGATGCTGTTGCGCACCAGCACGGGTGAAGAGTAGGCGCTAGCATTTCCGAATGTGTGCTGCCAATATTGCTTACCAGTGGCTACATCATAGCAGGAGATCTTTCCTTCACCGGAAGTGATGAAGAGCAGGTCGCCATTACTCACCGGGCTGACAGTGTTTGGCAGGTCATCTTCCGCTTGCCAGACGATATTTTTAGTTACATCGCCACTTCCACCGGGGCGGATAGCGGAGAGCTTCTCGCTTTCTTCAGCAACAAAGACTAACCCACCTGCGTATATCGGCGAGGGGCCGACATCGCCTCCCAGGCAGTTCGCGCGCCATAGTTCCGCACCCGTCAGCGGATCATAAGAAATTGCATAAGGGCGGCCGGCAGTGATGATCTCTTCTCGCGTGCCGGTATTGATCAGAATCGGTGAGGACCAGGTGTTCCCGGCGTCAGGCGGGCGTGCTGTTGTCCACACAATTGCTCCGGTGCTGCCATCCAGGCAGGAGATATTTCGTGGGATTTCAACTTCGCTTTTGTCCGTTAAGTCCTGATCCATCTGCACTATTAGTCGGTTACGATAGAGGAGTAGTGAGGAGGAATAACCATAGTAGGAGCTGGGAATGCCCCAGTGATTTCTGACCCATTTCTGGTTACCATCCAAATCAAATCCGGCGATATCACCGTTGGCGAAGATAGCATAGACCAGGTTACCGTCGGTGGCCATGGTGGGCGCGGCGAAGCCGGTATCTGCGAAGACAGATGGCTTTTCTTTCGGTTCATTATCTCCAGCGGATACTTCTTTTTTCCAGAGTAGCGTACCCGTAGTACCGTTGTAGCAATAGACTTCACGCTTATCTTCAGTGGCGCCAGCGAGGAAGACTTTATCTCCCCACACGATGGGTGAGCACATGCCGGGTAAATCGACGGGCACTTTCCAGAGGATATTCTCCCCGGTTGCTGCGTCCCAGCTGAAAGGTGGTGTGGCCTCGAAGGTTACGCCGGTGCCTAGCGGCCCACGAAATGAAGGCCAGTTGTGCAGGGCATCGCCGTTGCTGCCGGTGGCCAGCCCCGGCACTTCGATAGCCGGCAGCCAGCGATCTACGAAAACAGTAGCCGCAGAGGCGGCGGAGCCGATGGTAGCAGAGCCGGGCAAGGCGGCGGTGACTGTGGCGGAGTTGGCGGGTGATCCTTTCTCCGGCATGGCCATATTGCCCGATGATATCAGCGCTAACGTGGCGAAGGGGTCACCGGGAGATTTGGCCACTATGATAGACGCCACCCCAATGAGTAACACGCCCAGCATTATCACCGCCCGGCGGCTTACCCCCGCGGAAATCCAGATGTTATCGCGCGATTTATGTTGTGGCACCGGTAGCTTTTCGCGGTAGTGGACGGCAACTCTGGCACCCAAAACAAATATCGCCAGACTACCCAGCAGCAAGTAAATGCCAGAATGGATAAACGACTCCGCTTTGCGGAATTCTCGGTTCACCTCAACATCTTTTCGGCGAATTTGCTCGATCAGGATATCCTTTTTTGCCGGATCCTGTTCCTTACTCAATTGCATTACCAGGCCAGTAATCTGCTTATTACGAAACGGATCATTGTTTTTTTTCTGTGTCCAGGCCTGCCCAAGCATAATGCCTCCGATGATGCTGATGAGGGCGGCGAGGATAGCGAGGCGTAATGCCGCCTGATACCAGGCGCGAGCGATCTCCTCATCGGTTTTGTGCGTGATCAATTTAACCGTCATGGTGACACCTCATCCGGCGTAGTCTCCACATGTGAGAAAGGGCAGGAATCATAGCAACGTCCACAGGCGAGGCAACGTGCAGGGTCGGTTTCATAATCAACACGGCGGCGGCGAATGGCCAGGCCGAGGAGAGTAGCGCCGAAAACTAGCCCAAGATATCCGCCGAGAATAGTGCTGCCAAGCAGGAATTTGGCGTGGATATCCGCCGCTTGTTTATAGATGTCACTCGCCGGTTTTCCGGTTCGCGCATAGGCGTAAGTCTCATATGACTTGCGGGTGATATGGCCTGTCAGTTGAATCTCCTGCCGCACAAGGTTCGCGGTATATACTGTACGGTCAAGCTGCGCCAGCGTTGGGGCGGCGGCCCGTCCCAGATAGCTGCCGCCGACGATCAGCATCGGTAGTAGTACCAGTAGCAGCGCCAGCTGCTTTTTCCCCTCAGCGCGTTTGCCCACTGTCGGCTCCGGCGTGGGGGGATTGATAGCATTATATGGGCAGGCATCCGCACACAAGTGGCATTGGATACATTCGGTAGGAGTGATGCGTACTCGCCAACGCGCTAATGGCCCGAGTATCCGCAGCAGGGCGCTGTAGGGGCAGAGGAAGCGGCAGTAGGGACGCCCCACGACTGTGCCGATTGCGAGGATAACAGCGCCGCCGATGAGCATGGTAGAAGTGCCAGAGAGCCGGAAGAAGGCGACGAAAGGATCATATTGACAGATAAGAAAGACTGAACCGGTGGCGGCATAAAGGACGCCGAGGCCCAGGTAGATGAAAGGGATAATGCCCAGCGACTGCTCAAGCCAGCGCGGTAGCTGTAGTGGTTTCAATTGCACCAGGTCTTGCAGCGCCCCCAGTGGGCAGACGCCCGCGCAAAATACCCGGCCATAGAAGAGCGTAAAGACCAGTGGCGCGAGGAAAAAGATGAGCGTCGCTACGGGCAACGCCTGGGAAGGATTGAACATCGACATCGCCACATTCTGGATGGCGCCGATAGAGCAGATACACCCGTGTCGATAGAAGCCAAAATAAAGGAGCGACAGCAACATGACGACAAACACCCCGTTGCGTGAGCGCTTTTTAAGTAGTAACCAGGCGGTGACACCCATCGCTAACAACAACAGAGCAATATCCAGATAAGTGAGCCACTCCGCCCGTACAGCCGGATAAAACTCCTGCAACCACTGCGGTTTAATACCATCGCTAAACTGCGGTGGCGAAGTGAAGTTATACTCCTGCCCGAATGTGACAATAGGAATGGCCAATATTATTAGGTATCGGATTAATTTGCGCATTTATTGTAATGTTCCTGGTCTCTGGTTATTATATTTTGCAAATTTTCTGCTGGGATCAAAGTCCCGGCTGCAGGGCGATTCGCGCCGGTCGTCCGCCTTCGCGGACTTTTCTGCTCCGAATGATAGCGCTCTTCAGGGCGCTTACAGCTGTTAGCCACCTCCTTAGGGGGGTGGTGCATACCTACTTCCTACTTCTTCTCCCGAGGTTTCTTCAAATACGCAACATCTGCAGGGATCCGGCTGATGGCTTGCGGTGGGCAGACGCGGGCGATGCTGCATTGGTTGCAGTGCATACAGATGTCGTGGCTGATCTGCAGGAACATACTGCCATTGCCAAAGTCGTTGCATCCACCAGTGCAGTTGCCGCAGCCGATACATTTTTCTGTGTCGATCATATACTCATAGTAGGGATACTCGACGCTGCGGCGTTGGATGGCGCCCACCGGGCAGCGTTCGTTCTCGGCTGATTCAGCTTTGGCATCAGGATTGGCTTTAAAGAAACCGAAGCACATGTCGCAATAACCGCAGATTTTGTAGGAGCGCATGCACTTCACAGCTGAAGGGTGCAGCACGCATTCGGTGGCACATTTGCCGCAGTTGGTACATTTATAGGGGTCAATCTGCCAGACCGAGGCGCGGGCGCTGGCGCGGCTGGTTGCGAGCAGGCCAATAGTACTACCCAGCGCCAGCAGGCTGGCAGCCCGGATAGCCTCGGTGAGGAATTCTCGGCGATTCAGCCCCACATCTTTTTTAGCGTTATCGGCCATCATATTCCTTCTGTATCGCCTGCCAGGCAGCCTCTGCTTGCGGCAGTTTGCACCCGTCCAATGCCCCGCATTGGCGACAAGCGAAGGAACCGGTACATTCAGTCGTGTGCCGGGTCAGTAGCGCCCCCACGCCGAAGGCGAAGACGCCGAGCACCGCTGTCCGCGCGGCCGTGCGGAGAAACTCCCGTTTTTTGGTATCTATCTCGTCACTCATCTGCTCGCCTTATTGTTTGGCGGAGAATATCCGCACGTTATGCGCTAATGGGTCTAATACAAATATGCGTCCACCGGCATCCGTTGCCAAATCCAACCCCACATCACTGGGAGCGAAATCATCAGGCCCTGCCACCAGCGCGTCCAGCGTGCCATCAGTTTGGTAGGTCTTCACCCGTGCGATGCCTTTCTCGGCGGTGACGAAGCGTCCGTCGGGCAGGAAGGCGAAATCCGTTGGGTTGCAACATCCAGTGAAGCCAGCTAATTCCGCATTGAATACGCCCCAACTGCGCAAAAGGTTTCCTACGCCGCCGTACTCTTCCAGCCGGTGTATACCCGGATTGACGATCCATACGCGCCCGTCAGTGGCCACGGCCACATCTAAATGCGGGCTGGGCACCACCAGTTTACTCCCCAGTTCGCCGAGGAGATTCCCTTTTTTGTCATAGTGGTGGACAGTCTTCATGCCCGCGTCGGCCACCCAGATATCATTCTCATGTATTGCTATGGATGTTAGTAATGAACCTTCGGGTAGACTGTCCCATGTTGCCTGCCAACGTCCGCAGTTATCCAGCACCACCACGTGATCTCCCATGCCGACGTAGAGCAGATTGTCCTTGCTCAACGCTACGCAAGTGGGTTTGCCATCCAGTGTTTGCTCAATATACTCGCCATTCGCGTTGATAATATGCAGCGCTTTATCGCCCACTACAAAGAGCTGACCATTAAGGCCCAAGGCTAGACCGCTAGGTACGGCAAAACCGGTGGGGATTGAATCTGTCTCATGGTAACCCCGCGCGGCATTTTCCACGCTGGCGGCACGCTCGGTGGGCAGTGGAGGGGTCTGCAAGCCGGATTTCTTCATATTAGATATTATCAGTACCGCGGCCAGCACCACCACGGCAACAACCCCAGCCAGTACTGAATCGTATCGGCGCGAAACTTTGGATTCTTCTTCTTCTTCAGGATCGTAATTCATCAGTGTCGTGCCACATCGAAACAGGTCATACGGTTATAATCCCGTGCAATCAAAAGCCCTCCGGCGATAGCTAGCGGTCCCCAACTATCTTTACCATTTGCAAAGGCGGTGAAACTACCTAATGATGTGAATTTCTCCGGGTTTGCTTCCATTAAAGTGAGAACCCCGGCGTCATCCATGACATATATCATCCCATCAGCGATGATGTATGGCCCTCCGTACTGGCCGAAGCGGTTAGTGCTGCCAGATTGCCACTTCACATTTCCGTCCAGATCAAGGCAGACGAACTCCTGTCCATGCCGGGTGCCGTAGATGAAGCCATTGTAAAAAATCGGCGTAATCTGATCCGTCCCAAAGACATCCTGCGGTTTGCGCCAGCTCTCCACCAAGCCACCTGTACTGACCTTCGCCAGCATACTTCCGGCGTCATAGCCGCCACAGAAGAAGAGGCGATTCTCGCCCACTACCACCGGCATGGGCACATTCGCCGTCTTTACCGTCCATTCGGGATAATCCCAGAGCAATTTTCCGTCTGCAGCATCAACGGCAATAATCCCGCCGCTGGCAGGGTAAAGGTAGGCTTTTTTATTCGCGATAGTTATCGGAATGATACTGCTGTGCGTCATACTCCAGCGTTTTGGATTGGGGGTCTCCCAGAGTACTTTGCCAGTGGCGCAGTCCACTGCTATCATCAGCGCTTTGCCGCCGGGAGCGATAATAGCTTTATCATCGTCTATCAGTGGGCATTGGCTGGCATACCACGGCGGTGGTTCGGCTTCGTAATTTTTCACCAGGTCGATGCCCCAGAGGAATTCACCGCTGTCCGCCTTTACACACATTGTTTGGCACATGGGGCCGATTGTTAAAACATATTTATCCGTTACGGCAGGTACAGTACGCGACATTCCGTGATTCGGCTTCACTACTACTTGGTATGACCTCCGCCATATTTCCGCCCCGTCATCAAGCGACAGGCAGCGCAACGCGTCGCCTTTGATTTTATTATCGTAATCCAGCACATATACCCGTCCATTTGAAATCGCTGGCCCGGCATACCCATCGCCCATCTCTATTGTCCACAGGGCCTTGGGGCCGTCGGCGGGCCAACTGCGCGCCAAGGGAACGTTTTCATAGCTTATCCCGTCGAATTTCTCCCCGCGGTAGCGTGGCCACGCGCCCGGGAGGCTAGCCGCTTTTCCATATCCCGGCGTGAAGGTAGTGACCAGCCCGGATTTGTTATCAACATCACCGGTGCCGTTGACGGCCCCCGACGTGGTGGCTGAAGCGCCATTATTGGTAGACGCAGCGGCGGACTTATCCCGTCGGATAATATTAAAGTCCAGCTTATGCCCATTTGTCATCCAATTAAAAAGCAGAAATCCAGCAAATATCGTAAATGCGAACGGAATGCCAATCGCAATCAGGTTCTTTATAAATTTTGGCGAGGTCGATTTCAGTTCGCGCTCCAAATCCTTAGGCATGGTTACCTCCCAGCAATCCTCATGTGAGTATTGTATTGCACTGGTGGTATTATTGCAATGTTTTCACAGTATTACCGGCGTTGGTGATAATATATTGATCTTCACCTTGACAACATAGGCGTGCAAGTGTTGTTATAGCATCAACTATTATGGCTACGCTTTGTGGAACAGTATTAATATCGACACTTGAGCTGCATTGCCCGCTGGCTGGCCAGGAAGCGGCAGTGGCGCAATGCTGTGCTGCAGCCGGGGTGAATGTGGTACGTATTCCATCCTTGTACGATATTGGGGCGGATGCTCCGATATGGTGCCAGTTGCATGAACTCACCACCCCGGTGCTGTTGTTGAGCGATGTGCACCCGCGCCCAGCGCAATTGTTGCTGGCGGGGCATCAGTTGCCGGGCTTAATTGCGGTGAATATTGCCGACTATGCCACCGCCGCGGATGCGTGCAACTCCATAAGCGAATATTGTGCAGTGGGGGCGGTGGCAGGCAATGTGGTGGATTGGACGCTTGCCGTGCCCCCGCGCTGGTACCCGGTGGTGGACTACGCTCGGTGTATAGATTGTGGACATTGTGTGCAATTTTGCCTCTTCGGCGTCTATGAGCAAGCTGAGGATGGGAGTATTCTGGTGGCTAACCCGGACAAATGCAAACCTGGCTGCCCGGCATGTAGCCGCATTTGCCCGCAAGGGGCGATAATCTTCCCGCATTACCGCAAAGATGCAGCCATCGCCGGTGCCCCCGGTCTATTGATGCAGCCAGACGCAGCGGCACGGCGCATGTATTACACCCGCACCAAAATCGCCTGCCCGGTGTGCGGGCAGCTGGCGCGCCCGGGGAGCGTGGGTGCCGAGTGTTGTCCCGAATGTGGTGGCCCGGTTACCGAGACGGTGGCGGTGAAGAACGACGAAATTGATGACTTGATCGACGACCTGGAGAAGTTCGCGCGGAAGGAATTATAAGTGCGTAAACCTGGCGGATATCTAGTGGTACTGACAGCTGATCGCTCGTTGATGGCGGATTACGATATCCTTTTTGATGGTATGCTCACCGCTAGCCAAACTACTATCACCCCGGCACCGATAATGAATTCACTATTGATGCCGCAACCGCGGAACACAGCGGACGGGCGCGCACGTACTGCCCCGCTAGGCTTGCGCCGCGTGGAGGCGGCGTTGCTGGCGGGAGGCTTCAGTGCAGATGAAGTGGCCGTAGTGAATGAAGACCAGCTGGCGGAGGCCATCGGGGAGAACACGCGCATTGTTGGTATCGCTGCCGGTGAGCCGCTGGGGCTGGGCATGAACACTAATACTATGGTGGGGATCATGGGTGGGCAAATTTATCCACAAGTGATGTTTCGCCGGTTGCTCCGCACGGTACAACGTCAGATTGCCGTCAGCGCGGCGGAGGCAAAGGTGATCATGGGGGGAGCCGGGGCCTGGCAGTTGCGGGATCACCCGGAACAGTTGGCCGTCCTTGGCATCAATCATATTATCGCTGGCTATTGTGAGGGCAACATCGCCCAGATATATCGACAAATTCTGACCGGACAGCCGTTGCCTCCCGTGATCGCCGGGGAGAATGTGGCGACGGAGGATGTCCCGGCTATCGCACACCCCAGTACCATGGGCGTGGTGGAGTTGAGCCGTGGCTGTGGTCTCGGTTGCTCCTTCTGCACCATCGCTTGTGTGCCCATGCGCCACTTGCCTGCTGCGACGATAATATCGGATATGAACACCAATATTGCGGCGGGGAATACCAGTATCGCTGCATTGAGCGAGGATTTCTTCCGTTACGGCGCGACCGGAGTGAAGGTGAATCCGAGCGCGCTCATCGAGTTGCTGCGCCAGTTGCGTACCATAAAAGGTCTGAAGCTGATCCAGATCGACCACGCCAACGCCATCTCTATCGCCGCTTACAGCGATGCCGAATTGCGCACCGTGCATGACCTGCTGGTGGGTGAAGTGAAGCACGACTACCCATGGGTGAACGTGGGGGTAGAGACCGCCTCCGGCGAATTGCTGAAGAAGAACGGCGGGGCGCCGAAGATGGGCAGTTGCCCGCCGGAACAATGGGAAGATTTCTGCGTGGCACAGCTGGACAGATTAAGCCGTGCAGGGTTCTTCCCGATGGTCAGCCTAGTACTCGGATTACCGGGGGAGACGCCCGCAGATGTGGCACGGACGATGTCGCTGGTACAGCGACTAAAAAATGACCGCATCTCCGTTTTTCCAATGTTCTACGCCCCGTTGGATGATATTGTCGCCCCTATCGCTCGCGATTTCTCCCGCGTTCACTGGCAGATATTTAAGACCGCCTACGAGATTAATTTCAAGTGGGTGCCGCGTATGTTCTGGGATAATCAGACTGGCGCGGGCGTGCCGTTCGCCAAACGTGTCATGTTGCAGATTTTGGGACAGGGACAGGTTTTCCTGTGGCGCGCCCTCTTTGCCTGGCACACGTGGCGGGCACGGGGGTAATTGATGCAATTCAATACGATCGACATTCGGCTTATCCCAGCCACCACAATTGATGAACATATGCGCACGTACCACCGGAATTTCCTCGCGGAGTGGCGTGCGGGGAAGAATTACCCTTATGTCATTCTGCTCAACGGCGCTCAGGCAGGTTTCGCGGGGGTGGGGATCGACCATACCACGCAGGAATTTTATCTGCAACACTTGGCAGTGCAGCCCGAATTTCGCCGCGGCGGGGTGGGGCGGGCGGTAGTGGAGCAACTCTTTGGCCGGTTTGCCGGCTGGTGGCGGGTAGATGTCGCCGGGGAAGTTGGCTTCTGGCGGCGGGTGATACCGGAGTATGCGCGCGTGCACCGTCTCGATCTCGAAGCATGGCCGTCCTATCGCTTCATGCGCGGTGTAAACATCGAGCTTCCTGCCATGGCAGAGCCTATTCTGCATGACAACGAATTGGAGCTGGTACTGTTGCGGCGCACCCCTGGCAACCCGCTACGTATGTTGATACCCGTCTATGAATTCGCCATCCGTGCCCATGGGATGAATGTGGGGCACATCGACTTACGCATCGGCAATTCCTACTCCATCATCACCTACGGGGGACATATCGGCTATGGGATAGACCAGGCATATCGAGGTCACCATTACGCATTGCGCGCCTGCCGCCTCCTGCTCCCGCTCGCCCGCACCAGCGGTATGGATACCCTGTGGATCACCGCCAACCCGCCCAACCTCCCCTCACGCCGAACTATCGAACATCTGGGCGCACGGCTGGTAGATATCTTCAAACTGCCAACAGACAGCGATCAATACCTGCACGGCGAACGGGAGAAATGCCGGTATAGGTTGGAGCTGGGACGGTAGAGAAGCCCGGGGATGCCCGGAACGCACAAGGGAATTACAAAACCCTATTTGAAGACGACCTAGGGCGGTGCCCCAGGCTATCGAATGTTTGCCCTTCAGGCAAAGGCCGCCCCTTCAAATCGTTCTTTTTACCTAAAAATAGATATTTTAAGCCCAATAGACCATCCAATTGTGATTGCCTGAAAGGCAATGATTCGATAGCCTAGGGCAACGCCCTAGGGATAAATTCAAATGATCTTATTTCTCAAACGAAAACGGTGGGTTTTCGTAGTTCTCCATGGCCTTTTCTTTCTTTGTCTTGTGCCGTGGCCAGACCAGGAAAAGGATGGACAACAACAGCGCGATAAACGACGGCCAGCAAGCGAATACTACCGACTGCCACAATTCATACGCGCGGGAGAAGCTTCCGATTTCAACAACAGCCGCGGTGGGGATCGGATTTTCACCAAACGCGTTGCCGAAGATGGGGGCCATCACCCGTCGCGCATTCACCACTGTCCATATTGCGGAGAGCATCCCCCCCGCCGGTGCTTGCCCGGCTAGATTTTGTGGCAACGCGCCCGTTTCGTCGAAGACCAGGCGTCGGTTCTCCACCGCCAGTGAGAGCGTCGTCTCTGCTGTTTGTGACAAATCGACGGCAGCTTGGATGTTAGAGATATCTTCTTTGCCACTCAGTAGCTCCAATATTGAGTTCATCGGCACAGTGGCTACTTGTAGCTCTGGATAAAAGATCACTTGTTTGTCAACGGAGTCGTATATACTCTGTTGTTGCAAATACAGATCCAGCCGGGTGTTCGGAGTGATTGTTTTGGAATCTACCGTTGCCAGCAGAGAATCAGATAGATTATTTTGCCCCAAAAGTAGCGGGCGAAGATCAATGATCGGCTTGCGCCATTCGGCATCATGCGTCCAGTCCACCGCCATTCGGAAGGCGTCCCGGGCACCTAAATCCGGCAGTTGCGGTGTGGTTAGTATCGTCTTGCTATCCAGGCGCGACACCTCACAGAGCATCTCGCCCTTGTTATTCCATAGCCGTACGTAGGCTACCGTATCATTGGCCTCAAAAAAAGCGGTAGTAAGTTGCGGCAACTTACTGACGGGTTTGAGGTTTGGCGGATTGATCTCCTGCTCCAGCGCTTCTACCATCGGGCTGACGGTATTGGTTATTTCAACACGCCGCGCCGCTTCGTAGGTATCTATCGCTGGTGGGGCAGTATGCCAGGCATACCAGCCACCGGCCGCCACGCATAAGAGTGCGAAGAAAATACGCCACGGTGAGCGGCGACGACGTATGGGCGGACGCTCATCAGCGGGCGTCAAGGTATCGTTGGACATGTTGGACATCTTTATCTCCACGACCTGAAAGGCAGACTACAATGACCTTGCCCGCGCCAAGCGCCGGGGCAAGGGTGGATAAATATGCGATTGCGTGCGAACTCTCCAGCGCGGGCAAAATGCCCTCCAGCTGGCAGAGGCGTTGGAAGGCCTCCACTACCTCGGCATCGGCCACCGCCACATAGGTAGCGCGCCCACTCGCTTGCAGGAAGCTGTGCTCCGGCCCCACGCCCGGATAATCAAGACCGGCAGAAATTGAATGTGTGGGGATGATTTGCCCATGCTCATCCTGCAGGAGATAGCTGTGGCTGCCATGCAACACGCCCGGCCGGCCCAGGCAGATGGTGGCCGAGTGCATGTCGGTATCCAGGCCGTAGCCCGCCGCCTCCACGCCGTAGAGCGCCACTGACGGGTCATTGATGAAGTCGCTGAAAGCGCCGATGGCATTGCTGCCCCCGCCCACACAGGCGACCACCGCGTCGGGTAATTTACCGATTTTTTCGTAGCATTGTGCCCTAATCTCGCGGCTGATCACCTGTTGGAAATCGCGTACCATCTGCGGATACGGCGCCGGGCCAGCGGCAGTGCCGAAGACGTAGAAGGTATCGTAGAGATTAGTAACCCAGTCGCGGAAGGCTTCGTTGATGGCGTCTTTCAGCGTCTGGCTGCCGCTGTCTACCGATACCACCGTCGCCCCCAGCAGGCGCATACGGAAGACGTTGAGCGCCTGGCGCTCGACATCCTCTGACCCCATGTAGATGACGCAGGACATGCCAAATAGCGCGGCGATGGTGGCGGTGGCCACACCGTGCTGCCCCGCCCCGGTCTCGGCGATGAGGCGCGTCTTGCCCATACGCCGCGCCAGCAACGCTTGTCCCAGCACATTGTTCAGCTTGTGCGAGCCCGTGTGGCACAGATCCTCGCGCTTCAGGTAGATGGTTGCCCCGCCGAAATACTCGGTGAGTCTATCCGCACGGTAGAGCAACGTCGGCCGCCCCACGTAGTCACGCAGGTAACTCGCCAACTCCGTGGTATACGCCGGATCAGCACACGCCTGCGTATAGGCGCCGGCCAGCTCCTCCAGCGGCGTTTTCAGTGTCTCTGGCACATAGCAACCACCAAAATCGCCAAAGTACCCCCGCGCATCGGGTAATTCCACCGTCATTTTCTCTCCCACGTCCCCCACAAAAGCACCTCTACCTCAGTTAAAAATCATTACATCGATTATGGCACAGTCACGCGATAGCGTCAAACGGGAAGGGTGTAAAAAAAGATCATCATACACCATGTGGATTAGAAGCATAAATGGTCAGCATCAATTCGGAATCATCAATCAAGCGATACACTGGTCTTCTACCGGAGAGTATTTCGCTCTCGGTGAGAATAACGGGGACTCCCTCACCTCGTTTATCCATGAGAAAACTTCTCTTCCCGTGATATTCCCTGTCTATCATAGGGCAACGCGCGAGTAGGCTGGTGAGTAACTCATTGCGGGCCGCCTGACGTAAAGGGAGGCTGTCGATGGTCATAGTGTTGGGAATTGTGCCAGGGGAGTATAGCTCCAGCCGATCCGCGAACATATGCAGGCGGATTTTCGAGCTTTGGATGAAATAATCTCGATGTGCCACGGCGTTTACTACTGCCTCAAACACCGCCTGCATCGAATATTGCGGTATATCAATGCGCATCGGGTCTTTGATCGCGGCAACTTTCATATTACTTTCCACGAATCTGCAGGCGGCGGCGATCTGTACATCCAACGGGCCGGTAATGTCTTTGGCGTCCAATTGGAAGCCGCCGTTCCGCTCAGTGCCGCGATAATAAACCGCCTGAATGAAGGCATTGGTGAGATACTTCTCCGGCTCTTCGCAGGCCATCAGAATTCCGCTAACACTCGGGAAAATCTTCCCATCTTCGTCCTGGGTGAGGAGTTTTAATTTCAGCAAAAACTCCTCATCGTTGCTGGAAGATAAAGCCGTATTGAATTTTCCCCACAGTTCCTTTTTCAGGCATTCTTTCGGGGCGGTGGTGACAGACTGTTCATCGAAGCGAAAACGTTTCAATAACTCTTCTGTTGTATCAAACATTCAGCCTCTCCGCCACATTTCTCTAATATTTACTATATCGATTATGGCATAGTAGCCGGATAGCGTCAAACGGGGTAATTATCAATCAGGCCCGCACACCGGAAGCATGCGGGCCTGATATATGGGTTTTTTGCTCAAACACGAAGGTTATGGCGCTGCTGTCCACACATGCAATTCGGGGTCGCCGAAGAGATTGAAGAAGTGGAGCTCATGCTTGGCGGCGTCATCATATGAGTAGGTACAGATCATGTAGATCTTCGCTTTGTTCGCTATATCTCCTATACAGGGAATATTGTCATTGAAGAGCGCTTTGTATGCGCCTTTGCACAGCTCGTCGTTGTAGCCACCGTAGCTGATGCGGGATGATCCCCAATATGCCACAGCGCCACGCGGAGTACCCGCACCGAAGGTCTTCAACCAGGTCTCCGAGTAGCAATCGGAGGGAGCGTCATAACAGCCGGTAAGGCAGGTGGGGCTGATGATGACCGGTAGCATTCGGCCATTAGTGAGTGCATTGACATTGGTGTTGGAGAATCCACTGGTTCCCCAGCCGTCTTCCCAGCCATGTCCGCGATAGTTGACGAAGGCGCTGCCACCATTGATAGCGGCAGTGACATTCGCTACATTGGCATTGCCCAGTGACTGGTATAGTTTCGTCACGGTATAACCGCGTGCGGTGAGGAAGGACGCCACCCAGTTGGAGGTATCCTGGAAATAGCCCGCATCAGAGATAAGGGTCGCTTTTTTGTACCAGGCGGTGTTGCCAACATAGGGAGTCTGCTCATAGTCTACCGATTTCTTCACCATGTTAGCTACCTCGGTGGCACTGCGCGCGGAAAAACGACCGACGGCAATATCTGCCAGCGGGTCGAACCCCGATACTAGCGAGTAGAAATAGTCCGAAGCGGCGGTTCCGGCGTACATATATGCGGGGATAGAGTTGGTATCACCCACCAGCAACACGTAACGAATACCACTATTTGTATACATGTCTTGAATGTATGCTTTGATACTATTCACCGTGGTGCCTGTTTCGGAGAGCTTGGCCACCCTGACACTCAGTCCGCGTTCGCGTTTCCAATCCACCAAAGGTTTTAGATTGGGCACGTAGGCATCCGGGGTGATAATCAGGTAGTCGTACATGATCTTGAAATTTTTCGGGATACGGTACATGTCAGCGTTAAGAATGAACGATCTGGCTGCCATTATGTTCTTATCGGTAAATTTCACGTCTCTATCGATTTTTATTACATCTGTATTGATTTTAGTGTCGTCGCGGCGTATCAGACCTGGTGGCACCCGGGTGTTGCCAGTTTTCGGCATTGTATAGGTAAGTTTTACGTCCAGGTTTTCATAAACGGTAAGCTGCTTTGATCCAGGCCGATATTGCATGGGCGACATCTCCAGCATTACCACTGTTACGTCCCGTATCTTCATCGGTTCAGATACATGGGCAAGTTGCGCTGGGTAAGGCGATCTTAGATTGTAGAAACTTTTGTTTTGCTTGAAAGGCATTACCATCAAGCCCGCATTGGCTATTAAGGCCTCGGGCACTGGCTCCTGCACTGGGTAAACGTTCAGATCTTCCACCATCTTCGAGGGGCCAGGGGTAACAGTCAGGGTTACGATAGCGCCTTCAGGGACAGCCACCAGTTGTCGTACTACCGGTATCTCCGGCAAACCGATCTCGTTAGTAACTCCGGCATCCGGTAGCGAGAGGCGGGTAAACGCCATCTTATCCCGAAAGATGGGCGCCAGATGCAGACCGGTGAGGCTCATGCGCAGCATGGCATTCATGTTGTCTGCTTTGATAGACTGAACCTGGACTGACGAGATATCGCCAAAGACCGGGTTCCAGATGGCGTTCGCAGGGGGTATGAGATCGCTTAAGCGTACCTCCGCCCCGAACGCACCTACGGCCAGCCAGATCGCAGCTACGACTACGATCATTCTGGCTAGATCAAACCGACGATGTGTAGACATTACCATAGCTCCTTTCGCCTCATGGGCGTAAAAATGGAAGAAGCGGCCAAATCAATAAACTTACCGCTTTCCTCACTACACTTAAAATAATACCATGAGATGTCAATAATGAAAATACAATAATCGTGATTAGTGGCAAAAATTTTACATTTTTGTTTAAAATTGTTACTGACAGAAGAGGCAAATTTAATTTTCGCTATTACGCATTTTCCACAGTTGCATCCGGCGCAGGCAACTTTAGATTCAACCAGAATAGCGGAATGACAGCTACTGCCATTATCACACCACTGGCGAAGAAGGGGAGGCGGACATCGAAAGCGGCGAAGTAGCCGCTGAAGAGCGGGCCGAAGATGGAGCCGATACTCGTCCAGGTGAGCACCTTGCCCACCTCCAATCCT
>JBBRXO010000024.1:0-26896 GCA_038248345.1 Armatimonadota bacterium | reverse complement strand
TAAAACCAAACCGCTCAAAAGCCGCCATAATCACTCCGCTTCCATATATATAGTATACCGCTAAGGATACCGTGAGAGGGAAGGGGGTGTCAATTGAATCGTAGCATGGGCTACAATCCATGGGTACGCAGGCGTCCCGCCCATGCTACGATTGAATTGACACCCCCTTCCCTCTCACGGTATCCTTGGCGGTATACTATATATATGGAAGCGGAGAGATAATGGCGGCTTTTGAGCGGTTTGGTTTTAAGACCCTGGGTGATTTTCAGCGGAAAATCGACGAGCTGGGGGTGAATATCCCGGTTACCGAGGCGGTGGAGGTGCTGGCGACGCCGGTGCAATTTGGACGGATTACCGTGCCGAACCGCATGGTGGTGCAGCCGATGGAGGGTTGCGACGCTGACCTCGACGGACGGCCATCTGACCTGACGCTGCGCAAGTACGAGCGCTTTGCCGCGGGCGGCGCCGGGATGCACTGGCTGGAGGCGTGCGCGGTGGTGCCTGAGGGGCGCGCCAACCCCCGGCAGATCATGCTCACCGAGGAGACCAAGGACACCTTCAAAGAGCTGGTGGATCGCATGCACGCCGCCGCGCAGTCGACCATGGGGGCGAATTTCCGCCCGGCACTGGTGCTGCAACTGACGCACAGCGGGCGCTACAGCAAGCCGGTAGGCCCACCGGCCCCGCTTATCGCCCACCATTCTATTATTGATTCCCGCTCCAACGTGACCAACGACACCCCGCTGCTCACTGACGAATACCTGGA
Organism: Armatimonadota bacterium; assembly: GCA_038248345.1. GTDB lineage: Bacteria > Armatimonadota > Hebobacteria > CAIYQO01 > CAIYQO01 > CAIYQO01. Next base: position 26,130 of record JBBRXO010000024.1, on the reverse strand, counting down.
CAGCCTGGCGGACGCCTATGTAGCATCGGCGAAGCTGGCCCGGGAGGTTGGCTTCGATGCGGTGGATATCAAGGCCTGTCACCGCTACCTGGTGAGCGAGCTACTCGCCTCCTTCACGCGCGAGAACAGCCGCTATGGCGGCAGCTTTGAGAACCGTGTGCGCCTGCTGGTGGATGTCGCGCGCCGCGTGGCCGCTGCGGTGCCAGAGCTGGAGGTATCCTCGCGGCTGAACATCTACGATGCGCTGGAGTACCCGTATGGCTGGGGCGTCTCCAAAGACGATTATCTGAAGCCCGACTTCAGCGAGCCACAACAGTTGATAAAATTATTAATGGAGGCGGGCTACCACGGGCTGAACACCACCATCGGCAACCCGTATTACAATCCGCACTTCGGTCGCCCGTTCGACTTCCCCATCAAGGGCATGTACACCCCGGAGGAGCACCCGCTGCAGACGTTGGAGCGCTTCATCAACATTATCAGCGGCGTACAGCACGCGTTCCCGGATCTCAACGTCATCGGCTCTGGCTACACCTGGCCGCGCCAGTTCTTCCCCAATGTCGCTGCAGCGGTGATCAACTGTGGCGGAGCGACGATGATCGGCCTCGGGCGCGGGGCGCTGGCCTACCCCGATTTCGCGCGCGATATCATCAACAATGGCGGCATGGAGCCGAAGAAAACCTGCGTCACCTGCTCCGCCTGCACGCAGATAATGCGCGACGGCGGCCGCAGTGGCTGCGTGGTGCGCGACAGCGCCGTCTATGGCCCCATCTACCGCGAAGGCCGCAAGCTTAGCGCCGACCTCTCGCGCGAGCTGGCGAGCAAATGCCGCGTCTGCGCCACCCCCACCTGCCAGGACATGTGCCCGGCGGGCGTGGATGTGCCCGGTTTCGTGCGCAATATCGCCGATGGCAACGACCACGCGGCCTATGATATCCTGCGCAAGTGCAACGCGCTGCCGGAGATATGCAGCCACGTCTGCCCGGCAGAGGTGCAGTGCGAGGCGGGCTGTATCGAGAATATCCTCGGTTTCGCGCCTATCCCCATACGCCAACTGCAGAAGTACGTCTCGCTGGTGGCACGCAAGAACGGCTGGACTCGGCTGACGCTGCCCGATCCGAACGGCAAGCGCGCGGCAATTATCGGCGGCGGCCCAGCAGGCATCGCCTGTGCGGTGCGGCTGCTGGAGCAGGGCTTCCGGGTGACCATCATCGACGCTGCCGCCAACCCCGGAGGCACGGTAGAGGCGACGATCCCGGCGGAGCGTATGCCGAAAGACGTGCTGCGCGACGAGATCGCCAGCCTCTTTGACATGACCGACCCGCAGCGGCTAGAGTGGAAGGGCAACACCCCGCTCACCGCCGAATATAACCTGGATTCGGTGCTGGCCGAGGGCTACGACTCCGTCTTCATCGGTCTGGGTCTGCCGCGCTCACAGCAACTGGACACCCCGCACCCGGAGCACGGCGTGCTCGACGCGCTGGACTTCCTGCGCGAGGTGAAGCAGGGCCAATTGCAAGCGCCCAAACGCGTGGCGGTGATCGGTGGCGGCAACAGCGCCATGGATGCTGCGGTATCAGCGGTGACCGCTGGCGCGGAGGACGTGTATATCATCTACCGCCGCAGCTTCAACGAGCTGCCCGCCTGGCCGGACGAACGCAACCACGCGCTGGACAGCGGGGTGAATTTCCTCATATTGGCGCAGCCAGCTGCCTATATCACCGATGACCGTGGCAACCTGATGGGCGTGCAGATACTGCGTACGCAGCTGGGTGCCCCCGACGCCAGCGGACGCCGCGCTCCGGTAGCAATACCCGGCTCAGAGTTCCTGCTGGAGGTAGACCTGGTAGTGGAGGCAATCGGCCAGCTGCCCCCGGCGCAGCTGGACCAGCTGCTCCCCGGCGTGAAGCTGAACAAATGGGGCTACATCGTCACCGACGAAGGCACCACCCAGACGAGCCGCGCCAACGTCTACGCGGGCGGTGACATCGTCAACGGTGGCAGCACCGCGGTAGCCGCGATAACCGAAGGAATGCATGCGGCGGAGGAGATGGGTGGTTTAGGTTTTTAGGTTGAGGCAGGGCATGGCCTATCTCTGCAGCGACGTCCATATTATCGTAGCATGGGCGTCCCGCCTGCCCTTTCTCTTTGTGTCTTTGTGCCTTCGTGGTTTTCCTCGCTCTATCTCATGGGCGGGACGCCTGCGCTCCCAGGGATGCCCGTCATAACCTGCACCTTCCCCACAAGAGCCCACTGTGTTACAATTAGCTTAGCAGATTATGGGCAATTCGCCCGCGTGGTTGAGGGGAAACATGGCTGAGCAAGATAAGCCTATTGAGCCAGTACCGATAGATTATGAGCCGGTGAAGGAAAATACCGAAGAAATAGTTGCCGTCTCCGAGACGGTGGCCGAACTCCCGGTACCACCAGAGTCAGAAGTGCCGACCGAAACGCCCACTGCCGAAGAAGAAACCCACGAAGATACTACTACAACTGATGAAACAGAACCTGCTGGAGAAGAAGAGGAAGTCGCATCCGTTGCAGATGAGGCGACCGACGACGAACCTGTAGCAGCAGATGAACCAGCGGTACCCGCCACCGAAGAAGAAACGCCCGTCGCAGGCCCCACGATATTAGTCGCCCCGAAGAAGAAGAAACGACGCTGGGTTTGGATATCACTGGTGAGCTTGTTAGGATTGCTCATTCTGGTGTTTGGGGCTTTCTGCCTCTACACCCGAACCAACCCGATGCAGGCATATCAAGTATTGTCGGCATTTACCAAGGGAAAACTGGTCGCCAGCGGTGTTATCAAGGCTTCCCCACCCTTTAACGGGTTGCGGCAATTCAATATACTTCTGCTCGGGGTTGATGTCGCCTTCGGCAACGAGGCGGGTGTACGCACCGATACCATAAAATTAATCTCCGTAGACCTGGACAAGCCGCGTATCGCCATGCTTTCTATCCCACGCGATACCTATATCCCTATTCCTGGGCATGGCAAGCAGCGTATCAACGCTGCGTACCAGTTCGGCGGTAAGGACGAGTGGAGTCGCATCAACATGGCGAAGCAGACGGTGAGTGACTTGCTGCAGGATCTGACTGCCAAGCCAGTGCCAATACAATATGCTATTCGCGTGCAAACGGGCGGATTTGTCGATATGATTGACGCCCTGGGCGGAGTGGAGATTGAAGTAGAGAAGAAGATGGATTATGACGATCCATCGCAGAATCTACATGTCCACCTGAAACCCGGCAAACAGTTGCTCACTGGCTACAATGCCATGTGCTACGTGCGTTTTCGTCACGATGCCGAGGGCGACTACAACCGCATGAAACGGCAGGACGCGTTTATCCGCGCACTCATCGCCAAAATGCAGGATCCGGCGCAGAAGGACAATCTGCCCAAGTTGATCGGGCCAATAATGAATAACCTGGTCACCGACATTGAACTGTCAGATGTATTAGCGTTGAAAAGTACCATCACCACCATCGGGATGCAGAATATTACCAGCCAACAACTGCCGACAGTGCCACAACGCGTAGGTGAGGCATCGGTGGTGGTGATCAAGGCTCCCGCCGTGGCGGCACAGGTAGTCAGCGAAGTGCTCTACGGCACGCATATCCGCCCGACTGTTACCGTCTACAATGGCAGTGGGCGCAATATCGCCCTAGAGGATCTGGCGAAACGCATAGACCTGGCGAAATATAACGTCACCGGTTTCGGAGTGTGTGAGACTACCCCGGTGAGCAAAGTAATCGCCGGGAGAGAAGCCACCACCCAGGCAACTGAATTAGCGACCAGCCTGGGTATCGGTGCCGATGTGGGCGCTGCGCCCCCCGCGCCGAAGCTGGGCAGGAATCAAAAGGCGACACCAGTGGGGACGTTGATCGTGATAATGGGCACCGACCAAGCTATCGCCCCGCCTGCTGATTTACCGGGAGCAACCGGCCCTGCCCCGAATGCGCCAGATAGTGGTAGAATATACTCGTATCGAGATGATCTGAATTAAAGTAGACCCAGCATGATATGGTCTATGTAGGGGGCGCAAGGCTTGCGCCCAGGTCGTAAAAAAACGACTATGCGGCTCGTAACCCGGTCTTCGGGCACATGATATGTGCCCCTATAACTCGGTTGAAGGAAAGGTAAAATTGGATTCACTGGAACTTGCGCAGTTAGTATCCTGCGCGTTAGCCTCGAAAAAGGGGCAGGATATCGTAATCCTGGAAATTAAAGGATTAACGGTTATCGCAGATTATTTCGTCATCGCCACTGGTTCGTCATCGCTGAATATTAATGCATTGTGCGATGCTGTACTGGATGAAACACGTAAAACTGGTATCAAAGGCGTACGCCCACAGGGCAAGTCTGACACCTGGGTGTTGCTCGACTTGCATGACGTGGTGGTACACATCTTTGATGAAGACCATCGTGATTTCTATCAATTGGATCGTTTGTGGGTAGATGCCCCGATCATTCCACTCCCGGAGGGAGCTAAATAATGTCTTTCGGCCGCGCGCCCTTGCTTGATCCCACGTTGGAAAACCTGTTCTCGGATATCCGCCTGCACCTCCGGCAGGGGCATTTCGATGGCGCGCATGCTCGTTTGGCTAATGCGAAAGAGATCGCCCCCGACCATCCACGTGTACTGGAGGCGGAGGGCGATATTTTTTCTGCCCAGCGAAAATTCAAACCGGCACTGGAAGCCTACAAAAAAGCCTTCGCCGCTGACCCAAAAAACGCCAAACTGGAAGAAAAGTATGCCACTGCGGTAGTGAAGGTCAGTATGCCGAGTATCCTCGCCCATACACCGATTGATGTTGACGATGACGCCTGGTGGATCAACCCCATGGTACCACCCCGTGCCCCATGGCAATCGGCATTGCTCTCAGCTTGCATCCCCGGCGTGGGGCAATGGCATAATGGCGAGACGCTGAAGTCCCTCATCATCATGGCGGTGGCTGGCTACTCCGCCTCCTGGGTGGGCTACGCCTTCTATCAAAACCTCCAGGCATTGAAGAACACTCACCTTAGCAACGGTTTCTTTGATGTCTTCAATAAGGGCCTGCAAGGCGCCAACCTCATCTTCGCTGTCCTCTGGATACTCGTCTGGCTTTACGCTATCATCGACGCCGCCGTGGTGGCGTCAGAGGCAAATTCCAAGCGGCGCAAATATATACGCAAATAGAAACCGAAAGAGAAGACATCCATGATCAATGTAATCGCTGAGAATAATGGCTTGCCGAAGATCATCCTCGCTCACTCCTCCGGCGCCACCGCTGAGGTCTATCTGCACGGCGCCCAAGTGACATCATGGAAAACGGCAACGGGCGACGAGTTGCTTTTCCTCTCGCGCGCCGCTGAATTTACCGCAGAGAAGGCGATCCGCGGTGGGATACCCCTCTGTTGGCCACAGTTCGGTGGGCAGGGAGCATTACCAGCACATGGAGTTGTCCGCACCGCAGATTGGCAATTGGCAAGCAGGGAGACGCTGGCTGACAGTGCAATCACGGTCACCTTGCGCCTGACGGAAACACCTGCATCACTGGAGCTGTGGCCCCACCAGTTCCTGCTGGAACTTGCCGTTACCTTACGTGCGACAACTCTCTCTGTGGCATTCCACGCGACGAATACCGGGAGCGAAGCATTCACCAGCCAACTGGCTTTTCACACTTATTTCCGCATAAAGGATATCCACCGGGCTGCCGTGACCGGACTCCACAGAACCACCTATCAGGATGCCATGCATGAGATGACGCCCACACTGGAGCAAAACGAAAGCATCCGCTTCACCGAGGAGACGGATCGCATTTACCTGAATACACCGTCCACATTACAATTAATCGACGAAGTAAATAACCGCACTATCAGCATTGAGAAGACAAACCTACCCGACACAGTAGTCTGGAACCCCTGGAGCGCCAAAGCCCAACGCATGCCCGACTTCGGCGATACTGAATATCAGCACATGCTCTGTGTAGAAACCGCGCATATCACCAATCCATTGACGTTGGCACCGGGTGCGGAGTGGACGGCGGAAACGGTGTTTAGGTACGAGTAACCTGGTGCCATGCCCTAAAGGACATGGCTAAAAGATCAAGCCGGATAAATCCGGCTAAGGTTCAATAGCGCGCATTAGCGTGCTTTATCTTACAGCCACGTGCTTTAGCGCGTGGTTATTCTTTTAGAATACTTCACCTAAGGATTTTAACCCCTACACCTGCATTCACACCGGGCACTTCTCACCCCTGAAAAGCCGGTAGCAGGTCGATATGCGCATTTATCAGCTCGCTGATTGCTTGCTGGGCGGCTTCTTTGTCGGTGATGGCGGGATCAGCATCGATGGCCTCGGCCAGTTTACGGCGGTCACCGGTGGCGGCGCCGTCGGCGGCCAACAGTTGCACCTGCGCGGTGCGGGCGCAGATATCGGCGATGCTGGCGGGCAACGCACCCACTGGCGCGGCGGCAATTTTGCCATCCGCAATGATTGCCGGGGTCTCCACCATGGCGTCAGCGGGCAGGTTGGCGATGGTACCGTTATTGACGGTGTTCAGCGCCTCCATGCGCAGGCTCATACCGGTGGTGAGGGCGTTGATGACATCCCCCGGATGCTCCCACGCGTTATCGGTGAAGGCAACCTGCCACGGCCAGTCAGTCGTCGCCACTTTGATAAGTTGCTCGCGGCGCTCGTTGCGCTCGGTATCATTCCCATGGTGCGCCTCATGCTCATGACAGGTTTCGTCATCCCAGGGGAGATACTCGCCGATATGCGGGTCACCGGCCAGCGGTAGTATTCCGTAGGTGCGCCAGACTTTCATGGTCAGCGGGCCGAGTGATTCTTTCATATTTTCCGCGAGTTCTTTCCCCAGTGCCGCCTGTACCTGCGGCATTAAATCTTCGCCCGTCCAACGGTCTTTTACCGAGAGCAGCCAGCTGAAGTGGTTCAGCCCCGCCCCGACAACGTTGATATCGTGCTCATAGCGATTAAGCAGCTGCCCAATGACCCGGTAGCCATTTTCTGAACCAACAGCGGCGTTGCAGAAGCCGATTGCCTTGATACTGCTGTGGCGATTCACCGCATTGGTGACACGCGGCAACGGATTAGAGCTGTTGAGCAGCAACGCCGCGGGGCAATACCGCTCCATGTCGCGGGCGATACCCAGGACCAGCGCCACTGAACGTAGCGTGTAGGACAATCCGCCCACCCCGCCACACTCACCAGTGATCTCTTTGATGCCATGCCGGTGAATTATCTCCTTGTCCATCTCCCAGCGCTTGCGTATCTGCACCGCTACTGAAGTTGTGACGAAATCCGCCCCCTGCAGCGCCGTGGCGCGGTCAGTGCCGGCGGTGATCTCCGCGGGCACGCCCACTTCCTTCGCCACACGCGTCGCCAGCAGCCGCATGGTCTCCACTGCCTGTTCATTCACATCCAGCAACGCCAGCCGCATGCCGGTCAGGCGATGCTTCACGATCAAATCATAAAGCAATCCGAGGCTGAAAACGAAACTCCCCGCCCCTACTACCGTGATCTTCGGTCCATTGTTATTCATCAAAAATCCTCCCAGATTTCCCTTTGAAACGTAAAACTATTTCCGCCGCCACTCTGTCCCCCGCGCAGTGTCTTCCAACAAGATGCCGATCTCCGCCAGGCGGTCACGGATGGCGTCACCGAGGGCGAAGTTCTTCTCTTTGCGTGCCTGGGCACGCAGGGAGATCAGCAGCTCCATCAGTTGCGGGGTCAGCGCGTCGCCCTTTTCCTCCGCTGCCTCCAAAGTAATGCCCAGCACACCGGCGAGGCGCAGTAGTAACGCGTAGGTCTCGGTGAGGGCGGTACGCGTGGCCTCATTGATGCCGCCGCTGATGAGGCGGTTGCTCTCCCCCACCAGCTCAAAGAGCACGGCCAGCGCCTGCGGAGTGTTGAAATCCTCGTCCATGGCGGCGCGGAAGTCGTCCTCGGCGTGCGCCAGCAGTGCTTGCAGGGGTTCAATTATCTCTGGCGGTGTGTAATATGTTATCTCGCTTTCTAGTGCGCGAGAGATATTTAGAGCACCCAGTTTTAACCGTTCATAAGCCGCCTGCGCCTGCGTGAGCGTCTGGTCGCTGAAGTCGATGGGCGAGCGGTAGTGTGCGCTGGTGAGGAAGTAGCGCAGCACCGGGGCGGGGAATTTCTCCATCACCTCGCGCACGGTGAAGAAGTTGCCCAGCGACTTCGACATCTTCTCGCGGTTGACGGAGACGAAGCCGTTGTGCATCCAGTAGTGCGCGAATGTACCCGTGCCATGAGCGCATTCGCTCTGCGCCAGCTCATTTTCGTGATGTGGGAAGATCAGATCCTGCCCGCCCCCATGAATATCAAAGCCGTTCCCCAGATACTTGGCCGCCATGGCGGAGCATTCGATATGCCAGCCCGGCCGGCCAGACCCCCACGGGCTGTCCCAGCTCGGTTCGCCCGGTTTGGCGCTCTTCCACAGCGCGAAGTCCATCGGGTCGCGCTTGATGTCATTCACTTCCACGCGCGCGCCGCTCTGCATGTCGTCCAGTGCCCGCCCGGAGAGCGCGCCATAATTGGCGTAGCTGCGCACCGAAAAATATACGTCGCCGCCCACCGCGTAGGCGTTGCCTTTGGCCACTAGATCGGCAGTCAGCGTGATCATCTCCGCCATATGTTCAGTCGCCAGTGGGTAGCGGCTGGCGCGCTTCACGTTCAGCGCGTCCATCTCCTCATAGTACACCTGCATGAAGCGCTGCGGCAGCGACTGCCAGGGGACGCACTGCTCCTGCGCCCTGTTAATGATCTTATCGTCGATATCGGTGAAATTCTGCACGTAAAGCACGTCAAAACCGCGGTATTCCAGATAGCGGCGGATGATATCAAAGACCACCACGGCACGCGCGTTGCCGATATGTGGGTAGTCATACGGCGTGATGCCGCAGACGTACATGGCGATCTCCCCCTCCACGCGCGGCTGCAGCTCTTCCAGCTGCCGTGACATAGTGTTATACAAGCGAATACTCATTATTTCTACCTCGGTTCCACATGATACCACACGAGAGAGGTAGTTTCCAGATTCGCTCGCATTAGCCTTGGTTTCACCTACCCCCCCGGCCCCTTCCCGTCATAGATCATGAGCTTGCCGAATGGCGCCGGGAAGGGGCCGGGGGGGTAGGTCGGACTGCGGCTGATAACTCGAAACTGTTACGTAATAAGTTCGCGAATACCCCGGATGATCAATTCCCGAAGCAGTATACCGCGCCGTCTGTCGACCCGATCACCAGGCGTCCGCCACCGATGGCGGGGGAGGCGGTGAGGGCTGAGCCAGCGGCGTATTTCCATTTGCTCTCGCCGCTGTTGGCGTCCACTGCATAGATGTTGCCGTCATTGCAACCGAAGTAGAGCAGACCACCGCTGAGTACCGGGGAAGATTCCACCGCGTCGCGCGTGCGGAATATCCATCTGGTGGTACCATTGGCGCTGTTGACGCAAAAGATTTTATTGTTTTTCGAGGGGAAGACCACCAGGTCGCCGCCGTTAACGAAGGTGGCTCCAGCATTGCAGTCACCGTCACCATCCGGGTCGGTGATCGTCCAGGATTTCGAGCCGTCCTTGATGTCAACGGCGATGTAACCATTATTAAGGGTGCCCAGGAAGACGTGGCCATCGTTGTAGGCCGGGCCCGCCGCACACTGGCTTCCCGCGTCGGCGCTCTTCAGCTCTTTGCCGCTGCTGAGGCTGATGATGCGGACTTTGCTGTCGCAGCCGGCGATGATCACTTCGCCATCCGCGATGCACGGGGTGCAATGCACCTGCGCGCCTGATTTGAACTCCCATTTGGTAGCGCCAGAGCTCGCATTCAGACAGTAGAGCGAATTGTCATATGACCCCACCAGCACAGAGGTGCCCGAGATGCTGGCGCTGCCGATGATTTTACCAGCGGTTTTGATCTTCCACACCTCTTTGCCGGTGTCGGCATTGAGCGCATAGAAGAACCCCGTCTCATCGCCGAAATACACCCGGTTATTCGCCACCAGCGGCGCGGCGCTGATGGAGTTATTGGTGGCAAATTCCCATTTCAGTTTGCCGTCCGCCAGGTTGAGCGCGAGCATTTTTTTGCCCTGCGTGCCCACATAGACAGTGTCGTTCACAATAGCGGCGGTGCTATTGATGCTGCTCCCCGTCTCGTAAGTCCAGAGCAATTTGGCCCCGGCGGCGATACTGCCCCCCGCCACGCCCGACAACTCCTTGTCACCGCGGAAAGAACTCCAATCCGCCGCATACAGTGCAGTAAAGCCAGTAAGCAGCAGCGCCAGCACGCCCAATATCGGCAAGTAAATTCGTTTGTTCATCTTTTTCGCCTCTATAAGCGTTAGACACCCGGCGGGGGAGTTTGTTCTCTGGTTTGTGGATTGGGATGTCTGCGCTCCCAGTGATATCTACGCGTATATGGGTATGCTATCAATATTGACAGCGAGGCACCCCTCAATAGCTTTATAAAGATTATTCAGCAATTCCTCGAATGTATCCCCCTGGGTGGCGCATCCGCCCAATACCCACCTTCTTCAGCTTCATGGATGATCACCGTAATTTTCACGTCAATTCCCCTTTTGCACAGTGTACAGATACGGCTGTGTTCTCATTATAACAGATGGGATAAGATGCGGTGTTTTGTGTAATTACCAGCACTAGGAGTATCGCTTTTAGTAAGAAGCCGTCCTCCTAAGCCTGGCCGTGAACGACCAGGCTGGAGGGCCTACGGCCAATCGCTCTTCGAGCGGGACGGTTAAGGGCAAGCGTTCCCGTCCGAAGGACGTTCGGCGTAGCCCACCAGCCCAGTCGTTCACGGCTGGGCGAACAGGACAGGCGCTAAAAACGATACTCCTGACAAAGAGTTATTCCATTCCTCCCTGCCGGGACTGCGATATTCTCTCGCGCCCACTCGGCAGTTCCTGCCGGGCTATATTCGCACCTCCCCTTCGGGGTGTAATCATTTATTTATTTTTAGGTTAGCACACGGTGGATGGCGGAATTGGGCATATTGGGATTTCCTATGATGGATATTGTCCAAATTACATTATCACGGCCTTTCAATCCTTCTCATAACCCCTGCCGGTGTTAATGAAGCAATTGTATCAGCCACATTAGTATTCACCGGAATGAGGTAATTAGCACAGATGTTGCTTACATTTAAATAGCCTATAGGATTAATATACCATTGATCATTTTGATCATTCCCATCACGTTGGTATAGAAATAGTTGATTGCCGTCAGTTGTTAAGATTTTTACACATGCTTTTAAATGATTATTTTTGACATAATTGATAGCTTGATCTATCACATCCTGAAGTGCCTCCTCCGCACCTTTTCTTCACAGATCATCACACAACTACTATCATTTGTAGGTGTTCTATCGAAAGTAGCCAAATCTGTTCGTTTCCACTCGATCGCTAGCAGTTGTTCAGACCATCCTAATGCTAGCAACAGCGGAACGATCATATGAGCAACTACTTCATGCTCTGTAGGACGTCCAACCGCTTTACCTGATTTGTAATACCAAGAAGCAAGGTTCCCTAAATGCTTTAGAGCGAGTATTACCTTATCTACTACCCCATTTGATAAACCATGAGCAAACAGTTCTTTGCCCAATTCTTCGAAGTCAAGTACACGTGGAACATTTGGCAATTGCTTTAATGGCCTTCCTTTACACATTTTAAACAAATGGGAAATCTTATTAATCCGATTAACATCTGAGATCAGTGCAAATGTGTGTGATTGCTTACTTGTTTCGAACAGGTTTTTATTTTGCTGGATTATATCCAGTTATTGTTCTAAGTCCGGTTGCCATATGACACGTCGAGTATGATTTAGATCCCAACCATATATGGAGTCGAACGCATCTTCAGATGAATACCCCTCCTCGGCTGGGATTATACCTATTGCTTTCGCACGTGTACCCTCGCGCAGTATCACATAATCACCTTCCAAAACTTCTGTAGCTAACCTTCGTATATAACCAACCTGGGAGGAACTTATTTCTCCAGCGTTAGCGATATTTTGATAATTATTTACATCAAAAATACCATACCTACCTAGTCCAAGCTACATTACATCGTAGTTAAAAAATACTTTGCTATAAAATCTACCAGGTTCGCCAGCAGCAATCTGCCAACATTTCGGTTGCCTCTGTGTGATATCTTCCATTTGCTCTCCTCCTTTTTAATCCCGCACATTATTGTGCCGTCAATATAGACGTTTGAGAGATGACTATTTGTCCAATTCCACGTAAAATATTCGACATAAAATAAACTCACCTCCTCTCACTCCCCCCGCAACGCCTCAATCAACCGCCCGCGCACCGCTACCATTGCTGCCAGGGCGCTGCAGAGGAGGCCGGTGGTGGCGATGGCGGCTAGTAGGGCGGTCATGTCGGCCCATTTCACCTGGATGTCGCTGCTGGTCACCTGCGGGGCCACGGCTACCAGCGCGGCGGCGGTGCCGATGAGCAGGCCGAGGAGCAGCAGGCCGGCGTTCTCCCACAGCAGCAGCACCCCCAATTCGCCGGGGCGGAAGCCTATCGCCAGCAACAGCGCGAACTCGCGGCGGCGCTCTAGCGCGTTGCGCAGTAGCACTATTATCAGCCCCAGTGTGCCCAGCAGCACGCCCAGCCCGCCCAGCGCCAGGAAGGTGCTCAGGTAGGTGTTCTGCACGGCGATGAATTTGTTCAGGATGCTGCGCGTGTTCTCCACGTCCAGCCCCTGCTCGCCCAGGTTGGCGCGCAGCACGCGCGCCATTTCATCCTCCTGCCCGGGCGGCGGGGCGATGAGGAAGTAGCGCGGGCTGCTGACGCCCGGGTAGAGCGTGCGGAAGTTGGCGTCGGAGACCAGCAGCTCGCTCTGGAAGATGCTGTCGTGGATGATGCCGACGAAGCGTAGCCGCACTGTCACCCCGTTCACCGGCATCTCGTAGACCTTGTCCAACCCGCTGTAGAGCGTCCACTCCACCGTGGCGGCGTCGCCGAAGACAGGGATGCTGCCGTCGGGCAGCGGCTTGGTCAGCAGCTCCCACGGGTTGGCGGTTTTCTCTTTGGCGCTGATGCGGAAGCCGCCGCGCTTGATCATGCTATCGCCCACCGAGATGACGCGCGGGGTGACGGTCTTTGCCAGGTTGAGGCAACTGATGTCGTCGCCGGGGCTGACCTTGAAGGGGATGACCTCCGCGCCGCTGAAGATCTTCTCCTCCTGCGGTTTGAGGAGGAAGTTCAGGCTTTTGCGCCCGCTCTCGGTGCTAAAGTCGTAGTTGATGGGCAACGAGGAGAGTGCGCGCTGTGCGAAGCCGCCCGTGCCGGTGTCCTTGCGCGTGTAGTCGATATGCGAGTAATCGCGCGAGTTGGCGGCCACCGTGACGATGATGAACGCCGCCCCGCCCAGCAGCCCAACCGCCAGCAGACTGCGCCCACGGTTGGCCGCCGCGCTGCGCAACGCCAACCGGGCGAAGCTGGGCGGTTTGCCGCTGGACCGCAATACGCGTACGAGCAGCAGATTAACCGCGCTCAACCCGGCGATGAGCAGCGCCGCCCCGCTGGAGAAGAAGGCGGTGGAGGTGGGCACCCACTTCATCTGAGCGCCGATGATGAGGAAGATGGCGAGGGCTGACATGCCCAAACAGAGCAGCAGCGACCATATGCCGGATTTAGCGGTGGGAGCCATGGCACGCGCCTGCCAGCCGGAGAGTAGCTTCAGCGCCGGGGCACGCCCCAGGTCGCGCGCCCCCCACCAGACGGAGAGCGTGCCGACGAGCAGTCCGAAGAGTGCGCCGTAGACGATGCTGGTCGGCTGGATGTGCAGCCACAGCGAGGCGATGCCCCCCATTGCCCCCACCCACCGGGTGGTGAGCGCGTAGATGATCGCGCCTGCATAATATACCCCCAGCGGTGCGCCGAGAGCCACGCCGAAGACAGTGAGGATGACCCCCTCCCAGAAGATGGTACGCACGGTGGCCCCGGCACTGAAGCCGGTGGCGAGCATGATACCCGCCTGCGCGGCGCGGCGGTCGGCCATCAGCCGCATCATCATGGCGGCCAGCCCGGCGGCGGCGGCCACCAGGAACATGCCCATCGCCAGGAAGAGTTGGCCGAAGTCGGTGCTGCCCGCTGACGCGGTGACCGCCTGCTCGCGCACGGCGGCAAGGGATACCCCCGCGTCCGCCGGCTTGAGCTTGGCGATGATAGCATTGGGCAACGCCGTCGCCAGCTTGGCCAGGTCGCCGTCCGCCGGTACCAGCCTGATGCCGGTGATCCAGCTCGCGCGGTCTTTCTCCGGCCCGCTCTGCCACAGCGCTTTGGCGGTGTTATTACTCACAAAGAGGCGCGGGGTGGCGCGGTAGGCGTCCCAGTACGTCTCGTCACGCGGGGTGACGCGCTTCATATCCACCGGGAAGGGCGCGGCCCACTGGTCGATGCGTTTGGCGTCGGTGATTCCGGCAATGGTGGGGGCCAACGCCTGATCTGCAGCGGCTCCGGAGAGGTCCACCACGCCGCGCACGGTGCGGGTGATGGTGGCGGGTTGATAGATGCCGTCCCACGCGGGCGTCAGGTAGGTAAGCTCCACTTTTTCACCACCGGTGATGCCCAGGTCGGCGGCCGCCCAGCTATTTATCCATATTCCGTCATCGTCGGGCATCTCGCCACCGGTTCCAGAGATGAAGGTGAAGGGGCGCGCCTGCTCTACCGCCCCCAGCATGGCGTAGGCGATGCTGCGCCCGTCGCCATCCAGCCTTCGCACGGTGGTGGCGATGAACATGGAGGTCTGCCGCGCCGTCGCACCCGTGGCCTGTGCGGCGTCCTGCACCGCCTGCGCCTGCGCGCTGTTCAGCAGCATCTCCGTGCTCTCCACCGCCACATACCCCTGCGCCTCGTTGGGGACGATCTTCAGCCCCAGGTCTTCCACCGTGAGAGTGGTATAAGCATCAATCCCCGGTGTTTGTAGCAAGCCGGGGATATATTGTTCCGGCTGACTGATGAGGATGGTGTTGGCCATCTCTGGCTTGTTCAGTTGCTCCATCAGCCAGGTGCGGTTGACGAAGACGTTGCGCGGGGTGCTGGTCTGCGGGGAGAGCGAGAACTCGTCCACGCCGCCCAGCGGTAGTATCTCTGCTACACTGGTGCGCAGGCGTTTCATAGTTTTGTCCGCTTTGCGCTGCGTGAAAAGCGTATCGCCGGGCATGGCACCCGGTATCTCCACGCGCAACTGCAGCGCGTCCCCGACGCTCACCTGCAGGTCATGCGCCAGGGTGGTGTTGAGCACCACCTGGAAGTTATCGAGGCCAGGCTTCTTTGTACCGGGGTAGAGCGCCCAGAAAGCCTCGTCCACGCCGATCACGTTCACCGCCGGCAATGCCACCTCCGTTTGCGGGTTAAATACGGTACCGCGCATAACGGTGATGGGCGTGGCCTTGATATTGTAGCTAGTCGGGAATTTCGCAGTATCCTCTGCCAGCTTGGCGCGGAAAAGCCCCCGCGTGCTGATGGCATAACGCACCTCGCCCAGCCGTCGCAGCGAGGTATCGCGGATGCTGCCGCTGACGGAATCCCCCACCAGCAGCGACCCCACCAGCACGGCAGTAGCCACCGCCACCCCCAGCGCCACCACAACCCCGGTGCGCCAGTAGTAAAGCAGACTTTTCAGTATTAATTTAGCAGAGGTCATGGTTGTCTCCGTCGAAGGTTGTGTCATTCAATGCACCACGAAGTGGTGCCGGATTTTAGCCCGGTGCGCAAGCGCCGGGTAGATAGTTCCCTTTAATATTTCCACCCTGATAGGGTGGTGGAAGACTGATTCTGATTCCGCCACCCTTTCAGGGTAGGAATCATTCTGCGGTGATGTTTCCTGGGGCTTGCGCCCCAGGCTAAAATCCTTCACCGCTGCGCGGTGGTTGTCGTTTCTTTCAACTCCCCATCCCGCAGCTCCAACACCCGCCCGAAGCGTGCGGCGTGTTCGGCGTTGTGCGTTACCATTATTATCGTCACGCCACGCTTGGCCAGTTCCAGGAAGAGGGTGATGATGGTGGCGGCCGTTTCATGGTCCAGGTTGCCGGTGGGTTCATCGCAGAGTAACAGTTTCGCTCCGTTGATGAGGGCGCGCGCGATGGCCACGCGCTGGCGCTCGCCGCCGGACAGTTGCGCCGGGTAGGCGTCGGCGCGGTGCGCCACGCCCACGCTCTCCAGCAGCTGCTGCGTCTTCTCGCCCCCGGCTTTGGTGTGCGCCGCCAACGTGGGCAACAGCACATTCTCCCGTGCGGTGAGTTGTGGCAACAGGTGATGATCCTGGAAGACGAACCCCACGCGGGTGGCGCGGAACGCCGCCAGCGCCTTCCCCTGCAAGGTGTTCACCACCAGCTCATCCAGCGTCACCGTGCCGGAGGTGGGCGCATCCAGCGAGCCAATGATATTCAGCAACGTGCTCTTCCCCGCCCCGGAAGGCCCGATGATAGCGACGGTATCGCCCGGCTGGGTAGTAAGCGAAACATCACGCACCACAGTAGTAACGCTCACCGCCCCGGGGTAGCTCTTGGCGATATTGGTGACGGTTAATTGTCCTGGCATGTTGTTGGCCTCTCAAATGTCAGAACCCGGATTTTCCTGATTATAAGGATTTACCTGATAACTTCCTACCCAATGAATAAACTCTCTCTTGCGCAATCGTCCCAGCTATCATGAAAATCCCTATAATTCTGCGAATATTGGTTCAGACAGAAATGTTCAATAGCTGTATTTTCCGCACGGTGATAGAGGATTCCTGCAGACATGGCGCTCTTGCCCTTTACGATAATAAACAACTGACCCTACGGTATCCCGGATGCCTCTTTGGCTACTTCCCATTTATCGGCGGTGATGATGGTGCCGGTGCCATCCAGATAGGCGACGGTGTGGGCGCCGTTGGGCCAGGTGGTCTCATCGTAGAGGAGAATTATCTTTGTGGGGTCGCCTACGATATCTCCCAGACCTTTCAGCGATAGCGACGGGTTGGGGAGGTAAGGGACACCTTGCGCATTTGCATAATTATTACCGTAATAATCGTGCATTTTCAGCGCTTTCAGATCCTCCGGGCTTTCCATAATCGGGAAGGAATCATCATGTTCACGGGCGTATTGTTTGAGCTGATTAGCGAGGCTCTGTATTCTATATATTTCGCTCTGCTTCTTCCCGCTGACCTGATTACGGGTGGCGACGGTGATCGCCGAGGTGGCGGCGTTGGTGATCCAGTCATTCGGGAAGGAGATTTTGGCGCGTTCCGCTCCACCATCGGCATCAATGCTGAAGGAAATGGCCCATTTGTCCGGCTTCATCGTCATAGTATCGAGGGTATCTTGAATTCCTTTCGCTAGCCCGGGATCAGTTATGGCCAATCGCTTCAATAAGGAAGGGAGGAAGTCAAAATTGCCGAAAACGGCCATGCTGACATCTTTCATATCAGCGGGTAGCGCCATGGCCGGGGCCGCCGGGTGCTGGGTGATCCAGTCCGGGTGGGAGCTGAGCAGCAGCCATTCTTTGCGGGTGGTGCCACTGAGGAGGATGTTGAAATAATTTTTGTCGTCTTTGTATTCCGAGTTCAGCAGTTTGAAGACGCCGTTTTCGACGGTGATCTTTTCTTTGTCATCTTCGGCGAACCCCTGGAATGCTGCCATTGCGTTGGTGGCGCTGACGGCTGATTTCGTCTCACCTGCCAGCGTAAAGCCAAAGCCTTTCTCATCGTTGTAAGCAGCGCTGAGGGTAAATTCACCGGTGATGCGCTTCAATATCGAGCGGGGGTCGGCGTACTCGTTAAACCATTCACCGACACGGTCTTTTGCTTCTGCGTTAGTGAGCGATTCCAATATACGCTTCTCCACGAAGGCGATATAACTTTCCGGGTCGTTGATCATCGCCACCGCGAAGGTGCCCGCCGGAGAATGGGCCAGCGATTTGCCGCTGAGGACCCCGGTTTCTGCACGCAGTTGCTTCAGCTCTTCCTGAATTTTAGGAGATGATGAGCAGGCCACCACATTGGTATTTACCCCGGTTTTATCGTTATTTACGGTGCCAATGAGCAAGGTCTTATCATAATCAGTGGCGCTAAATATTGTCGCCCCTTCTTCACTATTCTTTTTCACAAGCTCCAGAATGCCGGTGCCATTCACGCAAAATGAGCCCACATTCCCCTGCGGCAGGTCTTTCATGGTATTGGCGAAAAGCGGGTGTTTTTCCAACGATGGTTTCTCACCTTTGCTTACATCGATAATCTCTTGCATACCAGCTTCGTCATGGGTAAAGACAACCCAGCCGTCAATGGTGGCGTATTGGATCTTTTTGGTAGCAGCTATCTGATTATTCTGTCGGTAATCATAGCTGGGCTCATTCAACTCTGCCTGACGTAAGGTGATCCCTTTGTACTCTACTGATTTCCATTCCTGCCTGGTAATTTTTTCCAGCTCGGCCTGTACAGCGGGGAATTTCTTCTCATAGGCAGCCTGGTCACGTATATGGATATAAATTTTTCCTCTGGTGAATTCGGTAAGAAAGGAATCTAAAATATTGTACATCGAATAATAACCATCGCTTTGTCCTTCACCAAATGAAGTCGCAACTTGCCCTGTCCAGGAGAAGACATCATCATTAAATGACAACCCGGTGGCTAATTCCATATCAGAGATCGTTTCCGCCACCACTTCGCTTTTGCGGACTTCGGCGGAAGCATTCCACAGATATTGCGTATCGACGGAGATATAACCTGGAGTATCCAACGGCAATAGTGCGGTCAGCGGTTTATCTGCGGCAATGACACGGGTGGGCAAAGCGTTTATAGCCAGTAAGGCCAGCAGCACGAACAACAGGGGACGACTGTTGAGTCGCGCCCAGCGGGTAATACAGCTTACAACGAACATAGGATCCTCCTCCATCTCGGGTAAGTTAGCATTTTTGTAGATTCAGTATAGCATAAGAATAAAGACAAGTCATTATTTTTTGGAGAAAAGTTATCCAAATTTGTCGGTGATTTCACTATTTCAACAGGAATTTACCGGCCAGGCAGGGAAGATTAAAACTAGAACACTAGCAGATTGGAAGTAAGTCGTGAGTTTAACATCCCAGTCCCCGGTTATTGGAATTTTTGATTCTGGCGTCGGCGGTCTCACCGTGGCGCGTGCGGTATTGTGCGAGTTGCCCGCCGCACGCTTGATTTATCTCGCGGACACCGCGCATGTACCCTACGGCCCGCGCCCATTGGCGCAGGTGCGCGATTTTGCGTTGCAGATCATCGGCTTTCTCTACGAGCAGGGGGCCGATATTGTGGTGATGGGCTGTAACATGAGCAGTGCCTCTGGGGCGCGCGATGCAGGTATCGAGCTGTATGGCAAGCCGCTGTATGAGGTGATTCGCCCCGGCGCTGCCGCTGCCCAAGCGGCAACGCGTAACGGTCGCATCGGGGTGATCGCCACCCAGGGGACGGTGAACAGCGGGGCGTATGAACGGGCGCTGCACGCAACCGGAGTAGCGCAAGTATACCAGCAGGCCTGCCCGCTCTTCGTACCGCTGGTAGAATGCGGCCAGGATGACGGCCCGGAGGTAGACGCGGCAGTGGCGGAGTATCTGACGCCGTTGCGCGACGCCGGGGTGGACACACTCATCTTCGGCTGCACCCACTACCCGTTTCTCGGCGACGCCATCGCCCGCTTCCTCGGCCCGGAGGTGACGCTGATCGACCCCGGAACCTTCACCGCCAGCGAAGTAGCCGCACAATTCGCCACAGACCAGCCCCCCACCCCGCCTGATGCACACCGCTTCTTCAGCAGTGGCGACCCGGAAAGCCTCCGTCGCGAAGGCGAACGCCTGCTGGGATTTCCGCTACATAAAGTGGAATGGGTGGGCGTGCCGGTGGAAAGGCCGATCGTCTGAACGGGGTAATTCCCTATGACAAATGAGCAAATTCAGGAGACCCTCCGCGCCCTTGCCACCGAGGCGTGGACGCTGCCGTTGTTGCGTATCGTGAAGTGTACTCCGTTGCCGGACAAGGAAGCGCTTAGTTTAGCGCCGGAGGAGGTGCGCTGCCTGTATGCGTGGTTGCGCCCGCGTTCGGCGGGGGGCGATCCGGCAGTGCAGTGGCTACGCTCGAGCAATGTACAGGCGGCGGCACTGGCCTACTCAAGTCCGACATGGTGGGGGGAGTTTCTCATCTCCGGCCTGCCCACGGCACGCGAGGCGCTGCGGCGCTGTATGCTCCTCGAACTTCCTCCCGAAGCTACCGACCGGCACGCCTGGCTGGAGCGGCATTACATCAGTAATTACCGGAATATCTGCTCCAATCTGTTGTTGGCGCTGGCGGCGTCGGACGATGTCGCAGCGATTCAATTGCAGGCAAAAGACGGTGAGGTGGCAGCAATCCGCGCGCTGGGCATGGCGAAGGTGGATGACGATATTATCGGCATGCTGGTGCAGCAGCGGCGCTTCGGCGGCAGGCCACAACAGGCGGCTGCCGAGTTGGCGCTGGCGCAGTTGGCGCGGCAGGTGGGGCTACCGGGCACAGATGAGTTATTGCGGCAGCAGTTCCTCACCCGGGCGTGGGATGAGTCGACGCTGGGACAGGGGCGGGTGCGCACGGACTGGCAGACGGGGATATATCGGCTGCGGTTAAGCCTGCACGCGGGTAAGGTGCGCTTTGAAGCGCTGGGGCCGCGTGGGCCGTTGACGCGCATACCGGAGGAGTTACGCAATACTCGCGTTTACCAGGAAGCACGGGCGGCGGAGCACGAATTGCAGGCGGAATACCGGCGTTACCGCGGGGAGCTGGAGCGCTGGATGCTGGCGGAGACGGCGGTACCAGTGGGGCAGTTCCGCTATCTGCTGGCCAATCCGGTCTTCGCGCATCTGGCGGAGCGACTGGTGTGGCGCACCGCAGCCGGGGTGTGCGTACTCTGGGCGGGGGAAGGCCGGTGGGAGGATGTGGCCGGCGCGCCGGTCACGCTGGATGATGGCTTCACGCTGACGTTGGCCCACCCGATAACACTGGGAGCGGAGCTGAAAAGCTGGCAAAGCCGCGCGGCAGATATCCGCCTGCAGCAACCGTTCCGGCAGCTATTTCGCGAGATATACATTACATTTGATGAGACTGGGCAGGAGTGTGAGCGTTTCGCCGGGCGGTGCATCGCGCCGGAGCGCGCCTACGCCGTGTTGCGCGCCGCCGGATACGCGCCGGGGTCGGGCGTAGCGCGCTATGAGTGGCCGGGAGGCATCACCGCGCAAATATGCTGGGCTGAGGGGGCGGTGAGTCATGATCTGTTCGGAGAGAAACGCCTCGAAGAGGTGACCACCGGGTGCATCAGCTTCAGGCAGGCGGCGGAAGAGTTGCCGTTGCATGCGGTGCCACCGATCATCTTCAGCGAAACGTTGCGCGTGGCGGATCTCCTCACCACCCGTGCCGCGATGGGCGAGGAGAACCTGACCTCGGCGGAGACATTAGCGGTGCGGCGGACACTTTTACGCGAGATGGCACGTACCTTCGACCTGACCAATATCGCCACCCCGGACACCGGCAATTATGCGCTGGTGCTGGGCGCACGCGCAACGTATCGCGTCAACCTCACCACCGGCACCGTGTTGCTGGAGCCGGAGGGGCGGCAGATCGTCTTGCCGGAGATACCCGGTCGCTGGCGCTACACCGAGGGGGACGATGCCACCTCGCGCGTGATCGCCGTATTACTGGCGCTGGCGCACGATGGGGAGATCAGCGATCTCACTTTTCTGGCGCAATTATAACGCGACGCCCCTGCAGTGTCAGCCGTCCAGCACAGAAGAGGCGCACCGCTTCGGGATAGGCTTTGTGCTCTTCAATTAGTATCCGCGCTGCCAGCGTATCAGGTGTGTCGCCTTCCAGCACCGGCACCGTGCGTTGCAGCACAATAGGGCCAGCGTCCACCGCTTCCTCGACGAAATGCACGGTGCAGCCGCTCACCTTCGCCCCATATTCCAACACCGCTTCGTGAACGTGGTGTCCGTAGAAGCCCGGTCCGCAGAAGCTGGGAATGAGTGAAGGGTGAATATTGAGGATACGGTTGCGGAAGGGAGCGATAAGCTCGACGGTGGTGACGCGCATGAAGCCCGCCATCAGCACCAGCTCTACCCCCGCCTGCTGCAGTTTGTCCGCCAGCGCCTGGCTGAATGCTGCGCGATCCGGGTAATCTTTCGGGCGGATCACCGCCGTCTCCGCCCCTACTGCACGGGCGCGTTCCAGCCCTTTGGCGTCGGGGTTATCGCTGATCACCAGCGTCACGCGCCCGTTGATCTCGCCCAGTGCAATTGCATCCAGCACCGCCTGCAGATTTGACCCGCCGCCGGAGACCAGAGCGCCTATTTTTTTGCATGTAGCAGTCACAGTTATACCCCGTTCAATGTTCAATGTTCAATGTTCAATGTTTAATGTTTAATGTTTAATGTATTACGTGATCCAGTTGCGAAATGATAATTGCTTTCAATCTCAATGAACAGCCACTTGTCCCCGTTGAACATTGAACATTGAACTATTCGTCCTCGTCCTTCGTTTTCGGTTTTTCCTCGGCGATGACTTTTAGCACCTCGCCCAGCGCTTCCTCGCGGGCTTGCTGGCGGAGGCGCATCTGGCTCAGGTTCTTGCGCGTCACCACGATGCTTTCATACAAGGCGTAGATGAATGAGAGGATGGCCAGTATGCCGAAAATCAACGCCATGGCGGTATTATTATACATAATTGAGAAATTAATACCAGCGAGCATGAGATGAGCGACCCCCAGGAAACGCAGGTAGGAGCGTTTGCTCTGTGGTGCGATAGAAGACACAATCAACGAGACGCCTACCACGATCAGCAATACCAGCGAGATGCTTTTAAGTCCTTCCATTTGTGGCTCCTTCTACGAAAATGTTCCAAATTCCAAGTTCCAATCCGTTCTCCCCGGCATAAATACCGGGGAGAACGGATTCTGCGACATCAGCTTTTCATCCCCCTTCCCTGGGAGGGCTAATGCTATCTCTTCGCGTTCGCTTCCAGGTTCACGCGGATTTCCGTTTCGTCGATTACCTTCACCCCTTCGGGTATCTGCAGCCGCACGGTACGGCTGACATCTTGCGTCACTGTGCGCACGTCGATGCTCTGGGTGTCGAGGTATCCCTCCAGCCGATCCAACGCCGCCGGGTCACCGCTGACGGTCACCAGATCGGGTTGCATGCTCTTCACGCGTACCAGATAGCCGGTGGGGGCGTTCTTTAATTCCGGCTGCCGCACTGCCACCTGTCGGTTGTTTTTGTCCCCGGTGAGTGACGACATGGAGACCAACACGGTGGCGGTCTGTACCGTCACGCCGTCCACGCGCTCGCCTTCTTGATTAGTGGCGTAGGGGATCAGCGCGCGCGGCGCTACTAATGGCTCGTTCGGATCCAGGCGCACGGTGATGAATTTTACTTTTGCCAGCGTTTCCTCAGTGCCTTCTAATGCCACCTCGGCGGGCTGGATGGTGAAGTTGCCGATGCTGGCCCCCGGATTAGGGGCGACGATGAAGGACGCGGTGACGGGTAGCTTACGCTTCTGTAATGGTGTGAGGGTTACTGACACGGTAATCGCCCGTGCCAGCTCCACCCCGGGCGGTAGCTTCACCTGCACCGGTAATTGTACCGTGCCCGCCTGGGCGATGTGGCTGGCATCCACGGTTGCGACGATATCCTCGCGCACGATGTTATTCACCAGGTCAGCTGGCCCTTTCACCAGCAATGACAGCGTATATTCATTCTCCCGTAGCGTGGCATTCATCCCCGTGGCGGCTTCCACTTTAACGGGGATGCTGGGGATCACGCGCGCGGCGTCGCCGTGGGTCACGCGCACGTAGGCCCAGGTGAAGAGCGCCAGCGCTACCGCGATAATACGTATTGAAAGCTCGGAATCCCATTTCATTGGCTTTCCTCCTCGGTTATCGCAGGTTGTTCACATTTCTTTACTTTCTGCGAAGGCCGCCCAAACCAGCTTTTTGCATCCGGCCCCACCGGCTGCAGTAGCATCAATAGTCGTTCCTTTAACGCCTCGACGGAGAGATTATGGATCAATTCGCCCTCCAGAGCCAACGATATCGCACCGGTCTCTTCCGATACTACTATTACTACCGCATCGGTGACCTCGCTAAGACCGATGGCGGCGCGGTGGCGGGTACCGTAGTCACGCGGATGATCGTCACGCGTGGTGAGCGGGAAAAGACACATGGCGGCGGCCAGTTGGTGTCCTTTGATGACTACCCCACCGTCGTGCATGGGGGTGCCCGGGTGGAATATCGTCTGCAGCAATTCGCTGGAGACCGCACCAGTGATGCTCTTGCCGGTGGTGATAATATCCTTCAGCCCCACTTGCCGCTCGATAGCGATGAGCGCGCCGATGTTGCGCTCGGAGAGACGCCGCGCTGCGCGCACGATCTCGTTGATCATCGTTACCGCGTCATCCAGGCCGTACTGTCCGGTATGGAAGGCTTCGGAGATGATGCGTCCGCGCCCGATCTGCTCCACCACCAGACGAAGTTCCGGCTGAAAGAGCACGATGAGCGCGATGACCCAGTTTTGCAGCACATTCGCCAGCAACCAGTGCGAGGCGTTGAGCCGGGCGATCTCGGTGATGATGACGAAAAGGGTGACGGCGACGAACCCCTTGATGAGCTGCACCGCCCGTGTGCCGCGCACCAGCCGCAACAGCAGATAGATAGCCAGGGCAACCACGGCGATGTCAAGCATATCCATTATGGTGAATGGAGTAAAATAGGTTGTAACCAAAGCTATAAACTGTTCGCGCATGAACCCACCTATCGCTGACCAGATATCCTTACTTAACATGTATCATTCGGCATCAATGCCAGAATATCCTGCGTGCGAGACGAGAAAATTATTAAAGAGCTCGAGATGTTTACAAATAATCTCAAACTGGCTATAATTACACCTATAAGGGGCGTTGGTCTATCGGTTATGACGCCGGCCTTTCACGCCGGAGACGGCGGGTTCGATTCCCGCACGCCCTACCAATTCAGCCGCTGGAGATTAATCTCCGGCGGTTTTTTCGTTGGTGGCGGTTCTTTCGCCCCACAATCGCTATGGTTTTTCTCGGCTTTTTTATGCTGGATGTGGTGGGTTGGGGCTGGATGGTTGAGGTTGGGGGATGGAGGAATGGATGATAGTTATGGCGAATCAATCAATATTGACTTGGTCAACATAACAATAATCAGCCAACGTGTGAGTTCGTAGTCCAGCAACAATAGAGGTGATATAATGATCAAAGTCGACTCGCTGCTTTTTTCTACGAGTGAACTTCGTGGAAAAATGGAGATTATTCATCGACAGATATCAGCTGATATCGAGAAGATAAAGAAAAACCAATTGCTAAACACAAATGTTGATGACTGGTGTGACTATTTTGCACAAACATACCAAATTGTACCACTTGCTCTTAAAGAGGAACAAATCATTATAAGTGATCGTGAAGCCAAGGTCGATGTTAGTCACGATTTCCGATATAATTTCTCTACAATACACATACCAGGAAGTATTGTTTCTTATTACATACCTTTCGATGGAGATGGTGACCTCTTTATTCGGAAGGCTACTACTTATACTCTTCATCTCCTTATGCCAGAATTCAAGGCAATGAGCTTCTTTTATCCTATGAGACAGTTGATTACGATTCTGAATCGCTTAAAAGACAGTTCGACAGCGACTTTAAGAATTTGAAGAAAAGTTTGGGCTGGATCAATAACGACCTTGCTTCATTCAATGCTTTGCTTGTAATGGAAGTAAGGACACTGATTAATAGGCGCCAGGAATCACTATTGAAGGCTCAGGGCATAGTCTCAGCATTAGGATTTCCACTGAAGAGCAGAGACGACGCTCCACTGACTTATAAAGCCGCAGTATCAAGAAAGCCGCACCCCATCTCACGGCCATCTAGTGGACTGAAGCCATATGCTCCTGAGCAGGCGTTGGAAATGAAGGAGTACGAATCGCGGTAGGGACTGCGGTTGCCCGCAGCCCCCCGCACAGACCCCGGCGTGCGGAATTACCGCACCGGGTTCCTCCCTTGTGTCAGACGGTCACTAGCTGACTCGGATATTT
>JBBRXO010000023.1:0-28266 GCA_038248345.1 Armatimonadota bacterium | reverse complement strand
GGGCTGCAGGCGGTCTTCTTTCTCCAACCTATTATATAGACGCAACCCTTTGTAGGCGGTGAGGGGGACGAAGAGCGGGAACTCGATGTCATTGGCGCGGCAGAAGGCCAGCGTGTCGGCAAAGACACTTTCGTCATCCTGGTCGTGCCCGATGGAGAAGGAGCCGATGACCATGATGCGCCGGGCGCGAAAGCGCGCCAGCAACAGCGGCACCTCGTTGATGTCCAGGTTTTTGTTGATCACCTGCAGTGTCGCCTGGTTCACTGATTCCAGCCCGATAAAGGCGGAGAAGCAGCCGCTGCGCACCAGTAGCTCCAGCAGCTCCTCATCGCGCGCCACGTCCAGGCACATCTGCGAGGCCCAATGTATCTTCAGCGGGATTATCGCGGTGAGCAGCTCGCGCAGGTACTTGCGGTCGCCCGTGATGTTGTCATCGGTGAAGCCGATCACATCGCGCCCATAGCGCTCCTTCAGCGTGCGCAACTCCGCCACTACATCGGCAACCGGGCGGTGGCGGATCTGCTGCCCATAGATCATCGCCGGGGCGCAGAACTCGCAGCAGTTGGGGCAGCCACGCGTGGTCTGTATCGCCGAGAGTAGCGGGTACTCTTCCTGGTAGTTGGGGATGATGTCGCGATCGATAGTGATGTCAATAGGAGTTGGCGGAGCGAAATGGTAAACGCTCTGCAGTTGCCCGGCGCGGAAATCCGCCAGTATCGTGCCCCACTCATTCTCCACCTCGCCGATGACGATGCAGTCGGCGTGCGGGGCGGCGTCCTCCGGGTTCATCGTCACATGCGCCCCGCCCAGGATCACCGGGATGCCGTGCTCCCGGTAGATCTTCGCCAGCGCATAGGCGGCGGAGGCGGCGACATTCACCACGGTAATCCCCACCAGCGCCGAGGACAAGTCGATACTCGGCTCCAGCGTCTTGCCGAAGGAGTCGTCAATGATGCGCACGTCGAACTCCTCCCGCGGCGTCAGCGCGGCCAGCGTCAGCAGCGAGATCGGATCAAAGCGAAACGGCACCCCGGGATATTTCTCCTCCAGGATAGGCGGCTGTATCAAGGTCAACAATGGTTTCTTCGTCATAGTGGGGATATTATACAGCGTTCAGGAAAAATAATTCAGCATTTCCCGTGAAAATTATTTGTTTGTGTAGAAAATCTAGCAGGAACCCTCATTTGTGTAACGAATATAACAAGCAGTCGGTATTTCCCGACAAATATTTTAAAAGGGAGACAGATCATGGCATACAGTAGTTATTCGCAACAACCGCGAACCGGTTTCGACAACTTCGGCCCGTGGTTCACGGAGGTATTCCAGTTGTTATTTGCACGCTGGTGGGTATATGCGCTGCAAGGGTTGATCGCAACTTTAATTGTCGTTGTCCCAGTGTTATTAGTCGGGCTTATCTTCGGTGCCGCCATCTTTTTGCCCCTTATTTCAGGTGCTCGAGGCGCTAGTATGGAACGCATGATGATGGATAACATGGGCGGTTTTTTTGTTTTAATATTGATGGTAATGGTCGTTGCATGGATTGTTTCAGCGATAATCTACCCGGGAATCGTAGTAACTGCGCTCAAACAGATTCGCGGCCAGGAAATCAGCGTATCGGATCTCTTCACCGGCACCAAGTTTGGCTGGGGATATTTCGTTATCAACCTGGTAATCGGGCTAGGAGTCTTAGGATGCGGCATTGGCATGCTTTTCACCGGCGCTCTCTTCTGTCTGGCCTTGCCTATCCTCATTGACCGCAATAAACCCATTGGCGAAGCATTATCCGAATCATATGAAACGACAAAGAAAGAGATGTTCTTTTACATGATATTCTTTGTCGTTCTTATTTTTATGTTGGGGATAGCGCAGATGATATTGAATATTGTGATGCTTGGTTTCCTGGTCGGCCTGGTATCTTATCCGATTATATCCCTGGCCATGGTCGTTGCCTACTAGCGTACCTTCAATGGTTATGGCGGCGCTGGCATCCCGATGATGCAACAGGGTGTGCCCATACCTCCGCCTTATATGGCCACCCCCGGCTCCACGGGTGCCCCGACACATCCAGAAGCGCCGCAGCCGCCAGTATGGCCGCCACTAAATCCGACCGCCTCCGGCTCCACGGGTGTCCCGACACCCCCGCCCCCGCCGGAAGCGCCGCAACCGCCAGTGTGGCCGCCGCTAAAACCACCAACTCCACCAACGGAATGATGGTAGCGGGCGCGCAATAAAAGCAGTGTGGGGCATGGATATCTGTGCCTCACACTGTATGAAATAACGAATAAAATCCACTCCGCTTGTGATACTATCGGCGATATGTTAAAATATCCTTTGCTGGCATTTATTTTTGGGATACAGTGCCAGCAAAAATAGGGGGATTCACAGAAGTGATCACCGTGTGGCGTTTAGTCTCGTTACCGGCATCCCTGCGGAGAAAAAACCCGGATGATATCTTTTAACGATTTCCTTACGGTAGTACTGAATGTCGCCGTATACACTGCCTGGTTTATTATCACTTACCAGGCAGTACTAGCGATAGCTGGCTTCATCGCTACTCGTCGCTCCAAACATGAACACAAAACCATACTGGACGGGATAACTGAGTGGCCAAAGATCACCGTACTGGTGCCCGCTCACAATGAAGAGAAGGTCATCGAGCGCACGGTACTCTCGCTCCTCTCCCTGGATTACCCGGCAGACAAATTGGAGATCGTTGTCATCAATGATGCCTCCACTGATAATACCGCTGCTATCATCGACCGCCTGGCCGTGCAAGACAAGCGCGTGCGCCCCTTCCATCGTTTCCTGGATAACGGCGGCGGGCGCGGCAAAGCGGCGGCGCTGAACGCGGCGCTGAAGACACTCACTAATGAATATGTGGCGATCTACGATGCGGACAATCGCCCGGCGCATGACGCGCTGAAGCTGCTGATGGCCAATTTCATACGCAACCCGGAATTAGGGGCCGTACTGGGAAAATTCCGTACCGGCAACCGGCGCAAGAACTGGCTTACCCGCTTTATCAACATCGAAGGTCTGGGCTTCCAGGGGATTATGCAGGGGGGACGCTGGCAGTTGATGGGCGTCTCGGCGCTCTCCGGCACTAACTATATTATCCGACGCAGCGTGGTAAATGCCGTAGGCGGCTGGGATGTAGAAGCGCTGGCCGAGGACGCTGAGTTGAGCGTGCGCATGTACCAGGACGGCTACCGCATCAAATATATCCCCTACTCCGATAGCTGGGAGCAGGAGCCCGAGACATTAGGCGTCTGGCTGAAACAGCGCACCCGCTGGGCACGTGGCAACAACTACGCTTGGTGGAAACTCATCAAAACTTTCAGTAAATCCAAGTATAAATGGTTTGCTGCTGAATTCCTCTTCACTCTAAGTATCCCCTACTTGCTGCTCTACGCCATTATCGCTATGCAGTTCCTGATGGTAATGAACGTCTGTCGGCAACTACCCTACGACTTCTTCACCCACATGCCGAAATTTCCCATCTATAATCTGCTCCACCTGCTGCCGATTGATTATTTCCATTCCATGCCGCAGGTTTTCTACGTACAACTGGGGATGGTAGCCATTGTCATCTACTATCTGGAGATTTTACTGGTGCTCTCCTACGATGAGGAGCTCACCTTCAGCAACATGCTGCTCATCATCGTCATGTACTTCACCTACTGTCAGATATGGCCGCTGGCCTCGCTCCGCGCGCTCTGGTCCGACCTTATCATGCGCGACAAACGCATCTGGGATAAAACAGTACGCTTCGACGGCGAAATTGATCAGCCTGATTCACTGCAACATACCCTTCCACACGAAACTCATAAAGCAAACGAAAGCCGTGAACCAGTATTGGTCGGGGCGGTAGCGCCGGATAATGAGAAGTAAGGGCACAAGGCTTGTGCCCGGAGAACTGCGCACCGGTCGTCCGGCCTTCGCGGACTTTTCTGAATCGAGTGATAGCGCGCTTGCCGTTGTTAGCCACCTCCTTTAGGGGGTGGAGCTGGTTCCTGTGATGATATGGAAAGAATAGACAACATACCCGCCCGTGCGGCAAAACTGGATGTATCTCTGCTATATTGGACGGGCAGTCTCTTTCCCGCCTACGCCGCTGCACGTGTCTGCTACAGTAAATCTGGTATCGAGGGCATCAAGCCACTGGATTCCGAGCAGGCGATGGGCGAATGGCTCCGTGATCACGTGCTCGCGCGCGGACATTGGGCCATCATCGAGCAACTGGACTTTCAATTTGCGGTACGTGGTATTTCGCGTGCCTGTTCACATCAACTGGTGCGCCACCGCATCGCCTCTTTCGCGCAGCAGAGCCAACGCTATGTGAACAAGGCGGGCTTCCGCTACGTTATCCCGGAGAGCATCGCTGCCGTGCCTGCGGCGCGGGAGCTTTTCCTGCAGACCATGAACGAGCTGTCCGAACGTTATGGAAAATTGCAAGAGCTACTGCAGGCACAGCCGGGAGCCAGCAAAGAGACGGTCAACGAGGACGCGCGCTTCGTGCTCCCCAACGCCTGCGAAACTGAAATTATCATGAAGGTGAATGGCCGCGAACTGCTGGAGATGGCGCGTCTGCGCCTGTGCAGCCGCGCCCAATGGGAGATCCGCGCCATGTTTACCCAAATCCGCACGCTGACCCAAGCAGCAGTGCCGGTGATCTTCGACAACATGGGCCCAGATTGCGCCTGGTCCGGTTGCCGCGAAGGTGGCTGCCCCTTGGGCAAAGTATATAAAAAACAAGCGGGGTGGTAAAGTGCCGGTCAGAAGATTATTCACGTAACTGTTCAGATCTGAACTGATAATTATTCACTACCAAGCACAAAGGGCACAGAGAAAATCATCTCTGTGCCCTTTGTATTATTGGTAGTTATTCGTAACTAATTCATCTGCATCGGCATGACCACATATTTGTAGTCTGGCTCGCCGTCTGCCTGGATGAGGCCGGGGTTGAGTGGGCCGGAGAGGCTTAACTGCACCATCTCGGTATCAAGTACGGTCAGGGCATCGAGAAGATACTCGGCATTGAAGGCGATGGCCACTTCTTCACCGTCCAGCTCTATCGGCATCTCTTCGCGAGCCTCGCCCACTTCACTGGTCTCCGCGGTGATGACCAGTGTTCCTTGGTTGGTTTGGAAGCGTAGTTTATTCGACTCGGCACGAGCGACGATACTGGCGCGGCGCACAGCTTCGATGAAGAGCTTGCGATTTAGGATCATGCGCTTTTGTGACTCTGCGGGGATCACGCGCTCGTAGTTGGGGAAGGCGCCGTCGATGAGGCGAGCGATCAACTGCACCGCGCCCACGATGAATAGCACATTCTTGGGCCCGATATGGACCTCGACCGGGTCATCCACACTACCGAGAATCCGCAGCAGCTCCTGCAGCGCGCGCGCCGGAATAATGGCGCTCACATCGTTATCGGCAATGCCGGGCGCTGGCACGGACTTGAAGGCTAGCCGGTGGGTGTCGGTGGAGACCATATTGAGCGTTGCCCCGTTCCACATGAAGAGCACGCCGGTGAGTACCTGCCGGGCCTCATCAGTGCCAGCGGCAAAGATGGTCTTGCGCACCAGATCGCGCAGTACTGGCCCGGGGATGGTGATGTTGATCCCCTCGGGAACAGTGGGGCGCATCGGGTATTCTTCCGCCGGTAGGCCGTGAATAGTGAACTTCGACTTCGCCGCCGACAGCGTCAGCATATCGCGCTCATCAGATGAGATAGCGATCTCGCCGTCCGGCAATGAACTGACGACCTCATTCAGCGTGCGCGACGGCACCGTCACCCGGCCTTCTTCTGCCACCTGAATATCAGTGGTATAGGTGATGCAGATCTCCAGGTCGGTGGCCATCAGGCTCAATTTGTCACCACTGGCATCAATGAGCACATTGCCGAGGATCGGCAGGGTGCTGCGTGTCGATACCGCACGGGAAACGCTCTGCAGCGCGTCGTGCAAGGTCTTTTTTTTGCAGGTAAAATTCATGCTCGTTCTCCTGTTGTGCAATGGCGCTTTTACTTCGTTGGTACTATTATACCACGCAATGCAGACTTTGGTAACCACATATATAGTGTCTTTGTGGATTTCATACACTAAATTTAGTGGGTAGGTAATGAATT
The DNA here is from genome assembly GCA_038248345.1 of Armatimonadota bacterium. GTDB lineage: Bacteria > Armatimonadota > Hebobacteria > CAIYQO01 > CAIYQO01 > CAIYQO01. Next base: position 22,136 of record JBBRXO010000023.1, on the reverse strand, counting down.
GATGGATTTCACCACGCGCTAAAGCACATGGCTATAAGATCTGACACCCTGAAGGGCGCTAGGGGCTTCGATTATTCAGCCGGATTCATTCGGCTTGATCTTATAGCCACGTCCTTCAGAGCGTGGTAATAGTGCCTCCTTTAGTATATAATTGACCTCATTATACTCGCCTATTTATAACAGAAAGTGTTCTGGGATTATGGAGAATCGGAAAATAGCGCTCATAATAGGCGCCGGCCCGGCAGGACTCACAGCAGCTTACGAATTACTCGATAAAACTGAGATAATTCCGCTCGTGCTGGAGGCTTCCGATGATATCGGGGGCATTTCTCGCACTGTGGAATACAAGGGCAATCGCCTGGACATCGGCGGGCATCGCTTCTTCTCGCAATCCGACCGGGTGCTGGCGTGGTGGCTGAAGATACTGCCGCTGCAAGGCGCGCCCGCCTGGGATGACCGCCTGCTGGAGCGCCCGGTGGCCTCACCTCCGATAGCCGCATCAATGATTGATACCGGTGCCCAGGCTGATCCAGAAAAAGATGATGCAGTAATGCTGGTGCGCAATCGGCTGTCTCGCATCTTCTTTATGCGCAAGTTCTTCAATTACCCGGTGACGCTCAGCCGTTCGACCATCGCAAACTTCGGCGTCATCCGCATGATTAAAATATCCGCCAGCTATCTGCGAGCGCGAATTTTCCCCATCAAGCCGGTGAACTCGCTGGCGGATTATTACACCAATCAGTTTGGTGCGGTGCTCTATCGGACGTTCTTTCGGGACTATACGCATAAAATCTGGGGAGTGTCCTGTGAGAAGATCCCGGCGGATTGGGGGGCACAACGCGTGAAAGGGCTCTCCCTCGCGAAGATCCTCCGCCACGCATTGAAGAATATGCTGCCCGCCAAAGCAACGCCGGAGCAGCCGACGGAGACGAGCCTGATAGAATCATTTCTCTACCCCAAATTCGGCCCGGGGCAACTATGGGAGACCGCGGCCGCGCAAGTGGTACAACAGGGGGGAGAGGTGCGCCTGCATACCCGTGTTGTAGGTATCATTAATGAAGGCGACCGCATCACCGGGGTGGAGGTGGAAGACCAACGTACCGGCGAACGCACTACTTTGCCCGGCGATTATTTTTTTTCCTCAATGCCGATACGCGATCTTATCGCGGCATTTCGCACTCCAGTGCCTGCACCTGCGCAGCGGGTAGCGGCGGGGTTGCAATACCGCGATTTTATGACGGTGGGCGTCCTGACCAAACGCCTGCTGTTGAAAAACCAGACCGCCTACAGAACGGTGCACGATATCATCCCGGATAACTGGATCTATATTCAGGAAGCGGATGTACGCGTTGGGCGGCTGCAGCTCTTCAATAACTGGAGCCCGTATATGGTAGCTGACCCGGATACCGTGTGGGTGGGCATGGAATATTTCTGTAATGAAGGCGACGAGATGTGGTGCCGCGCTGATGCGGAATTTATGGAGTTTGCTATTTCCGAGCTGGCCAGCATCGGCATGATTGACCCCGCCGATGTGCTGGATAGCACGATTATCCGCGTGCGGAAAGCCTACCCGGCCTATTTTGGCACCTATAGCGAATTGCAGGTGGTTCGCGACTATACCGACCATTTCGAAAACCTGTTCCTCATCGGGCGTAACGGGATGCACCGGTATAACAACATGGATCATTCGATGCTCACTGCGATGGCGGCGGTGCAGTGCGTCGCCGAGGGAAGCACCGCCAAGGATTGCATCTGGAACGTTAATACCGAGGAAGAATACCATGAGCGACGAAAAGACAGCTGAAGTGGCAACCATAGCGAGATCTCACCCCCACAATGCGATACCGCATCAATTATTGTTGGGGGCTTTGCTGGTCATTATCCTCGCCACCTTCTCCTACACGGTGGCCATCCGGCAGCAATGGTTCGGCGTACTTTCTCTGGATCATCACCAATGGCTCACCGCCAGCACAATGAAGTTCTCCACCTACTGGTATCATGAAGGCGCGGCCCGGCTGGGCTTCCGCATGCTGGAAAACCCTCCCTCGGTGGAATTCCCCACCATCGAAAGTCGAGGGATGTACGCCTCCTATCCTCTTGGCACTATTTTGCCGATTTATGCCCTCAGCAAAATTACCCAGCAGGAGCCGAATGCCCCGATGATAATGGCCTATAACCTGGCCAACCAGTTACTCATCGCTATCGTACTGGCGCTCACGGTGTATCTGCTGATGATAAGATTCATGCATCGTCTCCACGCGATCTTGCTGGCGGCCATCCCGCCGCTATTTGTCCTGTTCTTGCCAGCTCCGCTCTACTGGTTCCAGAACGTCTATTTTTCTGATCAAGCCATCATTTTATCCTTCGCCCTGCTACTACTCACGGAGGTCGTGCAGGATCGGGAGTTGAGCGCGAAGCAGCGCCGCTGGGTGATGCTCGCACAGGCGTTCATTCTCTTTTTTGGCTTCTTCACCGATTGGCTTTTTGTCTTCGTTGGGGTAATGGTCTACGCCAAGCGGTTGATCGTTGGGCAGATACCCCTTCGTTGGCCTGCCTTTTTCACCCGCTCGCTCACCTTCTGGGCGGGCCCGCTGCTGGCACTGGGGCTATTCAGCTGGCAACTTACCGCATTTCATGCGTGGGGAGCGCTACTGGGGAAATACCTGGAGCGGAGCGGCACTAATGAGATCGGCAAAAAATATGTGGATCATTTCTTCGCGCAATTCTGGCAAGGGCATGTAGGACATGGCTACGGCTCCCCGGCGATTTACCTGCTTTGGGGCAGTCTATTCATCAGTTGCACCTTCATCATCTACGTCTGGTGGGCGAAAAACCTGCCCGCACCGCAAAGAAAGGCGGCTATTGCGCTGCTCTCCATCATCAGCATCTGCATTTTGCCGTGCTTCATAGAAATCTATGCGCTGAAAAATCATTCTTGGATACATGACTTCTCCGCGTTGAAGATGCTCATACCCTTGAGCCTGGTACCGTTGGTGCTGTTGCCCGTCATCTGCCTGCTGCCAACCCGGCTTGTTCGCTTCCGCAACGATGCCCGGCAATATCGCTTCCAGCCACGATTACTGCTGATCAATATCATCTTGTTGAGCGTAGCATTGGGCTATACGCTGTTCGCACACCAACCGTGGAGACAATTTTTCCCGCTGCCTGATGAGCGTTTTCCCCGGGTCGCACAATCATTCCGTGGGGCATTCAGCTATAATGACATCGTCGTCACCCGACGCCCAGGGTTTGAGATTCCCGCCAATCCCCCGCAACTGCTCGCCTTCTCGCAAAAACGTGTCTATCTCATCACTTCCCAACAGGATATCGATGAGCTGACGAAAGGGATCCGTGCGCCGTTTACGGTGATTGTTTACGAAGACCGGAAAAAATGAAAATGTGGCACGGGCGAAATACCCGTGCTACAGGTATTTCGATCTACTAATAATGCTGAACTACTTCACTTCCGCCTGCAGGCGCGAGGTCAACTCACCGACCAGGGCGCGGACTTTACGATCCTGTTTCATTGTCTGTTCCAGCTTGTTGCACGCATAGATGACGGTACTGTGGTCGCGGCCACCGAAGCGTTTGGCGATCTCCGGGAAGCTGCTGCCTAGTAATTGCCGGCACAGGTACATGGCCATCTGCCGTGGCGCCACCAGCGTCTGCTGCCGACGTGCGCCGTTGAGCTCTTCCAGACTAATGCTGAAGTGCTCCACCACCAACTGCTGAATATCGGCGATGGTGAGCGCCTTGGTGCCGGAGAAGGTACTGTGATCCTTCAGCTGCTCCATGGCAAAGGCGATTGTCATCTCTTCGCCGGTGAGTGAGCTGCTGGCCAGCACCTTAATGAGTGCGCCTTCCAGCACGCGGATATTAGCGCTCACGGTGGTGGCGATATAGCGGATGACATTTTCCGGGACGGTTGTCCCCTCTTGTGCCACCTTCTTCTGCAGGATCGCCATGCGCGTCTCCAGGTCCGGGGCTTTGATGTCGGTCATCAGCCCCCACTCGAAGCGGCTACTCAGACGCGGGTCGAGGATCTGCAGGTCTTTCGGCGGACGATCAGAGGTGACGACGATCTGCTTGCCGGTCTCATAGAGCGCATTGAAGGTTTGGAAGAACTCCGATTCGGTGCGCTCGCGCGAGGCGATGAATTGGATGTCATCTACCAGCCAGATATCCACATCATGGTAGGCATCACGGAAAGCCCCGAAGCGGTTCTCCTGGATAGCTGAGACTACATGGTAAGTGAAACTATCGCCGGAGATATATTTCACCTTCAGGTTCGGGTTGCGCTGCAACGCCGCGTGGCCTATCGCCTGCATCAGGTGTGTCTTGCCCAGCCCTACCCCACCGTAGATGAAGAGCGGGTTATAGGTGCGCCCGGGGGCCAACGACACCGCCTGCGCCGCCGCCTGGGCGATCTGGCTATTCTTGCCAATGACGAACTGCTCGAATGTGTAGCGCGGATTCATGGCCATGGAAGGAAAAGCTTCGTCCTTACTGGCGGTGGTCTTGCTGGCACGTGCTGAGCTCTTTCGCGGAGTTGGAGCTTCAACTCCGGTATCCAGCTTCAGCGTGAGCTGCGCCACGGCGAAATCCACCGCGATGGAAGATGACAATTCACTCGATAACCCGGAAGTCAGCAGCGGGCCTGCCTTTTCTTCTAACCATTTTTTGGCAAACTTACTAGGTACGGATACCGACAAACAAGCGCCATCAAAGGAGATCGGCGCGAGATCGGGCAACCATTTTGCCATGGTAGGGGTGCGGAGCGAATGTTTTAATATATCTAGAGCTTTTGGCCATACTTCTTCAACTGTCATAATTTCGGGCATCGTTTAGTCTCTCCTTGGTCCGTCAATGGAAAAATGAAACACTTAATGCGTGCAGGACTTTGCGCTTTCGCCTGCTGGACACCCACGTAATATACTGAGAGAGACTTACGGCATGACATTGATTAGTACGACGATTGATCCCAGAGGGACCTGACAATCAAAAATATTATGAATAACCGCGCGCCGATTCTCGGTCACGTGATCTGGGTACTACTTTAAGTGACATATTCACCAAACACACTAATCCTAAGGGTACTATTACTCTTTGATCCGCTAGCCTGGTGTCCCTTGGCATTGCAATTCATCACTGAATTACAACATTGAGTTATCCACAACTGTGGGAAACCCTGTGGATATCCTCTTCCCTATTGCACCGGTATTATAACTCTAGCGCGCCGTTATGGCAACTACGCAACTGCCGGGTCTACTCATTTATTTCACGCTTGAAATCGCGCCTAGCGTGGCTATTGTTAGCCTTGCGTTAAGGCTAAATAGAGCTTTCAAATGCCACGAAACACCGGAAATTCTTTTCAACATATTCTTTCAACACCTGTTGATAACTTTAGTATTACGAACATCTGTTTTAACGACAACGTCTGCCTTTTTTGGCGCTTATTTGTTATCACCAACTGTTGATAACTCCCTGTCGACAAACTGTAAACCCAGCTTTCTCACCATTTCACCGTGGATAACACAACTCTGTCCACAGCATGATGCAGAGGTTATCCACGGTTTCTCCGGGCATGGCTCATGAGGGTTATCCACATATCCACAAGGCTTATTATTAGCATTATTATTTCGTATATCTAAGAGAACGTTCTTATACTTCTCCACCATCAGTTTTTTCAGCAAATCTGATTCGATATCAACAGCCATTTCTGGTATACTCTGGGGGATTTATAGGTATATAGTCGCACGGTTGCGAGGTAGGTGCAAGCCTTGCGCCCCTACAACTCACTCTTCTAAACTTGTTTGCCAGGATTTGATTATGATGACCGGAAACGAAATACGTGACGCTTTTCTGCGCTTCTTTGCCGCGCGTGGCCACCAGGTGCTGCCCAGCAGCTCACTGGTACCGGATGATCCTACCACACTCTTCACCACCGCGGGAATGCAGCAATTCGTCCCCTGGTTCCGTCGCGAGGTGGAGCCGAGTTTCGGCAGTGTAGCCAGCGTGCAGAAGTGTGCGCGAACGGACGATTTAGACCAGGTGGGGCGTACGGCACGGCATCATACCTTCTTCGAGATGCTCGGTAATTTCAGCTTTGGAGATTATTTCAAAGAAGAGACGCTGCGCTGGGGCTGGGACTTCTCCACACTGCCCGTGGCCGAGGGTGGCCTCGGGTTGAATGCCGTCCAGATCTGGGTGACCTACTACAAACCCGGCGTGGGCGAGCCATACCAGGAGGATCTGGAAGCTAAAGCCATCTGGGAGAAGATCGGTGTGCCAGTAGAACACATTATCCCGCTGGGCAAAAAAGAAAACTGGTGGGGCCCGGTGGGTAGCAGCGGGCCCTGTGGCCCCTGCAGCGAGATGCACTATGACCGCGGCGCCGAACTCGCCTGCGGGCCGGAGTGTACTTCACCCGCGTGCGGTTGTGATCGTTGGATTGAATTCTGGAATCACGTCTTCCAGCAGTTCAACTATCAGGATGGCGAATATCTGCCGTTGCCGATCCCCGGTATCGACACCGGAGCTGGGCTGGAGCGCATCGCCTCGCTGGTGCAGAATGTACCGACTAACTACGACACCGATCTGGTTCACTTGTTGATAACGAAAACCAGTGAGCTAGCGGGTATCACCGCTGACCCCACCGAAGAGCAGCTGCTGGCGCTGCGCGTCATCGCCGACCACCTGCGCTGCGCCGCCTTCATGATCGCCGACGGCGTGTTGCCCAGTAACAGCAAGCGCGGCTACGTGGTGCGCCGCATCATCCGCCGTGCCTACCGTTTCGGGCGCAATCTGGGGCTGCGCGCCCCGTTCCTTTGCCGGCTGGTGCCCACATTGCAGCAGATCATGGGCGGGCACTACCAGGAGTTGAACGACAACGCCGATTTCATCACCGAGACGCTGCGTGCCGAGGAAGGACGCTTCGCCGAGACGCTGGAACGCGGTGAGGAGATGCTGGCGCGACTGATCGCCGAAGCGCAGGCGAAAGACATCGCCATACTCAACGGCAATGACGTCTTCACGCTCTACGACACCTACGGCTTCCCGAAGGAATTGACGGTGGAGTCCGCGCTGGCGGCCGGGTTGACAGTGGACGAAGCGGGCTACACCGCCGCCTTCGAGACCGCACGCACTATCGCGCGTGCCGGGGGCAAATTCGGCTACGAGGCCGCAGCTTCGCTGGGGCAGGAGATCCCGGCGACGGAGTCCCTCGCGTATCTGACGCTGACTGCGGACGCCAAACTACTCTTCCTGCTGCCGAATGAAGACGGGTTGACCTCCCTGGCCATCCTCGACCGCTCGCCCTTCTACGCCACCAGCGGTGGGCAGAGCACCGATATCGGCTCGCTTACCATCGGGGAGATAATCTACCCGGTGCTGGATGTCGCCAAAGACAAATTCGGCCACCTGCTGCATACCATTGAACTGGGTGACAATGATGCGCCCGTTGTGGGCAACCCGATGGTGGCACGTGTAAATAAATACTATCGGCAGGCGATTTGTCGCGCACATACTGCAACGCATCTGCTCCATTGGGCGTTGCAACAGGTGCTGGGCGAACATGCCAAGCAAGCGGGTAGCCTGGTGGATACCGACAGATTGCGTTTCGACTTCAGCAATCCGCAGGCGTTGACCAAGGGTGAGTTGTTGAAAGTAGAAATGCTAGTCTACGCTCGGATTATGGATGATGAACAGGTTTTCATCAAAGAGATGGGACTGGACGAAGCGCGTGCCGCCGGCTATACCGCGCTCTTCGGCGAGAAATACGGCTCCTGGGTGCGCACAGTGAATATCGGCAATAACCCGTATAGCCGCGAGCTGTGCGGCGGCACGCACCTGGAGCGCACCGGGCAAATCGGCTATTTCCATATAACATCTGAGACCTCGGTAGCGGCAGGGATACGCCGTATTGATGCCGTTACCGGTATGGAAGCCGCGAAATGGGCGTGGGTGAATGCGGAAATCATCACCGATTTAGAATCCCAATTGAAGGTCACCGACGAGGGGCTACCGGAACGTGTGGAATCACTGCTGCACGAACTCCACGGGGCGAACCAGCAGATCAAAGAGCTGAAGGTGAAAGTCGCGGCCGGCGGCGGCACCGGTGGCCCGCAAGTGGAGGAGATCAACGGAGTGCCGGCCATCATCGCCGCGTTGCAAGATGTTGATGCCGCCACGCTGGGTAACCTCACCGACCAGTACCTGGATCGGGTACCGCAGGGCATCGTGGCGCTGGCAGCGGAGTTCGAGGGCAAGGCGCTCTTCGCCGTGAAGGTGAGCAAAGGGCTGACCGGCAAGCTGAAAGCGGGCGACATCGTGCGCGAGATGGCGAAGATCGCCGGTGGCGGCGGCGGCGGCCGCCCGGATTTCGCGCAGGCAGGCGGTAAATTGCCGGAGAAGATCGGCGAAGCGCTAGAAAAAGCGCGGGCGATGATCGGCGAGTGATTAGCTCGCCTTGTTCCATGGAAAGCGGCTCCAGGAGATTTATCTCCCGGAGCCGTTTCTTTTTTCCCTTTTTATCAGGAGTATCGTTTTTTGTGACAAGCCGCCCTTCCTCGCCTGGCCGTGAACGACCAGGCTGGAGGGCCTTCGGCCAATCGCGCTTCGCGCGGGACGGTTAAGGGCAAGCGTTCCCGTGTCGAAGGACGATCGACGTAGCCCACTAGCCCCGTCATTCACGGCTGGACATACATGATGGGCGCTAAAAACGACACGTTTCCCCTTTTCATAGACAGACAGGACAGGATGAATTATTATGACTAGGGTGAACGTTATTTAGACGGGATTTACCGAATAGATACCAATGGCGAATGTGGGAAAGTTGAGAGGTTTGGGATATGGCAAATACTTCACTGATATTGACCAACGGTGACCAAACGGCCATTTTTGTGCCCTACAGGGCGGGATATAGGCCGGAGTGGTTCCGCCTGGGAGAGCGCCCGATGTTGCGCTTCAAGGATCACGAGTGGCTGAATATCGGCGATCGGCGCATCGTCGAGGGGACGTTGCTCGCGCACGCCGATTCCTCCATCACCTGCGGCGGGCGGTGTGATTTCGCCGGCACACCGGTGGAGTGGTCGGTGTCGGTCAGCCTGCCTGCCGATGGGGGACGCGGTTTCACCGTCACCACGCGGATGACGCCGCTCTACGAGCCCATCGAAGTGCTGGAGGCCTTGTCAACCTTCGAGTTGCCGTATGAATACGATGGCCATGAACACCGAATGGCCGTTATCTGCCAGCAGCCCGTCTTCGCCCAGGAGGGGGAGCGGGAGATCAGCGGCTCGGGGCATACTCATCCCTTCTGGTATTATGGACGTGCCGGGCGGGCGCACCTCACCTACTACTCCGCCTCTCCGCTCCTCGCCCACCGCATCGCCGACCCCGATGGCGGCAACGCGCGCTGCACGATGATCCTGGGCAACTGGAATCTCTCCACATCCCACGATATCTTTCTGCAGCCCACACGCTCATTGGACGAAAGCGACATCATTTATTCCGATACCGCCCTTCGTCAGGCACCCGGACTGCATGGCGTGAAGTTCCTGGTGGGGGCGCTCAACTGGACCCGCTCCCTCGATAAAGATCCGAATTGGCTGGTGGAAGCTGGTGCTGACCTGCGGCAACAGATCGTGGTCGATTTCGCCCCCGAGCCGGCGGACGGGCGCTGGGACTCCTGGCTGGCACGCGGTTGGGAGCGGCTGGCCGCGCTGCATTTTCCCGCCGAGGGCCTCGTGCCTGCCTACGAAGTGGCGACCGCTTGTGGCGCCTCCTGGACAGCGGCTGCGGAATGGCTGTGCGCGCAATTCACCAATGAAGATGGATACCCCGGCTTCTTCGAGCCGGCGCGCGGTCCGCTCATCTACGCCCCCGGCACCCGCCCGAAGATGGGGCATGGAGAACCGCATTTCGCCGGCGGATTTACCGGTCCGGTGGCCTACCTCGGGCACCTGTGGGCTGATGACGAGGTCAAAGCCGCAGCTGATCGCCTGGAGATGCTCTTCACCGCCCAGGCGAACCCGGAGAGCGCAGCGGTGGATGTAGGTACAATCGGCCCGACGCCCATGTATGTCGGACTCATTCGCAAGGCGCAGGTGATGGGCATCGCCACGGAGTCCCAAGAAAAACTCCTTCGCTATTTCGCGCTGCGTGCCGAACGTATCCTCAATCCCGTCAAGGGGGATCAGAACGGCGATGCCGGCATCCTGGCGTGGGATGCCTACGCGCAGTTACTCGTTGCCGATACCTTCCCGGAAGCAGGCGGGGCCGCGGAAGCCGGGCGGGAGCTTCTCGCGCGGGTCAATCCCCACCTCGATGCCGATTTCTGGGCCTTCAACTGCGCCACCGTGGGCGATGCGGTGGGGGGAGGGCAGGCGCGCCCCTTCGGCCATGCGTTGGCCTCCGCAGCGAATATGCTGGCGGCACGGCGCTTCGGCGACCCCACGTATGCGGATGCCGGCGCGCGCTTCGCGAATCTCCTCCTGGGGATGCACTACATCACGTATAACGAGTCGCAATCCCCCGATCTGGACTCCCGTGGTTGGGCGCATGGCTCCACCAGCGGACGCGACCAGTGGGCGCAGATGCCACCGTGGGAGACGGGGTATTCGCTGCAGCAGCTGGCATATCTCCTTGTTGCTGGCCAGGGACGCCCGGGCTTTTACGATGTGTTATGGCTCTTCTGCCACACCGGGTTGGCGCAGTTCCCCGCCGCGCGCACCCTCAAGCGCCTCTACAAGCCGGATATGTCTATCACCTACCGCAGCATCCAATCGCTGCCCACCGAGCGCGAATTCTACCTGCGCCTGCCTTATCTGGCCTACGAAAACCCGTGGGATCAGACGATGCTGGCGAGCTACCAGGGGATGGAACCGCCGATCCTGTCGGTATTTTTCGGCGGCGGATTGGTCCGTGCGGAAGATCATCGCGTCCTCGCTCTGGTGCCCGAAGCGGCGCTCTTCAACACAGCGCTGCCGAATGCGTTCACCGTCGAACTGTGGAATCCCCTGCACGAACCCATCACCACCCGGCTGGAGCTGTCTATCGCCGCACGACGAGGCATCGTCATGCGTCTCGAAGGCCAGGAGATAGACCCGGCTTCCCCCTGGAGCGCGCCGCTCACAGTGCCGCCACGCGAGGTGGTACGCTTGAAGGTGACGTCGGGATTAACGATTTGATATTTGGTAAGTAATTGCTAACCACCGCGGAGCCCCTGGTATAAATACCAGGGGCATAGAAACTAAGGTGGACTTCGCCCACAACGTGCAGTTTTTCAATGCAAGTTGTAGAGAAAATTTAGCGACGTTTCCAACGTGGGCGCAAGCCTTGCGCCCACGTTGGAAACGTCGTAAACATTAATCATTTAGGAGGTAGAATTGGGTTGTGGGCGAAGTCCACATTAGGTAAAAAACGATACTCCCTGATAACCGCTGTTTCTCGGTTTTACATCTGAAATAATAGTGGTATACTAGCAGGTACAGCTCAAAAAATTTACGAGAGCTTCGATAGATATCCGTAAATCACAGCGGAATCTTATTCTGGTTAAGGAGTACAAAGAGTATGACGTGTATTCACCGCTTACTCATCCCTGTGTACCTGTTGCTGGTGGCAGCGGTACTTCCCTTGTTGGCGCAGTCGTTGGAGACTCCGCTGAAAGTGGAGCAGGTCGATACGGCCACCTTCGCTCAATGGGTTGATGGCGTGGAAACCCCGGTTGCTGACAATCTGACTAAAGCTGTCTATACCAAAACCACGCAAACAGGATGGAACGGCATTAATTTCGGAGCTAACACAGCCCCGGGTGTCCGCCATCTTCGGGTCGGCTTTACCGAACCGCTAGAAGTAGGTACGGTAATAGTTCAAGCTGGCGGCAAACTAAGCGTCCTCAAAGCAGACGCCGTTTATCCGGGGGATCTGGGTGACGATACCCAGTGGATTACCGCACAACGTCTGGTGAATGGCAAGGTATCTACCGACGAAGTGGCAAAGAATAACTATGGTGTTTGGGTGCTGCCCGCAGGTACGAAGACACGCGCCATCCGTTTCTCCCAAAACATTGGAGCTACCGATCGTGAATTCATCGGTTGGTTGGGCGGCATGTATCTGCTGACCGACCGTATGACGAACCTGGGACCGCAAGCTATTACGGTCACAAAAAATAATGATCAAAAAAGTAATCTGATCGTAAATGAAGCTGAAGATAGCTGGGGCACCTGGGAGAACTGGAATGATGCCACCACCCAAGCAATCACCCCATTGCATCCAGAGCCAATCACGTTGATCTGGCCCAAAAAAGTGACACTTAATGGCATTGATGCGTTCTGGTGCGGCTTTGGCGCGGCTACAGTACAGGAGTACGTTGGCCCCGACACAACGCACCCGCGTGAAGCAACCGAAGCTGATTGGAAGACTATTAAGGAATTTACGGGCCTAGAAAATAAATACCCCAGTCCGCTGCCCATTAATGTGCTGGATTTCGGCAAGGCCGTCACCACACGCGCGATCCGCGTACTAGCTACCGCTCCCACGGTATCACGCCATCCCCATTTAGATGGAAATACCAATGATGGCAAGCGAATCTGGCTCGGCGAGCTGATGGCATTACAACAGTTGGGAACAGCCGAACTTGCTTCGGCTGTCATCTCCACCAATGATTTGCCAGCAGCACATCCGCCCATTCCTATCAAATTCAAGCTGATAAAAGATAGCTATGTGACGTTGGTGATCGAGGATGAAAACGGTAATCGTGTCCGCAATCTGGTCAGCGCCACGCTTTTCCCCGCCGGGCTGAATACTACCTGGTGGGATGGCATGGATGACCTGGGCCGCGATGTCGGGGCTGCAAGCCACGGACTCTACAGCGTTCCCGGGACGTTCGTAAAACCGGGTAACTTCAAAGTACGCGGATTGTACCGGCAAGCAATCGACCTAGCCTACGAATTTTCCGTATATAACAGTGGCTCCCCCGCCTGGTTGACCGCCGATGGTACCGGCTCGTGGATGTCCAACCACACTCCTCCCAGTTGTTCGCTTTTCGTCCCCGCCGATGGGACGGCGGGCAGTAAACCGCTGGTGTTCCTGGGCAGCTACGTCTCGGAAGGCACCAACGGGTTGATCTGGGTTGACCTGGATGGTAAAAAAGTTGGCGGCGTCAACTGGATCGGCGGCCACTGGACCGCCGCGCAATTCCTGGGCCGCGATACCGGCGCGAAAGCTGCGCCCGGTAATCCGATCTATATCGCCTCTGCTTTTGATAGTGAGTTGCGGCTGACAGAGCGCACGAAAGGTGTAGACCGAGCGATCATCAAGTACAAATTTGAAAATAATGATCTGGCGGTAGTCTCTGGTATGGCGGTACACGACGGCATAATTGTCTGCAGTCTGCCCAAGCTCAAACTATTACTCTTTGTAGATGTGAAAACCGGAGCCATCCTAGGTAAAACCACGCGGGAAAATCTGCGCGGCCTGGCCTTCGATGACAAAGGGCAACTGTTGATCCTCGATGGGAAACGTCTACTGCGCGTGGCAATGCCCACCGATTTGTCAGCGCCGTTCCCCATCCCGGCAGTAGTGATCGGCAAAGACCTGGAAGACCCGCAAAATATCACCTTTGACAGCAAAGGCAACATCTACGTCTCAGATCGTGGCGCCAGTCATCAGGTGAAAGTCTTCAGCGCAGCTGGTACCTTCATCCGCGCTATCGGCAAGCCCGGCATACCGAAGGCGGGCAAGTATGACCCGTTGAAGATGCACAACCCCAATGGTATTACCATTGATAGTAACGACCACCTGTGGGTAGCCGAGACTGATTACCAGCCGAAGCGCGTCAGCGTGTGGACGCTGGACGGTAAAGCGGTGAACGCCTTCTACGGCCCGTCGGAATACGGCGGCGGTGGCGCACTTGATCCTAAAGATAAAACCCGCTTCTATTACGGCGGTATGGTATTCAAGCTCGATTGGGACAAGGGAACCAATGTCGTGGAGTCGGTACTTCTTCGTCCCCAGCCAGGTGAGCTGGATCGGCCGGATGGATATGGTTCTGGCGGATATCCGGAAACAGCGCTGTACCTGAAGGATCAACGCTATTACACGAACTGCTACAGCAGCAACCCGACCAATGGCACCAGTATCGCCATGTTGTGGAAAGAAAAAAATGGCATTGCCGTTCCGGTAGCCGCTATCGGAAACGCCAATAGTTGGTCTATTCTCAAGGGCGATACCTTTAAAACGAAATGGCCAGCCGGCATCGATCTGAAGGGCGATTACTGGCAAAACCAGGCTATGTTTGTCTGGTCGGATACCAATGCCGATGGCAAAATACAGCCGGAAGAGGTTACCTTCCAGAAGAAATCAACCGGGGGCGTTACCGTTATGAGTGACCTCTCCTTTGTGATTTCACGCGTCGACGGTAAAACCATGCAGTATCTCCCGATCGCGCTAAATGACGGCATCCCCAGCTATGACCTGAATGCCGGTAAAGAACTGGCGAAGGACGTACAGCCCTCGGCAAGCTCCGGCGGAGATCAAGCTCTCGTGAACGCTAATGGCTGGACAGTGATGTCGCTGGCGCCCAAGCCATTTTCTGCCTACTCCCTCACCGGTGTCAAAGATGGCAAGCCGATGTGGTCCTACCCTAACCTATGGCCAGGGCTCCACGCTTCCCATGAAGCGCCGACTCCACAATTTTCGGGTGAGATCATCGGCGCCACACGTCTGATGGGTGGATTCATCAAGCCGACGGCGGGCGATGCCGGCCCGATCTGGACTATCAATGGCAATATGGGCAATAACTACATGTTGACCACTGATGGCCTGTTTGTTGCGCAGCTTTTCCAGGATGTTCGCATGGGGAAACCCTGGGCAATGCCTAGGGGCGATCGCAATATGTTGCTGAATGAGGTTACCTGTAGCGATGAGAACTTCTGGCCTTCAATAACACAAACCGGTGACGGCAAAGTCTACCTGAATGACGGGGCACGCTCCAGCATCATTCGGGTGGACGGGCTGGATACAATCCGGCGTTTCCCCAATATGCCACTGACGGTAACCGTGGAAGACATGAAGAAAGCGCAGGCTTTTGTGTTGGATCAGGAGGTGGCACGCCAGCAGAATGCCGGCAAGACCATTATGCAGGTGGCTATTCGCCAGGCTCCCATCACCGTTGATGGATTGTTTGACGATTGGAAAGGCGCTGACTGGGTCAGCATCGACAAGCGTGGTGTGGCAGCGAACTTCAATAGCAATAGCAAGCCATACGACGTAAAAGGCTCCGTGGCTGTCGTAGGGGATAAGCTCTACGCCGCTTTCGGAACCGCTGATGCTAACTTGCTGAATAACACCGGCGAATTACTGACCGCCATCTTCAAAACCGGCGGCGCACTAGACCTGATGATCGGCACAGATCCGAAAGCGAACTCAGCGCGTACCGAGCCGGTAGCGGGCGACATACGTGTCTTAGTTACGATGGTCAAAAACAAACCCGTGGCTATGCTCTATCGCGCCGTGGTGCCGGGGACGACAGACCCGGAGAAATTCTCCTCACCCTGGCGTACAATCACCATCGATCAAGTAGTCAACATCAGCGACAAAGTACAGCTGGCGGTGGGCAAGGAAGGCAACTATGAGATATCCATCCCGTTGTCAGCGCTTCAGTTAACCGCAACGGATGGCATGAGCATCAAAGGCGACATCGGTATCCTGCGCGGCGACGGTATGAAAACCGTGCAGCGTTCCTACTGGTCTAACAAGGCCACGGGTATCACCGCCGATGTACCGAGTGAGGCGATGTTGACGCCGCAACTGTGGGGAACCTGGCGCTTCGCCACCACTCCATAAATTAATCGCTAACGGATAGTACGCATAATGAACACCGCCTCTGGGTATATCACGGGCGGTGTTCTCTTTTTTTGCGTGCTATAATTTGAGTTATTTCGACGTGTTGAAATTAGCATTCCTATGGTATAATAGTCAGTTATAGAGCGTAGAAGAATCGGGACTTATATTTTGACAATGAGATACCCGTTAATAATGACGGGAAATCGGTGATCCAAAGGAGTTAATCAAATGATTCGCATCCATCGTTTACTTTTCCCCGTGTGCCTGCTGCTGCTGGCAGCGGCGCTACCCTTGTTGGCGCAGTCGTTGCAGACTCCGCTTACTACCGCTAATCTAGACACCGTGGCGCAATGGGTCGATGGTGTTGCGACCCCGCTAGCGGTTAATCCCACCTTATCTGTTTATACCCAAACAACCGAAACGGGGTGGAATGGCATTTATTTCGGAGCCAATACTGCTCCAGGTGTCCGCCACCTGCGTATCGGCCTGAAAGCCGCGGTAGCCGTGGGAACAGTTTTGACCCAGGGCGGCGGCAAATTGAGCGTCCTCAAATCAACCGCGACCTATCCAGGTGATCTAGGCGACGATACACAATGGATCCCCGCACAACGGATTGTAAACGGTAAGGTGTCAACTGATGAAGTCGCCGACTCCGCTCTGGGTACGTGGGTACTACCCGCGGGTACCAGCACCCGGGCGTTCCGTTTCACGCGAACCGTACTGCCAACGGAAACCGTATTTATCGGCTGGTTAGGCGGCATGTACCTGATGAGTGAGCGCATGGTTAACATCGGCCCACAAGCCATCACCGTCACCAAAAATAATGATAATAAAAGCAGTCTGATCGTGAATGATAACACCGATACCTGGGGTGCCTGGGATAACTACATTGCGGCTACCGCACAGGTGATCTCCCCCACCAATCCTGAGCCTATCACGTTGATCTGGCCGAAAGATGTGACTTTGAGCGGTCTAAGTGCGGTCTGGTGCGGCTTTGGAGCGGCCACCGTGCAGAAATATATCGGGCCCGCCACCACACATCCGCGCCTGGCCACCGAAGCCGATTGGCAGACCATCAAGGACTTCCCCGGGCTGGAAAATAAGTACCCTGCTCCGCTGGAAGTGAATATGCTGGATTTCGGGACGCCGGTTACCACGCGCGCTATTCGCATTCTCGCCACCGCGCCTACAATACCCCGCCACCCCCATCTCACAAGCTCTACCAATAACGGCATGCGCGTCTGGTTGGGTGAGATGATGGCCTTTCAGCCACTAGGGACAGCCGAGCCTGCGACAGCCATCATCCCTCCTGTTGATCTATCGGCGATACATCCGCCCATCCCGTACAAGTTCCATTTAAACAAGGATAGCTATGTGACGCTAGTCATTGATGACAAAGACGGCAAGCGTGTTCGCAATCTAGTCAGCGCCACCCTTTTCCCTGCCGGTGATAATACCGCCTGGTGGGATGGCATGGATGACCTGGGACGCGACACCGGAGCAGCCAGCCATGGCCTCTACAGCGTCCCCGGTACTTTCGTCAACCCGGGGGCCTTCCGGGTGAACGGTCTTTATCGGCAAGCAATCGACCTTCGCTATGAATTTCCGATATACAACAGCGGAAACCCGGCATGGCAGACCGCTGATACTACCGGGTCGTGGATGTCCAACCACACTCCGCCCAGTTGTTCGCTCTTCGTCCCCGCTAATGGGTCTGCGGGCAGCAAGCCACTGGTATACTTGGGAAGCTACGTTTCCGAAGGTACCCACGGGTTGATCTGGGTCGACCTGAACGGTAAAAAGGTCGGCGGTGTCAATTGGGTCGGCGGCAACTGGACGGGCGCGCAATTCCTGGCGCGCGATGCTGGCACAACGAATGCCGAAGCGGGTAACCCAATATATATCGGCTCCGCTTTTGACGGTGATCTTCGCCTGACGTCGCGTAAAAATAATTCTGACAGGGCGATACTCCCATATACCTTTGCTACCAAAGATCTGGCCGTGCTTTCCGGTATGGCAGTGCGCGATGGTGTTATAGTTGCCAGCTTGCCCAAGCTACAACAGCTTCTCTTTGTCGACGTGAAGACTGGCGCAATCCTGGGTACCACGACGATGAACGACCCGCGCGGGCTGGCATTCGATGCCGCTGGGCAACTGTTGATACTCGACGGGACGCGCTTGTTGCGTGTCACCATGCCCACCGACTTCGCCCAGCCATTCCCCACCCCGGTTGTGTTGAATAGTACCGATCTGCTAGATCCGCAGAATATGGCTTTAGACAGCAACGGAAATATTTATGTCACAGACCGCAGCGCCAGCCATCAGGTGAAAGCCTTCACCGCTGCAGGTGTATTCATCCGTGCCATCGGGAATCCAGGCGTTCCTAAAGCAGGCCCGTACGACAAATTGCACATGAATAACCCGAACGGAATTACCATCGACAGCAATAATCACATATGGGTGGCGGAGACTGATTATCTGCCGAAGCGCACCAGTGTCTGGACACTCGATGGACAATTTGTGAACGCATTCTATGGCCCGTCCGAATACGGTGGCGGTGGTGTCATTGATCCTGTCGACAAGACCCATATCTATTATGGCGGTATGGACTTCAAGATCGACTGGACAAACGGAACCAATATACTGGAGTCAGTCATCTTCCGCCCACAGCCTGGAGAAGTTGATCGCCCCGACGGATATGGTTGCGGTGGGTACCCGCAGACGGCTTACTATCTGAATGGCCAACGCTACTTCACCAACTGCTTCAATAATAACCCGACCAATGGAACCCCTATTGCAATGTTGTGGAAGGACAAAAATGGCATCGCCGTCCCGGTGGCTGCCATGGGTTCCGCCAACAACTGGATAATTCTGAAGGGTGATACTTTCAAACCAAAATGGCCAGCAGGTATCAACTTGAATGGCGATTACTGGCAGAATCAAGCGATGTTTGTCTGGTCAGATACCAATGATGACGGCCTTGTTCAACCGGCGGAGGTAGTTTTTCAGAAGAAATCCACCGGCGGTGTCACCATCATGAAAGACCTCTCCTTCGTGATATCGCGCGTTGACGGAAGCACTATGCAGTATTCACCGCTCGCCATCAGCAACAGTGGTATCCCCAGTTATGACCTGGCCGCAGGTAAGGAATTGGCGAAGGATGTACAGGGCCCGGCAAGCTCCGGCGGTGATGAGGCGATGGTACATCCCAATGGCTGGGCGGTGATGACCCTTGGCGCCAAACCATATTCACAATATTCACTCTCAGGTGTTTATAAAGGCAAACCAACCTGGTCGTACCCGAGCATGTGGCCTGGGTTGCACGCTTCCCATGAAGCGCCAACGCCGGAAATGCCGGGCGAGTTAATCGGCACCACTCGCCTGTTAGGTGGATTTATCACCCCGAAGGGGGGCAACGCCGGCCCGATCTGGACCATCAACGGCAATATGGGTAACAGCTATATGTTCACCGCCGATGGTCTTTTCGTCGCCACGCTCCTGCAGGATTCCCGACAAGGTCGATCCTGGGCAATGCCGCAGGGAATCCGCAATTTGCTGATGAATGACGTAACCCCCGGTGATGAAGACTTTTGGCCTTCTGTAACACAAACGAGCGATGGCAAAGTCTACATGCAGAATCGCTCCAACTTGATACGTATAGACGGGTTGGATACCATCCGGCGCTTCGCGGCACGGCCACTCCTCGTAACGGTGGATGACCTGACGAAAGCGCAGGCCTATGTTCTCGAGCGAGAGGCGGCACGACAGCAATACAATGGAGCGCCCCTGATTCAAGTAGCGCTACGGCCAACCCCTGTCACCGTCGATGGTTTATTGACTGACTGGGCGGGTGCTGATTGGGCCAGTATCGATAAGCGCGGTGTAGCGGCTAACTTCAATAGTAACAGCATACCATATGACGTAAAGGGCGCTGTGGCCATTAATGGCGATAAGCTCTACGCAGCGTTCAGCACCGGAGATGTCAACTTGCTGACTAATACCGGAGTAATGCCGAACGCCCTCTTTAAAACGGGCGGCGCGCTGGATTTGATGATCGGCACCAATCCTGCCGCAGATTCAACACGCACGAATCCAGTGGCCGGTGACATCCGCGTTATTATTACCAAGGTAAACAATGCCACCACTGCGACGATATATCGCGCCGTAGTGCCTGGCACTGTTACCCCGGTACCGTTCTCCTCACCGTGGCGTACTATCACCATTGACCAGGTGGTGGATATCAGCAATCAGGTACAACTAGCTGGCGCGGCTGGCGACTATGAGATATCTATCCCGCTGACAGTGTTAGGTCTCACTGCAGCTGATGGCGTCAACATCAAGGGAGATATCGGTATCCTGCGCGGCGACGGTATGACAACCGTACAGCGCGTCTACTGGTCAAATAAGGCCACCAGCATCACCTCTGACGTACCAAGTGAAGCAATGCTGACGCCGCTACTGTGGGGAACCTGGCGTTTTGCTAACACCCCATAGTATTGGTCAATAGCGTCTAATACGCATAAAGAATGCCGTCCCCGAATAAGCATTGGGGACGGCATTCTTGTAGTTGACGTCATTCTTTTGCAAGACTACAATCATGCTACGGATCAAAATGAGGTGTTGTTTATGGTTACTACCCATCGTTTACTCGTTTCTATGTATCTGCTGTTACTAACAGCGGTACTTCCCTTGCTGGCGCAGTCGTTGCAGACTCCGCTGAAAGTAGAGCAGATTGATGTGGCCACCTTCGCGCAATGGGTTGATGGTGTGGAGACCCCTGTTACTGACAAGCCGACTATTGCTGTCTATACCAAAACCACGGCACCAATACATACCGGCATTAATTTCGGAGCAAATAAAGCTCCGGGGGTACGGCATCTGCGTGTAGGTTTTACTGAACAGATCGAAGTAGGTACTGTTATAACCAGTGGTGGCGGCAAACTGAGCGTCCTCAAAGCAGACGCCGTTTATCCAGGGGATTTGAGTGATGATACGCAATGGATCTCCGCGGAACGTTTGCTGAACGGCAAGGTAACTACCAACGAGGTAAGCGGGTCAACGATGGGTGTTTGGGTGCTCCCTCCGGGTACGAAAACGCGTGCCCTACGCTTCACCCAAACCATCGTAGCTACTGATCGTCAATTCATCGGCTGGTTGGGCGGCATTTATCTGCTGACCGACCGAATGACGAACCTGGGCCCACAAGCTATAAAGATTACCAAAAATAATGACCAAAGAAGTAATCTGATCGCAGATGAATCTAGCTCGCAATGGGATAACTGGAATGAAGCCACTTCCCAGGTGATCACCCCGTTCCATCCAGAGCCAATGACGTTGATCTGGCCCAAAAAAGTGACACTTAATGGCATTGATGCGTTCTGGTGCGGCTTTGGCGCTGCCACGGTACAGGAGTACGTCGGCCCCGACGCAACGCACCCGCGTGAAGCAACCGAAGCTGATTGGAAGACCATTAAAGAATTTACTGGCCTGGAAAATAAATACCCGAGTACGCTACCTATCAATGTGATGGAATTTGGCAAGACCGTCACCACGCGCGCAATTCGTGTACTAGCTACCGCCCCCACGGTATCATACCATCCGCATACAGATGGTACCATGAAGGGTGGCAAGCGAATCTGGCTTGGCGAGCTGATGGCTTTCCAGCCGCTGGGAACAGCAACGCTGGCTTCAGCCATCATCCCTCCTGTTGATCTATCGGCGGTACACCCGCCTATCCCCATAAAATTCAATTTAGCCAAAGATAGCTATGTGACGCTGGTCATTGATGATAAAGACGGTAATCGCGTTCGAAATTTACTCAGTGCAACGCTATTTCCGGCAGGAGATAATATCGCCTGGTGGGATGGCATGGATGACCTGGGACGTGATCATGGGGCAGCCAGCCATGGGCTCTACAGCGTCCCCGGAACTTTCGTAAAACCGGGCGATTATCAAGTACACGGGCTATTTCGCCAGGCTATTGATCTACGCTATGAATTCCCGGTATATAACAGCGGCAATCCGCCGTGGATGACTGCTGATTCTTCCGGTTCATGGATGTCCAACCATACCCCCCCGAGCAGCGCAGTATTTGTCCCTGCTGATGGTACCGCGGGGAGCCAACCACGGGTATACCTGGGTAGCGCCGTATCCGAAGGCACCCATAGTTTGATCTGGGTTGATCTGAACGGGAAAAAGCTTGGCGGTGTCGTCTGGGTCAACAACGGCCTCTGGGCCGGTGCGCCATTCCTGGCCCGCGATGCTGGCGCGGAAGCCGCGCCGGGTAACCCGGT
>JBBRXO010000022.1:0-29191 GCA_038248345.1 Armatimonadota bacterium | reverse complement strand
GGTATTTCAAGTTGGAACAATATGCAGAAAACCGCCGTAATGCTGGCCTTAATCAAATAACAGGAGCAGATAATCATGATATGCAAGGAACAGACTAAAGGATTCCTGTTACAGAAGCAATGCACCAATACGTCAATCGGCGAGTGCAGTTATTGCAGTAAGCCGGTGTGTAACGAGCATTCCTTCCCGGTGATCGCCCCTGGAAGCACCATTCCCGCCACCAGTTTTGCCTG
The DNA here is from genome assembly GCA_038248345.1 of Armatimonadota bacterium. GTDB lineage: Bacteria > Armatimonadota > Hebobacteria > CAIYQO01 > CAIYQO01 > CAIYQO01. Next base: position 28,958 of record JBBRXO010000022.1, on the reverse strand, counting down.
CCCGGAATGCCAGCAGAAGCGCGACCCGGAGGCGTTTAATATGAAGCAACAGCAGCAACAGCAGGGGTGGAACCGCAATAATCAAAATCGCGACCCCTATTATGACCCGTACTACACCTACCCCTACTACGGTAGTTACCACCCTTACGGTTGGGGTAATAATCGCCACTATGATAATAACGACCGTGCTGCTTTTGACAAAAATGAAAGCAGTACCACTGGTAACAGCGCCGTTGAAAGCTGAACCAACCATCCTTTACTACGCTTGTGGCGGCGGACTCGGGCACGTAACCCGCGCCGCCGCTATTTTGCGTCATCTGCACCCAGCTATCACGATATTAGTCCTTACCAGTGTAGCAGAACCATATCCGCTGATACATGAAGACTTACCATTTCGCTATGTTGCACCTGATGAATATTTCTCCAGTACGGTAATTGACATCGTTTCTAATTCTCATCCTCAAGTGCTGCTGATGGATGTCTTCCCATTGGGATTACGCGCTGAATTGACCGAGATAATTCCCAAGCTGATGTGTAAAAAGGTCTTCATCTACCGTCACGTTCGTGCGGATTACCGCCCGATAATTACTAGCGCCCTACCCTATTTCGACCAGGTAATTCTTGCGGAAACCGCCGATCCTCCACTACTGGTAGAAAATATTGCATGCCAGCCGATTCTTCTGCGTGAGGTTCACGAGTTACTCTCACGCGAATCCGCCCGACAAATCCTCGGTGTTACCAGCAACGTGCCAGTTGTCCTCGGAGTAAGTTCTACTGATAATAAATGGACAGAGACATTCTTTCCGATTCTCCGTAAGGCACTTTCATTCACCGGTATCAGCACCCATTTATCATTAGCTGCGCCTGGCTATACTGGCGAAGAAGCGGTAAATCATTACCCGTTATTAGAATTACTTCCTGGAGTTGATGTTGTGGTAGGCGCCGGTGGTTATAATCTCTACCATGAGGTTCACTCCTGCGGAGTACCGGCAATATTCCTGCCGCAACCACGTACAATTGATGACCAGCAATGGCGCACGCATGATACCACTACGGCATACAGCCCCGAAGAGCTGGAAGCGCGGCTTCGGGAGGCGCTACTGGCACCGCATACTCCAATTGACTTCTGCAATAGAGCCGCAAAGGCAGCAGATGTACTTTCCCCACCAGGGTACATCTGGTAGAATAACATCGTTATGAATGAAGTAGTTATTAGAAGTGCGAAGGTTGCCGATGTCGTAGCAATGCAGCGGCTGATAAATGCCCATGCCGAACAGGGAGAGATGCTCTCCCGTGCGCTGCATGAGTTATACGAGGATATCCGTGACTTTAATATTGCGGTAGTGGATAACGATATTATAGGCTGCGCTGCTGTACATGTAAACTGGGCCAACCTGGCGGAAGTTAAAAGCGTGGTGGTGGATAATGCTTATCAAGGGCAAGGTGTGGGCCGCAAACTCGTTACAGCCTGTATTGCTGATGCTCGCAAGCTGGGCGTGGCGACACTTTATTGCCTCACCGAGCAACCTGAATTCTTCCGCTCTCTGGGCTTCAGTGAAATCGACCGCGATCAGTTACCCCGAAAAGTGTGGAGTGAATGCATCCGCTGTGCAAAATTCAACGACTGTACTGAAATTGCCATGCGCATGAATATACTGGATACTCCAGTCACCGCTCCGGCGGATCCACTCGCATCTATGGCAACCATGCCGGTGCGGCATGGCAGGTGATGCTAACATATTAGTTTATGGCCCGGCCTACTTGGATATGGTCGTCACTATTGCCCAGCCACTATGTGCGCCACACCGAGTGGATAAAAGCATAAGGGTTCACGCTGTGACACCGAATAACGATAATGCTATCCACCTGCATGGGGAGAATGGCGACGATATGTTTTTCCCGCTCCCCGATGCATTCCAAGAGTATGCTGCGGATTATTACCTTGGCGAATCGGTATTACCCAGGGACGAGAAAATCGACAATAGCTACCACGTCACCTCCTGTCGGCGTCAACTTGGAGGAATGGGGGCGGGCTATGCGCTGGCTTTACATGGCCTGCTTCGTCATCCGCAGGGGGAAGACTCCCGTGGTGATTTCGTTAGTATGCAACTAAGGCAATATGGGGTAGCTGCCCAGGCCGAGATACTCACTGGTGAAAGTGACCTAAGCCTTGTCATCATCGGCGGTGAAGATAAACTAACCATGGGGCTACGTCCGATGATGACGAAGTGGCGTGCCACTGAAAAGGATAGTGAGTTAGTAGCTTCCACCTCGGCTCTTTGCATCTGTGGCGCACCCAACGCACTTACGGCCTCACTGCTACCATTCGCCCAGTCGATACCCATCATGCTCGCTCCCTCTCGTCGGAATATTGACGATTTAGATTTCCCACTTGCCGACCTTGCCGGGCAAGTATCTTACCTCACATTGAATAGACTGGAATGGGAGGAGTTGCCAGAGAAGGAGCTATGGCGGAAAAGCACCCCGATCATTACTATTACCGATGGCCCCCATGGCTGCCAAGTTATATTGGCCACTGGTGAAGAGTTTTCTCTTCCTGCTCATCCTCATCATGGAATGGCAGATACCAACCGATGTGGTGAGACCTTTGGCGCTGCTTTCTTCCGCACTCTATTGCGGGAATGCCCCCAATTCTATAGCTGTGGAGTCTCTGAATCCGTTGCGAGAGTTGCGGCGGAGTACGCTTCACGGCAGGCATGGCGACAGATGGATATTTGTGCTTTTGGTATGCCGGAGATGGAGTAATTCATCCTACCACTGATTACAGTGGTAGGATGAACTCTCTCTGCTACAGATTAGCCTTTTCAATCTCATGAGATAGCTTCATAGAGCAGAACTTCGGGCCGCACATTGAACAGTAGTCTGTATCGCAATTTAACCCTAGTGTCTGGCGCCGATATTCGCGAGCACGATCAGGATCAAGGGACAGCTCGAACTGTTTCTCCCAATCGAAGTCAAACCGCGCACGTGCCATTGCATCATCGCGATCACGCGCTCCAGGTTTCCCCAGGGCTATGTCTGCTGCGTGAGCGGCAATTTTGGCGGATATTATCCCAACTCGTACATCTTCAGCGTCTGGTAGCCCCAAATGCTCTTTGGGGGTCACATAGCAGATCATCGAAGCGCCCCACATACCCGCCAAAGCCCCACCGATGGCACAGGTGATATGATCGTATCCGGGGGCGATGTCAGTCACCAATGGCCCTAAAACATAGAAAGGAGCACCGAAGCAAAGCTCTCGTTCCATCTCCATATTGTGTTTGATCTGATCCATCGGCACATGCCCTGGCCCTTCGATCATCACCTGCACATCTTTTGCCCAGGCGCGCTTGGTCAATTCGCCCAGTACGCGTAACTCGGCGAATTGCGCCTCATCGCTGGCGTCGTGCAGACAACCAGGGCGCAAGCCATCACCCAACGAAAGCGTCACATCGTAGCGTTGGCAAATTTCCAACAGGTCATCAAACCGCTCATACAAGGGATTTTGTTTGCCGTGGTGTAGCATCCATTGCGCGGTGAGCGCCCCACCCCGTGAGACTATTTTGGTGATTCGCGATTTGATAGATGGCATCATCTCACGTAGCACGCCAACGTGCACCGTCATATAATCCACACCCTGCTGTGCCTGGCGTTCGATAACCCCCAGCAGATCGTCGGCAGTTAAATCCAATGGGTCATCAACTCCCTCGATGGCCTCATATATTGGCACTGTTCCGATGGGAACAGGTGAGTTACGGATAATTCGCTCACGTATAGCATGGATGTCTGTACCGGTGGATAGATCCATCACCGTGTCTGCGCCGTGTTTCAAGCAGACGCGCAACTTCGCTAACTCTTCATCGAGTCCACTGGACAGCGCGCTGTTACCAATGTTGGCATTAATCTTACAGGTGACGACGGTGCCGATAGCGGCTGGTTCTAACTCGAGGTGCTTAATATTGGCCGGTATCACTAACCGTCCTGCGGCCAGTTCGTCGCGGATCAGTTCTACAGGGAGGTGCTCGCGCTCGGCAACAGCAGCCATTTCCTCGGTAATCTGCCCTTCTCGGGCATAGCGTAGTTGGGTAACGACTCCTGTTCGTCCGTTTACCCACGCGTCGCGTGTCGTTTTCATGGTGGTGCGCTCCTTTCAATTGAAAAGTCGGTCAGTAATCGAAGACTGCATTAACACGGCGAACTCGTACCCTGAACGCCAACAGTATTCGGTCAGTATCTAACCGCTGGTGGGCAGTTTATGCCCACCAGAAGTTTTTGCTAATGTCACGCAGGTGTCAAATGGACGCGATTCGGGGGCGCTGCATAGCGCCCCCGAATCCTATTACCTTTCCGGCAATTTTCAATTCTGCCTTAGCGGAGATTGGTGCCTGCATCCTTGACAGTTATCTTAGTGATTTCCGAGGTTGTCATAGCGTTCTCGTTATCGTAAGCGACAACTTTCAGGTTATAAGAACCAGCGGCAACATTTTGCCAGGTAAAGCTGTATGGAAAGCTGGTATCAGTCGCAAGTAAAGTATTATCGTTGTAGAACTCTACTCTAGTTACCGTACCATCAGAATCATCCGCGATAACATTGATCTTCACATTTGCTGGAGCGATGGATTCATCACTGTCGGGAATACCCCCGATGTATACAGTCGGGGGAACGTTAGGCACAGTGATGACCGGCTTTTTAGTCAGACTATATTTCACCCCTAAAAATGGGTACATTCTGTCACCACCGAAGTTCCCTTCGACAATATTTGAAAAACCGCCCTGTACAGTAATGGAGTCAGTGACAGGATAGCGAATCGTTATTGCTGCCATCACGGCCTTATCGAAAGGGGTGCTCTTTGCTTGAAGCTCTGTCGTTACATCAATATTCTCATAAGCCATATTCAGGCTAGCAAATGGACGCACGATAGTTGATCCAGTAGTACGTGTCAAATTAACACCATAATTGACAGATACTAACGGGGAAATCAGTGCGTCAGGATCAACAACAATCGGTTCATGACGCAAGGAATGGGATCCTACCAAAGATACTTGACTGATATCATCGAGGCCCAAACCACCGATATTGTTATTCTTCGACTTCGCTGAATAAGAAGCGCTCACAGCAAAACGGTCTGTAACGTGCGCGATTATCGGCAATTTATAGCTTATACTCGCCCCATAACGATTCAATTTCAGACCATTGTCGTTAATGTTTGCCAGAATCCCAACCTCAGTACTACTATTCAGTGCATAAACAGTGCGGATACTGGATATAGCATTAGTTCCAGCGGCACCATTAAGGAAGTGATCCACGGAAATCTCTACCATATGGGGGTAGAGAGAATAATCGGCCTGTGGTGTAAATAGCCCACCAGGGGCGCCAGATAACGATGGGTATGCATAGGTAGCAAGCACCAGTGCAAGTGCTGCGATGATGGTCGCAATTCTGAATATCTTCATGTCATGTCCTTTCCCGTGCTGATTTCACTATTATAATTGATATAGACGTTGATTGCCACTGTTAATCCTTCCCATTATGACAGAATAAAGCGATAATAGCATTATTCCTTGAGGAATTTATCGAAGTAGACGTAAAATTCTACAATATTGCTGGTCGCAGGAGATAATGGTGTTGGTGATTCAGGCAAAAGCAAAAAAACGTCATTCGCTCCGTTGGCTCTACGCCTTACTGCTTTTATCAATGTCTGTCGGGATTATTGGAGAAATACCCCCTATGCGTGCAAAAATGACGATACCATATCGGCTGGAATTGACTGTCGGCGGAAACAAACGGTGGGCGCTGGTGTACCCTGGTAAAAACTCGTTCACCTCCCCTACCCCGGTAGTATTCAGTTTTCATGGATTTACCGGCCACGCGACTGATCTGACGTTGAACATGCACGAACGATGGCCCGAGGCAACGGTGGTCTACCCCCAAGGAATGGATGTGCTGAAACCAAGTACCGGGCAGATGTTCCCTGGTTGGCCGGATAATGTAGGTAATCTGGACAAGTACGGCAACAGAGATTTGCTTTTCGTTGACCGCATGTTAGAGGAATTGCCGCAGATTCTCGGTGTTGACCAGGAGCGGATATATGCCACTGGCTTTAGCAATGGCGCCACTTTTTGCTATGTACTCCTCACGCAACGTCCCAATCCCTTTGCCGCGATCGCTGGCGTGGCTGGCCCGGCGATCTTTCTGAATAAAGCGACTATTGCGAAGCCGCTGATGAGCGTTAATGGCCTGAAAGATAACTTCGTCTATCCAGAATTGGCGGATACTATGCGGCAAGAGTTCATGCGGATAAATAATTCTATGCCCACTCCTACTGAATGGCAACCTGGATATACACTATACCCTCCTGCTGAAACACCTGGAGCGCCTTTTATTTGGTCGCGACCTGAAGCGGAGCATGGGATGCCCCCGGATATGGTCACCAGAATCGCTGAACATATCGTTTTATTCTTCCAGCAACATACCCGAAGTGGCGGTTGATCTTGCCGTAGTTGCTCTAGCTTGGTATCATGCAATCATATTATGAGTGAAATAGCATCTGATGTTAATATCCTGGGGGCGTTAGAGTGTCTGCTCTTTATGGCAGACCGCCCGCTGTCGTTAGGTGAGTTGAGCGATTATCTGGAAATTACACCTCCGGCAGTACGTCAATTACTGGAAGAGTTGGATAAGCGTTATCTGGGTATCCGCTTAATTGAACTGGCGGGTGGCTATGAACGGGTCACAAAAAGTTGCTACGCCGAATATGTGACGCGCCTGCATGAGCCGCCCAAACTTCGCTTGTCGCGCGCCTCACTGGAGACATTGGCTATTGTTGCCTATCGCCAACCGGTGACACGCCCTGAGATAGAACAACTACGTGGGGTGAATTCTGATCGTGTAGTTGCCACCCTGACCGAGCATGGCTTGATAGAAGAGCGCGGGCACAAAGATACCCCCGGGCATCCAATGCTCTATGGCTCCACGGACAGATTTCTAAAACTATTTGGACTTTCCGGCCTTAATTCATTACCGGATCTGGCGACATTTATTGATCAAGCGTCGCCGCCACTACCAGGATTTACCGAGGAACAATGATGTATTTTACCCGTGCAATTCAACCACTAATCGATATCGCGCTGGCCGAAGATATCGGAACTGGTGACGTAACAACCTTAACTACTGTTTCCGCTAACGCGATGGCAATTGCGGAATTCATGGTGAAGGATAATGGCATCATTGCCGGTTTGCCGACGGCACAGCAGGTCTTTCACACACTGGATCATAGTATCAAGTTTGAAACGTTGATTATTGATGGAAGCCCGGTATGTAACGGTGACATTGTCGCGCGAGTGAGCGGATCAGCGCGAGCGCTACTTACTGCAGAACGCACCGCGCTTAACTTCCTCCAGCACCTCTCCGGCATTGCCACCACAACGGCAAATTATGTGGCGGCGGTAAAGGGTACCCGTGCACGAATTGTTGATACCCGTAAAACTTTGCCCGGAATGCGCGTATTAGCTAAATATGCGGTGTGCATGGGGGGAGGCAGCAATCATCGTTTTAGCCTAGCTGATGGGGTGCTGATTAAGGATAACCATATTGCGGCTGCAGGCGGTATCAGCCAGGCTATTTGTGCTGCACGCGCTTGGGTACCGCATACTCTGAAGATCGAAGTGGAGACGGAAAGCCGCGCGATGGTAGAAGAGGCGGTAACCGCAGGCGCTGATATCATCATGCTCGATAATATGTCGTTGGCCGAGATGCGCTCCTGTGTAGAGTATATCGCAGGCAGAGCTCTCACAGAGGCATCGGGGGGGGTCAATCTGGCTACTGTACGCGAGATCGCTGAATGCGGCGTAGACCTGATCTCCGTCGGTGCCCTCACTCACTCGGTGAATGCCCTCGATATTTCGCTTAACTTCCTCGGCTAAGCAAAACTAACCGCCGAACTCTACAGCTCGGCGGTTATGATTCTTCATCAGCAATGGTTATTAGTACGCTCTAATTACCTTGTTAGCGCTAATGCAACCGGTGCAGACATTTAGCGTCTTCGGGGTGCCTTTTTCATTACGAACGCGCATCTTCTGGATATTTGGCTTCCAGAGTTTTTTGGTGCGTATGTGAGAATGACTCACACTATATCCGGTCTGTGTCCCTTTACCGCAAACATCACATTTACTGGCCATTGAATTAACTCCTCTCGGTTACAGTGCCCACGTCATTTTAGAGCACCTAGACACTAAATTATAGCAATATTCCCGATTCCCTGCAAGTTTTTACGCTGGTGGCTTTGCGAGAGCATAAAATTAAGCTGGCGGAGAGGGAGGGATTCGAACCCCCGGACCGGGTTTCTAAGCCGGTCACACGATTTCGAGTCGTGCGCCTTCAACCAGGCTCGGCCACCTCTCCACGACAGTTCAGAAAGTATAACATAGGCAACGAGCCGGGTCAATTAATAACCTGATCCTTGGCATTTACTCGATTCTACTTCCGTTTCTCCAACAGGACAATCTTTGCTTCCAACTCTTCTACTCTCGAGCGCAATAGCGTCAAGCATTCATGCACCGGGTCAGGCAGGCAGTCGTGGTCGAGGGTCTGTGGGCGGATGCCTTCGATACGAACCACTTCGGCTGGTACACCGACCGCCGTGGAATTCGCCGGTAATTCATGCAGTACCACCGCATTTGAGCCAACAAGGACATTGTCGCCCACAGTGAAAGATCCGAGTATCTTGGCGCCAGCGCCGATCATCACATCATTACCCAGGGTGGGATGGCGTTTGCCTTTTTCTTTGCCCGTACCACCCAGGGTTACGCCTTGGAAGAGGGTGACATTGTTACCCAGCTCCGCCGTCTCCCCGATGACCACGCCCATACCATGGTCGATAAAGAGACCATCACCGATGGTGGCGCCAGGATGGATCTCGGTACCTGTGAAGAAACGCCCAAGCTGGGAGATAAGCCGCGCAGTTAGCGGCAACCCCCACCCCCAGAACTTATGTGCCAGACGATGCCACCAGATAGCATGCAGACCACTGTAGCACAGCAACACCTCAATAGTGCTGCGCGCCGCCGGGTCACGCTCGAAAACAGCCTGAATATCTTTTTTTAACCGCGCAAACAACGTTTTCCCCCCTAATCGTATCCTAAGATAACCGATGTGGAGAAAATATGGAAGAGGAGCCCTCTATTTTACTTCAGTTTTATGCAGACTAACTCCGTTTTGCTACGCACAATCAGGCATCCGTCAGCAAATATTGGTGGCGCCCAGCAATTGCTGGCACCCACGAATGGTGAAGTTTTTCCGAGTAGAGTATAACCATCTTTGTTCATTGTCGTCAGTGCGACATCTCCGTTTTTGCCGTCTTCTACAATAACAGCGCCATCTACCGCCAACAGCCCCCCTTGCTCAAATCCAGGTTGCTTCCACAGTGCCTTACCAGTAGTCGGATCAAGGCAGACGACATTCCCTGATTCAGTGGTGCAGTAGATCAGACCCCCGATGAGCAATGGGGTCGTCATACGTGATGTTATCTCTTTGTTTACCCAGCGAGCGGTGGCCTGGCCATCCTTGATGTCGACAAGCGCGCAGCCATGATTGTAACCGCTGGTGATAAATATTGATGAGTCACCGACGATAATAGGTACCGGTGCGTTTACATCATATTGGGTAGGCCATGGGTATGACCAGAGAAGAGTTCCCTTCTCCGCGTCAACGCCGATTAAGTTTTTCCCCGTAATGACAACGTATTGTTTTATCCCATTGATGGTAACTACTGTTGGGGTAGCGTATCCCGCTTTGTCGCTACCTCCGCCTATCCAGATGGTTTCACCTGTTCTTTTATCTAGTGCAACCACTGCTTTCTCGGGGCCACCGGGGACGATGATGAGCTTGTTTCCGTCAATGAAGGGGGACATGGAGAACATGAAGTCGGGTTTCTGGCCGCCATAATCCTTTATCAGGCTCTTTTGCCACACCAGGCTACCATCAGCTTGTTTCAGGCAGTACACATCACCTGCAGAATTGATGTAGTAGAGCATTCCGTTATCAATTGCGGGGGTTGAGCGGTTGTAGCCATAATTCTCTTGGGCAGCGTCGGGGTAATTGGCCGTCCATTTATCCTTACCGGTAGCCATATCAATGGCGCGGACGACATCCTCTTTACTTTTCTTGTTGTAGTCGACGAAATATAGAATTCCACCAGCTACAGCTGGCCCTGAATAGCCTCCATCTGCTACTGGTACTCTCCATGCTGGTATTGGAGGAGTAGTCGCCCAGTCTTTGTTAATCCCGGTCTCGGTGGATATCGCATCACCATTGGTGCCGCGAAAATGTGGCCAGTCAGCCGCCCCGGCGACTAATGTGACGCCCATGGTGATACCCAACACAATTAACAACGAAATACGCATAAATCCCCCTCCGCAATAGTTTACATATTTTGACCCACAAACAGGCAAAATGTTGTGTGCTTATCGTCAACATCTTCACTGCTTGCTATACTATTGCATATGATTGAGGCGAGCCAGAACAAACAAGGAAGAAATAAGCGGTGGAGAAGGTGGGGGTGGCTCACGCTACTTGGGATAATTATCCTGTTTACTTCTTATGGGATATTCGTCGAACCATCATGGAATGAGGTAAAGCAGGTAGATGTCACACTAAAGAACCTGCCCCCTGCATTTAAGGGTTTTCGCATCGTGCAACTCAGCGATATTCATTTCGGTTCCTTATTCTCTGACTCGCGCTTACGCAAGGTCGTTCAGGAAGTAAATCAATTGCAGCCCGATATCGTAGTACTGACGGGGGATTTTTTATCCGACAAGTACGATACAGATACTGTATCGCAACCGGATATTCTCAAGTCATTGACAGCAATTCTGCAGGAGATTAAGCCCCGTAAAGGAATCTACGCAATCTGGGGCAATCATGATCGAGCGGATAGGGTGGAGTTGAATAGCCATTTTACCCGGGCCGGTATAACAATATTATGCAATGAAGCGACGTTTATCGAGAAGGATTCACAACGGCTATGCTTAATCGGCATTGATGATGTCTGGCGTACCTTCGTTAATCCAGAACAGGCACTGTGGAAGGTGAAGAAAAACGATTGTGTAATCGCATTAGTGCATAAACCTGACTTTGCCGCGCAGATGGCGGCTTACCCCGTAGCATTGCAGCTTTCCGGACATACCCACGGAGGGCAGATCCAGTTTCCTGGAACTGGTTTAATCCGGCACAGGTTCGTCGATCTGACATATAGGGATGGCCTGTTCCAAATCGGCAAAATGCAATTATACGTCAATCGTGGCGTCGGCTTGACTGGTCTGCCGATGCGGATTGGCTCACGCCCGGAGATAACGTGTATCACACTGCATTGAAGTGGGCACTTTTACTGTACAAACTTCAACCTGCCCGGGCCGCCCTTGCGGAAGGTGTCAAGGAAGTTGAAATTAAAACCAACTCCGAAATTACTAGAGGCAAAATCATAGGTCAGCCCGTAGCTGATGCAATCCTCGTTATAGGTCGCAGTGAGATTAACGCTACGAAGTCGTTCTTTGTCCAGGTCGTATCTATCCCAGACTGCAAGTTTATAGCGGCGGTCTTTGCTGACAGGTAACTCGATTTCTGAATATAGCTCTCGCGCAACAAGTACACGATCAAATTGATAGGGTGTACTCCCCGCTTCGATGCGCTGAATGTAGGTGACATTACCGTATCCCTGCGGTCCGAGCGGGTTTGTTTCAAAAGTTATCTGCGTTGCCAGCACCGAGTGGTGGTGACCACCGCTGTATGCCGCCAGTTGATATCCTACATCTGCGTGCGTATGCACTTCACCGATCTTATATGAGCGCGAACCGATAACCCCCCATGCCTGCGAACGGGAGCCCGATACGTGTGAAGGCTCTTCGCGATAGTTGCCCACAGAGCCACCAAGTCGGAGTGTTGTGCCTGGGAGTGAGCTACCCAGTGGTAATGAATCAAGACTGACATTTAATGCTGGATATTTGTTTAACGTTAAGTGACTGAGCGTAGTATTGGTGATGTCATTCAATTCTAGGTTATTCGCGCTGATCTCTTTGTTTTTGCTTACCGTTAATGAAACATGGACGGCACTGGTGGTATGCGGGAGGGCGAACTTATGCGCTAGCTCTGCTTCCCCGCGGAATATGCCTGTCGTTCCAATTTGACTGAACAATTGCAGCGTAGTGCTATCATCAATAACAGGTAAGCGGATTTTACCCTGAATATTAACCCCATCCTCAGGGTTATACTTAAGAATCACCGACGGGAATGAGCTGTTACCGTTACTACCGGTCATATTCTGTTTGATACTAGGGATAGTCAGCAAGCGAGTATTACCGAGATAGAAGCTCACCCGCTTTGCCAGTAACAATCCATCCGGGGATATTTCACCACTACGCATATTCAGGTGATAATGAGGATGCAACTCACGACAGGTTGTTATTGATGCATCCTCCATGCGCGTATTGCTCTCTTTTGCTATTACGATTGTGCGTGCCTTTAGATGATATGTGATCGTAGTCTGGTACATTGTTGAATTATTGATGGTATAGCTACCTTCGATGTTATCCATTTTTCCTTCTACCACTTCTTTTTTATCGCTGTCATAAACTCCATGGAAACTTGTCGCATTAAGAGTGATGTCGGGAAGAATGATGCGCACGTTACCGGTGGCCGTGAATTCAGTAAGTGCCCCCTTTTGCGTAGCATTTATCTCATCTGCGATCAACCAGCTGTTTAAATCAGGCTGGACGGCAGCAGTGCTACTTTGTGCATTCGTGTAGGATGCCAATATAGCGAAAACGAAAATAAACAGAAATAGGCGCATAATCATCAATAGTTCTCCATTTACTGTACTCATTCTACAAGGTCAATACGCCTTCCTGCTTTAAATGTCGTATACTGGACACAATCCGGGGTAAACCGGTATAATATTGGTGGCGGCTATCCAGTGGTGGAGGCGGCCATTTCGCCTGTTTACACTTATGATAAATCAAAAATTAATCAGAAATTTCTCCATCATCGCCCACATCGATCACGGTAAATCCACGCTGGCAGATCGCTTGCTTGAGTTTACCGGGATGGTGACCGACCGCACCAAGTCGGATCAGATCCTCGACTCGATGGATCTGGAACGTGAACGCGGCATCACCATCAAGGCTAGTGCCGTGGCAATGACCTATCACGCCCAGGACGGACAGGACTATGAGCTTAACCTCATCGACACTCCCGGACATGTCGACTTCCATTACGAAGTATCGCGTAGCCTCGCGGCTTGCGAAGGCGCAGTACTAGTGGTGGATGCTGTGCAGGGAGTTGAAGCACAGACGGTGGCGAATTGTATCCTTGCTAACGGCCAGGGGCTGACCCTTATCCCCTTCATCAATAAAATTGACCTCCCCGCCGCTGACCCGGAGCGCGTGCGCAAGGAGCTGGAAGATGCATTGGCTATCCCCGGTGATGATGCCATTGTCGGCTCCGCCAAGTTAGGACTGGGATGCGAAGAGATATTGGAAGCTATCGTAAATCGAATACCTGCACCGGAAGGTGAAGTTACCGCGCCGTTGCAAGCGATGATATTTGATTCGCACTTCGATCAGTATCGCGGTATCATCGCCTATGTACGTATTCGCAACGGCGTACTACGCGCTGGGACGAAGATGCAGATCATGTCTACCGGCCGCACTTTCGAGGTGCAGGAAGTCGGTCGTTTCTGCCTCGGATTAAGCCCCTCAACAGAACTGGCCGCTGGTGAAGTAGGCTATGTGACTGCCGGTATCAAGAGCCTGGGTGATGCACCGGTTGGAGATACAATAACCGATGCTGCGCGCCCGGCCACAGAGCCGCTGACAGGATTCCGTCCGGTTAAACCGATGGTCTTCTGTGGATTGTATCCTACCAGCAGCAACGATTATGGCATGTTGCGCGAGGCATTGGATAAACTGCAACTGAACGACGCCGCCCTTACTTTCGAGCCAGAAACTTCATCAGCTTTGGGTTTTGGCTTTCGTGCTGGCTTCCTGGGTCTACTGCACATGGAAATCGTGCAGGAGCGGCTGGAACGTGAGTATAACCTGGAATTGGTGGCCACTTCTCCCAGTGTGGTTTATCGCATCACAACTACTTCTGGAGAAGAGATAATGGTAGATAACCCAGCTGATATGCCCACTGCAGATAGAATACGCACCGTAGAAGAACCCTTTGTGGTAGCCAAAATCATTGCTCCCAGTGAGTTCACCGGCACCTGTATGGAGCTGGCGCAGGAGCGGCGTGGTATCTATAAACTCATTGAATACGCTGGTATGCAACGGGTCATCCTCACTTACGAATTACCATTAAGTGAAATTCTTATCGACTTCTTTGATCAACTTAAATCTCGTACGCGAGGTTATGCCTCCTTTGATTATGAGTTCTCCGGTTATATTGTAGGACAACTGGTGAAGGTTCAGATGCTGGTCAACGGAGAGCCGGTGGACGCCCTTTCTTTTATCACCCCACGTGAACATTCCTTCCGCCGTGGCGCTACCATGGCACGCAAACTGAAGGAAGTTATCCACCGCCAACAGATGGAAGTCCGCATTCAGGCGGCCATCGGTGGGAAGATCATTGCTTCGGAGTCGGTACGCCCCTTCCGTAAAGATGTTATCGCCAAATGCTACGGCGGAGACATCACCCGCAAGCGCAAGTTGCTAGAAAAGCAAAAAGCCGGTAAAAAACGCATGAAGAACATTGGCAGTGTGGAGGTTCCGCAGGAAGCATTCATGAGCGTGCTACGGCTTGAAGACTAGTCAGCGCTGGCACTTCGGGCAGAAGTGCATCCTTCGCCCTTGAATAGGCCGGTGCTCGATGATAGTGCCGCAAGTATGGCATTCTTTTCCGTCACGCTGGTAGACGTTCAACTGCTGCTGAAATCCCCCCAAAGTCCCACGCGCATCTCGATAGGCAGCATCCTTGATGCTGGTGCCGCGTAATTCAATGGCACGGGTAAGTACATCGCGGATGGCGGTATATAATGATGACACTTCACCTGCTGTGAGTGATGCTGCCGCGCGCTCGGGGTGAATATGTGCAAGGAAACACGCTTCATCCGCGTAGATCTTCCCAATCCCTACAATCAATTCCTGATTCATAAGTACTATTTGAATCTGTTGTTTACGTCCTGCTAATATTCCTATTAATGATTCAATTGTGAAACTGTCAACGAGGGGTTCCGGGCCATAATGGGCAAATTCCGGCATCTGTGCAGGATCGTGTCCGGCGACCACAGCTATTTGCCCAAAGGTACGTGGATCAATGAAGCGGAGTGATCTTCCAGAATCTAACTCCAGCCGCACATGAGTGTGTATTTTCAAAGGGGCATCAGCATCTACCAATACCAGTTGACCACTCATCCCCAGGCGTACCAGCAATGATGTATCCGTATCCAGTGGAAAAAGAAGAGCTTTACCGCGTCGATTTACTGTTATGATCTTTCGTCCGCCAAGCTGAGTGATGAAGTCATTAGGGGTTGGATGGGCACGCACAGCACGGTCACGAGTGACGAATACAGAGGTAATGGTTCTCCCGGTTACATCCGGCGCTATTTGGCGACGTATTGTTTCTACTTCAGGTAATTCTGGCATTTTCTCGCAGTACGAAACAGAGGTGACCTTACAGGCCACCTCTGCAACATTTCAGGAAGAGTAAAATTAGGCCTTACTCTTGCCAATGCACATTACCGTAGTGCTGCAGTCTGGACAGGACCCCTTTGTTGCCGGCTTACCGTTTTTCATGGTAATTTCCTGCGGATCCTTGATCTCCACTTTGGAACGGCACTTCACGCAATAACCTGTAGCCATTGTAATACCTCCTCGTTGGGATAAATTTATTTAGACTTCATTGAGAGTATTGAATGTTAGCCTCAATGCACGCCTGATTTTCTTTTTCTACAGAAGCGGATGTAATTCCTTCTTCTAACAATAAAAATAAAAAAAAACTTATACAGAGGAATCCGAAAAGAGTAATCTGCGCTCTGTTGAACCTATTTCTTAAATGAGAATGATGATGATGCGTCCTTAGCCAACGAATGAGCCACTTCACGATGTCGTGCGACTCCTGCTATGGGCAACTTTGGCAAAACGAAGAGGAAGGCCAACAAGCGTAATACGACACAAAAGACAAATACTGGTTGGTAGTGAGAATAGAAAATGCCAGAAGCATTTAAATAGCTGAAGTATTGCTGACTCAAAGAGGACAAATATCCTCCCAGCGGATTACCGATTAAGCCTGCCATCGTTAATACGACCGAAAAAGAAGCATTGTATGCTGTTCTTTTAGCGGCGGGAAACTCTTTAAGCTGGATGTAGAAGAGCGACTGATCATTACCGGGCCAGCATAGGCCGCCAAGGATTGCCATAATTGGCAAGAGCCAGACAGTGTCCGGGCGCATAATAATCCACCCGATCGGTAATACTATCTGGCTAAGTGAACTGAGCGCCAACACCGGTTTGGGCCCGAAGCGATCAATGGCCTGCCCCCAGAAAGGCGCTACCCATGCCATCGGGATCATGGGCAGGATAGACATCACAAAAGTTGCCGTTAGGATATTCATCTGCAATCCATGCGAATCTGTAGAGTCGAAACAAAAACGCCAGGCGAAACTGCCCATCATCACGTAGGAGACCCACACTACGATGGTATATAGACTTAAGGAGCGAAATTTATGATCAAGCCAGGGGATACTGATTATCTCCCATAGAGTAGCACGCGGCATATCGGTATTATGTTCAACCTTATGCTCGGCTACAGGAATAAATAACAGAATATCAATCAAACCCAGTAGCGCTGCACTCCCAAAGGCTATTCCATACATCCACCCCTGACCTTTAAAGTAATCGAGCAGGAATGCCATCACTGAGCTGGTGATGATCATAGCGATAAGGCCAATGCGGCTCCTGACCCCAAAATATTTACCAGCTATCGATTTAGGGACGATATCTGACATCCAGGTAACCCAGCCAGCGCCACCAATATTGGCGGAGAGGGCAGAGAAGAACACGCATAGTCCCACGATCCATATCTTGAATATATGAGGGGTGCTAGGCGCGAGAAAGGGCACGGCCGCCACACCCAGCCAGAGCAGGCGATGTAAAGAGACAAAGATGAGGAAGTTCCGTTTAACTCTACCAGTATGCTCCACCAGATAAGAGCCGATATAGAGGAAACCGGCGGCGGCGCTTCCCGCTGCCATTATAAGGCCGTAACTGAAGTCATCCGTTTTGAGGTAATTCTGCAGAAAAGCGGTGAGTGCGCCCCCCGAGGTAATAGCAATAAATGGCGCGCCAAATGACCACGCAATCAGTGCGTAGAGCATCCCCTGCCGCATCTGTGCCGCAGAATAACCGCTCTTTTTAACGTTTAATATTCTCGTCTGTGTCATTAAGCTTCTTTCCATCCCTATTTATCCAATGCGCCTCTCTGTTTTTCAACATTAACCAGGTAATCCCTGCCAGATGTGCAGAAAGTCAAAATTATTTATGGCAATCATGAAGAAGATGAAAGATGGCGCTCCTTTTTCGTTGACGCCCGCGCCTCCTTTCCCTATAATCAGACTGTTTGAAATCTGATTAGATGAGTCTTTGGCTAGACAAGTGGAGATAAACTAGATGTATGATCCATTATTGCTGTCCATGCGCAATTATCGGCAGTCGCTGGTGGCATTATCGTTAACCCACAAAGGTGAACCGGCGGCAAATATTGACCGCCGTATTATGGAACAGGTACCCAATATCGCTCGCGCTGAGCTTGATGACCGTCAGCTAGCGCTTCTCTGGGGCGAGTTGCAATTGATGCTGGTAGAGTGTGACGGTGCAGGTGTATGGGCACAGCTACGCAACGCGGTGGCGACTTCCTTGGTGGCATTGCTCAAGCGACGTGAATTCATAGAATTGCAGCCACTGTTTGTACGCGAGATCTATCCAGCGATCGCAAACTCTGTTAATCGCACCCGCGATGCGCGTATGCAGGTAACGATAGAGGTCACCACACGTTTACGTACCCTCGCCTCCCAGCCATCCTTCAGCGGACAACGCTGGCTGTTACAGCAGATTGCAGATATGCAGTATCCGCGTTTCGGCACCTCCGGTTGGCGTGCACGTATGGGGGTAGACTTCACCTGGGCGCGTGCTACGGCGGTAGCACAAGCTATTATGGATTACATTAAAAGCAACGGGCTAGCAAATATGCCGCTCACTATTGGTTACGATAGTCGGATCAATGGCGACAAAGTAGCAGGGGTTGCTGCTGAAGTTGCGCTAGCCAATGGCATCAATGTACAAATGGCGTCACGCGATACTCCATCTCCTGCATTGATCTTTCACATCACCGAGACGCTGGGAGTAGCGAATAATGCTGGCTTGATCAACTGCACACCATCGCATAATCCGGTAAAAGACCCGGCGCGTCGTACCTACCTGGGCACCGAATATCACGGAATCCGCTACAATATGCCGCACGGTGCGGTTGCTCCTAGTTCGACAACAGATGCTATCGGTCGGCGGGCGATGGAGTTGTTATTGGAGGATGTAGTGGTACCGGTGGCGCAACACAGAGGAAAACTGTGTTACTTTGATACGCTGGAAGCTTACATTGACCTGGCGCTGAAGCATCTAGACCAGACGATAACCCTCCCGAACGGTAGCCAAGCCAATACGCTGGCGCTCATGCGCAAATTCTGGGGTGCCTCCAATGCGATGATTGTCATTGATGAGATGCATTCCGCCTCGCGTGGCTACTTGCGTCGCGCTTGTGAGAAGCTCGATATTCGTTACACAGTAATACATGGCGAGAAAGACCCGCTTTTGGGTGATCTGATGTACGCCAATCCCGAGCCCCCGCATATTGCTGGCTGTCAGAGAAAGGTGCGTGAACTTTCTGGAGACTACCCGCGTATCATCGGGCTAGGATTTGATACCGACTCAGATCGCTTTGGTGTAGTAGACGAACTTGGAAATTCCGTAAATACCAATAAAGTGTTACCAATGCTCGCAGAGTATTTACTCACAGCCGCCTATACCGGCAAGCCGGGGATGATCATTAGGAATATGTGTACTACACGCATGCTTGATCGCATCGCCGAAGCAAATAAAGATCGGGTCATCTCACCGACAGACATAAATGCGATAGTACGCCATGCGACGGCGAGTAACTATAAGCTAATGCTGGGTGAATCGACTCGTATGAGCGGTTTCTTCAGCATTGTGGTGCCAGTAGGATTCAAATATATCGCCGAGACCATTATGGGTGAGTTGGAAAGTGAAATGAAGGCTGGCGAACGAGATCCGGCAAAAATTCAGACGCTCTTTCATAATTGTTTGAATAAACTGATGCTGGCTGGTGAGGAAAGCAATGGCTTCACCTCGCGTGGGCATACACCGGATAAAGACGGACTGTGGGGTGCCTTACTCACATTACAGATGTTGGCCGTGCGTGGAGAATTGTTACAGGATATTTGGGCAGAATTAACAAACAAATATGGGCACCTTTATAATGTTCGCCGTGATGTGGAGGCACCCAATGCCGCCAAAACTGCGCTAGTGAATAGCTACCTCGATCGCTATGAAGAAATGGCCAACGATATGGGGCCAGAAGCAGATCAACATATGTGTGATCTAATCCCGGTCTATTGCGGTGGTGTACGTGATGAACTGGTGGAGATTGTCTATCGTGATAAACAACGGCAGGAATCCTTCCTCACCATCCGCGCCAGCGGAACCGAGCCAATCAATCGCTTCTATATAGAAAGCCCGGACGATAAGCTACGTGACGCTATGCGCCGAGCAACAGGCGAGCAACTAGAACGGCTGATATTGCAGGAGATCGACGCTGCGACTACTATCGATTCGGTGGTGGAGCTACTACAATCGGTAGAGTTACCTCCGGAGGACGGTGAAGACCTTCCCGCTACCTACACCAAACGTATCATTGAACCTGCGAAAGCTAAAATTAGCTCTCTCGCCGTTGACACAGTAGTTGCCCTCGCTGTAGCCGATGCGAAACTGGCGGAGAATAATCCAGCGAAGAAAGGGTCAGTGGTAACGTAGCATGGGCGTCTCGCCCATGAACTGCTATTGAATAGCCAATCTCATGGGCGGGGACGCCCATGGTACGAAAAAATCCCTCGGCGACCTCATCTGTAGAGATCGCCGAGGGATTTTCTTTGGACTATTTCGCTAACGCGGCGGTGATGCTCTGTTGAGCGGCTACAACGCCAGCAGCGGGGTCGCAATCGAAGCCCAACTCTACCAATACGCTGCCAAGAACGCTTAAAGCAGCGAAGACGTCCGACTCATTGACGTATCCGAGGTGGCCGATACGGAATACTATCGGCTTCAAGGCATCCTGACCGACGGCGTAGACTACGCCGTATTTCTCCAACGCCAGCTTACGGATGGGATCCGGGCCAATGGCTTCTGGAGCATAGATAGCGGTGATAACTGTTGAAGCTATAGCATCATCATCTACCAGCAACTTTAGCCCCAATGCCTTCACAGCTGCGCGAGTTGCATTGCGCAAGCGTAGATGGCGGCCCCGGAAGTTATCCATCCCCTCTTCCATCATCATCTTTAAGCCCACCTGCATCCCATAAAATTGTGGGATAGCCGGGGTCCATGGGGTCTGCCCGTTGTCGGCCAGCTTTTTCGCTTCCAGGATATCAAAGTAGAAGCGTGGCATTTTCGCATTAGCAGCGGCCTCGAGGGCGCGTTTGCTGAAAGAAATGAAGGCTAGGCCAGGAGGGCACATGAAGGCTTTCTGTGAGCCTGCGCATACTACATCCAGTTTCAGCCCATCTGTATCCAGATCAATGGCACCCAGGCCGGAGACAGCATCCACGATGATCAGGGCACCGTGCTCATGCACGGCAGCAGCGATCTCCGGGATGGGGTTCACTACGCCAGTGGAGGTCTCATTGAACTGAACCAGTACAGCCTTAAACTCCTTCGCAGTGTCCGCCTGTAAGCGGGCGCGGAGCTGGGAGACATCAACGGCTGTACCCAGGGCGAAGTCCATCTTCTCGACGTCCGCGCCGAAAGTGCGGGCGATCTTCGCGAAGCGGTTGCCAAAGTTGCCGATGCTCAAGCAGAGCACCTTGTCACCGGGGGAGAGTGTGTTGACGATGGCGGCTTCCATGGCTCCCGTGCCGGAAGAGGTGAGAATGAAAACATCATTCTCGGTACGAAAAACCTTCTTCAGGTTCGCCGTTACTTCCAGCAGCATGGCCTTAAATTGCGGACCGCGATGATTAATCATCGGGCGCGCATGTGCCAGTAACACATCAGCCGGGCAAGGGGTAGGTCCCGGGATCATCAGTAACTGTTTTTCCTTCATGGTGCATCTCCTTCAAGGAAAGTATTGCCGTGACCAGCATATCCGCTTGGTCACCGGATAATTATTATTTGTAATTATGCCTGTTAGGATGGTGTTATGTCAATTATTTCCGGGGCAAATGTCGAGCAACTACAACATTAATAGTTGATAGAACTTGGAACATGCCACTTTATTTGTTATAATGTCTGTACCAAAATCGTTTGGTGCCCTATAAGGTCAGCGGTGCGTCCCTTGACCGAATTGCCTGCGCAGGGATTCCTGAAGTGCGGCAGGGCATATAGCAGTCCCTTATAAAGGAGCGAAACATGACTGCCAACGTTAACGAGAAATTCCGGGTACTCGTGAGTGACCCGGTATCCAGCGATGGGTTGCGCGCCCTGTTGGATGACCCCACTATCGAAGTCGTCATCAAGACTGACTTCTCCCCCGAAGAACTAGCTGAAGCTATCGGCGAGTTTGATGGCCTGGTTATCCGTAGTCAGACGAAGGTCACTGCCGAGATACTGGAGAAGGCTGACAAGCTGAAAGTGATAGGTCGTGCTGGTGTAGGTGTCGATAATGTGGATGTTCCCGCCGCTACCCGTAAAGGCGTGGTAGTACTGAACAGCCCGGAAGGCAACACAATGGCCGCCACCGAGCATACTTGGGCACTGCTGCTGGCTTTAGCACGTAAAGTAGGAGCAGCTGACTCCTCTATGCAAGCAGGCAAGTGGGATCGTAAAAAATTCACCGGTACGGAACTGTATGGCAAGACGTTAGGCGTCATCGGGCTGGGTAAGATTGGCACCGCCGTAGCCCGCCGCGGTCAGGGATTTGAGATGGAAGTGATCGCCTTCGATCCCTTCGCCAAAAAGGATGATGCAGCCCGACTGGGCATCAACCTGCTTCCGTTGGAAGATGTGCTGAAACAGGCCGATTTTGTCACCATTCACGTACCAAAAAACAAAGATACCGCCGACATGCTCAACTCCGAGCGGTTGGCGATGATGAAACCGACTGCCCGATTGATCAATTGCGCTCGTGGCGGTGTGGTGAATGAACAGGCACTGGCTGACGCGGTGATCAATGGTGTGATCGCCGGAGCGGCAGTCGACGTATTTACCACAGAACCGCCTGCGGTTGAAAACCCACTTCTAGTAGCCGCCATGGCCGGATGCGCCAATCTGTTGCTCACCCCGCACTTGGGAGCCTCCACCGATGAAGCACAGATGAAAGTGGCCGTTGACGTGGCCGAACAGATTCATGACTACCTGCACGGCATCCCGGCACGCAGCGCAGTGAATATGCCCGCGCTCTCTGCCGAAGTCCTGGCCAACCTGCGCCCGTACATGAACCTGATGGAGAAGATGGGCAAGTTCCACGGACAGATGCTTGACGGTGCCATTCTTTCTGTGGAAGTAGACTACAGCGGCGACATCTGCGACGAAAACACCGACCCGCTGATCCCGGCGCTGTTGCAGGGGCTGTTCTCCCCCATCCTGGGGCGTGCCGTTAACTCCGTTAATGCACTACTGGTAGCCGAGCAACGTGGATTGGACATCAAGGTCGTCACCAGCACTAAAAATACCAGCGGGTTCGCCAGCTTCATCTCGGTAACCGTAAAAACCGAGGGCGGCTTCCACCGCATCGCCGGTACCATCTTTGGCCCAGATTGCCCGCGTATCATGCGTGTGGATGATTACTGGGTAGAGATGGAGCCACAGGGCGCATTCATCATCGCCTACCATACCGACAGGCCGGGAATCATCGGTAACGTTGGGCAGATCCTCGGCGCGCACGACATCAACATTGGCTTCATGCAAGTAGGCCGGGCCAAAGCCCGCGGCAAAGCCGTCATGGTGCTAGCCGTTGATGAATTACCAGGCGACAAAGTGCTGGAGAAACTACGCGGCATCGAAGGTATGGGGATGACGCTGCTGGTTGAGCTATAGGATCGCAGGTAATTGGGAATAAAGAACGCTCCTCGGCGAATATCCGCCGGGGAGCGTTCTTTATTTGATCAGCAAGAGGAGCTATTGACACTCAAGCGCCATTTCTACTATAATTTTATGCGTGGATCGTTAGCTCAGCTGGTAGAGCAGGGGACTCTTAATCCCAAGGTCGCTGGTTCGAATCCAGCACGATCCACCACCACCCTCCTTTATCATTTGCGCAACTGACGACTATTAATGGCGGCCTTCTTCAGAAACCCTGGTGGAAATTCAAATCATCCCAGATTTCATCTACTCGTTGATATTTGTTATAATAGAGACATTCTGGGAGATATACATATGACATTGACTGCTTGTAATGCCGGCTGGCCCGGCTTGATCCGCAAATACCACAAGTATTTGCCTGTTTCCGACGCCACTCCGGTGGTAACACTACATGAGGGTAACACTCCTCTCATACCGATTGACAACATCCGTACCCATCTGGGGCTGACGCAACGCTTGTATGTTAAGTATGAAGGGCTGAATCCAACCGGTTCTTTCAAAGACCGTGGCATGACTATGGCCATCAGCAAGGCGAAGGAAGCTGGCTCACAAGCGGTGATGTGCGCCTCTACCGGCAATACCAGCGCCTCTGCCGCGGCTTATTCGGCCCGTGCCGGAATGAAATGCATCGTGCTTATTCCTAACGGCAACATAGCGTTAGGCAAATTGGCGCAGGCGATGATCCAAGGGGCGCAAGTGCTGGCAATTGACGGAAATTTCGATGAGGCGCTGCGCTTCGTGCGCGAGATCACCGAGCAGTATCCCATTACGCTGGTGAATAGCATCAATCCCTACCGCATCGAAGGACAGAAGACTGCCGCCTTTGAAATCGTCGACGTCCTCGGTGATGCACCTGATTATCATATCCTGCCGGTGGGCAATGCCGGCAATATCACTGCCTACTGGAAGGGCTACACCGAATACGCCGCTAAAGGTGTGGCGACACACACGCCGAAAATGCTGGGCTTCCAGGCCTCTGGCTCCGCACCCATCGTACTGGGGCATGTAGTTGAAGACCCGCACACGGTGGCTACCGCTATCAAAATCGGCAACCCGGCAAGCTGGAAGCAAGCGGAGGCCGCGCGCGACGAATCCGGCGGGCTGATCGACATGGTCACCGACGATGATATCCTGGCGGCCTATCGGTTGCTAGCCTCTATGGAAGGTGTCTTTGTGGAACCCGCCAGCGCTGCACCGATTGCCGGACTCATCAAGTTGATCCAAGCAGGATACTTCCCGACTGAAGATGGTAATATTGTTTGTACAGTCACCGGGCACGGGTTGAAGGACCCGGACAATGCCATAAAACAATCGTCACCCGTGAGTGTGGTAGCAGCCGATATGGGCGAAATACTGAAAGTAATCGGATATTGATACCGAATCCCTTCCCTTTCTCTCTAAAGAAGGGGCATGATGGAATTTTGAAAGGAAAGCCAAATGTCTACACCTAACGTGTTGTTGCGCAGTGATCTACCCGGCATTTCGTTGCTGAGTCGCGGTAAGGTGCGCGATGTCTATGAGATTGACGATCAGCGTTTGCTTATCGTCGCCACAGATCGTATCTCGGCATTTGACTCTGTCATGCCCAATGGTATTCCGAACAAGGGTAAAATGCTCACGCAATTATCGCTGTTCTGGTTCCAACGTCTGCAGGACCTGGTACGCACGCATTCTGTACGCACGCATCTGATAAATGCCAATGCCAGCGGCTACCCATTACAACTACGCCCATTTCGTGAGCAACTGGAAGGACGTTCCATGCTGGTGCGGAAATTGAATATCGTCCCCATTGAATGTATTGTGCGCGGATACCTGGCCGGATCAGGCTGGAAAGAATACCAGCAGACAGGCGCTATTTGCGGGCACAAACTGCCCCAGGGTCTGCGCGAAAGCGACAAGCTACCGCAACCGATCTTCACCCCCAGCACCAAAGCGGAGACCGGGCATGATGAAAACATCAGCATCGCCGAAGCAGAAAAAATCGTTGGATCGCGTGTTATTCACATACTGGAAGAGCAAAGCGTCGAACTCTACACGGCAGCAGCTGACTATGCAAGAATGCGTGGAGTCATCATTGCCGACACCAAATTTGAATTCGGGTTGGATGAGGGTAACAATGTGATTCTGGCCGATGAGGTTCTCACCCCTGACTCTTCGCGCTTCTGGGATATGGAGAGCTATGCCCCCGGACAATCGCAGGATAGCTACGATAAGCAGTATGTGCGTGATTATCTGGAGAGCATCAACTGGAACAAAGAGCCGCCCGCGCCGATGTTACCCGATGAAGTAGTGGCTGGTACCGAGGCCAAGTATCTGGAAGCATTTCACCGGCTGACCGGTAAAGAGCTAGTTTGAAAACAGTGAATAGTAAGGATGATCTTTAGAAGGAGTCAGCTAACAACTATGGCAGATAATCAAGGTAAATGGGCACTAATATTGGGCGCGTCCAGCGGTATGGGAGCGGCAACAGCACGTGAATTCGCACGAGCAGGATGGAATATCATCGGCGTACACTTGGATCGCCGTGGTACAATGGCGGCAGTAGCAGAAGTCATCAGTGACATTCGCGCCGAGGGGGTAGAGGCAGTATTCCATAACGCAAATGCTGCGGACGCCGAAAAACGCCAGCATATCATTGCTGAGACGGTATCCTTGCTGCATGAACGCGGCGAAGATGGCCGCTTGGTAGCAATGCTTCATTCGCTCGCCTTCGGGGCAATACGCCCCTTCATCGACCGTGGCGAGGGAGCAATTACCCCGGCGAACTTCCAGATGACCATGGAAGTGATGTCCAACAGCCTGGTCTACTGGACGCAGGATCTGATCAGTAGCGGACTGATGACCGCGGGCGGGCGTATCTATGCCATGACCAGCTCCGGTACCCACCGCGTTATCCAACAATACGGGGCTATCAGCATGGCGAAAGCGGCACTGGAGACGAATATTCACCAGTTGGCCATTGAGCTCGCGCCACTGGGCATAACTGCCAATGCCATCCAGGCGGGGGTAACGGATACCCCGGCGTTGCGCAAGATACCTGACCACCCAAACATGATCGCCAGAATTATTGCGAGTAACCCCTATGGACGGCTGACTACCCCGGAAGATATCGCCAAAGTAATTGTCACCCTGGCCGTTCCCGCTACTGCCTGGCTCACCGGCGATGTAATACGCGTCGACGGCGGCGAAGACATCGTGGGATAGTTCGCACTATTTATCCCCCACCCTCTTCCCTGCCGAGGGTGGAGTGATTATAATTAATGAGGAGGCAATGATGGATTCAACAGCTTCGTTAACCCTTGATGGGCCAATATCATGGGAAGTAGCCAGTGAACGCGAATGGATAATCACTAATGGACTGGGCGGATATGCCTCCTCCACAGTTTGCGGCATGAATACCCGCCGCTACCACGGCCTGCTGCTGGCGGCGTTGCAACCGCCCGGTTCGCGCACCTTACTCGTCTCGAAATTAGAAGAGGAGGTGTCGGTAGCGGGCCATACCTACTTGATCTCTACTAATCAGTATCCCGATGCCATATATCCGCGCGGATATTCCCTACTTCAGCATTTTTCAATTGTTGATGATACCGTCCTTATGCGTTACTCCGCCGGTACTGCGTTGCTGGAGAAGCAGATATCTATGGTGTATGGAGAGAATACTACACTATTAAGCTATCGCAATGCGGGTGATGTTCCACTGGTGTTGTCCTTGATCACCCTGCTGAACGGGCGTGATTTCCATGGAGAAACTGCCCCCAATAGTATCAACTTCACCGTAAACATCCAAAAACGGCATGAACATCCACGCATTAATATTAAACCTTCCTGGATGCAGGAGCCATTCTGGCTATCGGCTGACAAAGGCAACTGGGAGGAATACTACACCTGGTATCGGAACATGACCTACCAGTGGGAGATGCGCCGCGGCCTGGAAGCGCACGATAGCCACTTCTCCCCCGGACGCTTTACTGTCAATTTAGCGCCTGGAGAGATAATCAATCTGCGCCTGGGGACGACGCCGCCACCGTCAGTTACGGAATCGAAGCCCGTCAACGTGCCACTATATAATTTACCTGCAACTGCGCCGATGGAGGTAAAGCTCCTCTTTCGTGCCGCCGACAGTTTCCTCGTCAAGCGAGGCACGGCTGGACGTACCGTTATCGCCGGGTACCACTGGTTCGGTGATTGGGGGCGCGATACGATGATCGCGCTGCCGGGACTGTGTATCACCACCGGACGCTACGCGGAAGCGGCGGAGATACTGCGTACTTTTGCGGTAGCACGGAAGAATGGTCTGTTACCGAACCTGTTCACCGAAGATGGCGGTGAATGTTACAACACCGTGGATGCCTCCCTGTGGTTCTTCTTTGCGGTAGATAAATACCTGCGCGCTACCGGTGACCACGCATTGCTACAGGATCTACGTCCTGCGTTAGAGGAGATCATCAGTAGCTACCGCACGGGCACCGATTACGGCATCCGCATGGACAATGACGCGTTAATAATCGCCGGGAGTGAAGGGTGGCAACTGACCTGGATGGATGCAAAGGTGGGCGAAAAGGTCATCACCCCGCGCTATGGGAAACCAGTAGAGATCAATGCTCTGTGGTACAACGCCCTCTGCTGCATGGCGGGCTGGGCAGCGCAAGAAGAGTGGGAGGGTGATTACGCGGCACTCGCTGCTAAAGTCAAAGATAGTTTCGCGAAATTCTGGTATGCGGAGGGACAACATCTCTATGATGTGGTTGGCACCCCATCGGACGCTCGCTTGCGGCCAAACCAGATATTTGCTGTCAGCCTGCCCCACTCCCCACTGAATGAGGAACAAGCCCGCGCGGTGGTGCAGGTGGTGGAACGTGATCTGTACACACCACTGGGCCTGCGTACCCTCTCCCCGCATGACCCCGAATACTGTGGCAACTACGGCGGCAACTCTGGCCAGCGCGACAGCGCCTACCATCAGGGTACAGTGTGGGCCTGGCTAATCGGGCATTACCTTGATGCCTATCTGCGGGTAAACGGCAACACCGCAGCAGCAAAAGCGGAAGTACGCGCGATGCTGCAGCCACTGCTGGCGCATGTGCATGAGGCGGGGCTGGGGACGGTGAGCGAGATATTCACGGGAGACGCCCCCCACTCTCCGTGCGGTACCATCAGCCAGGCCTGGAGCGTGGCAGAGGTGCTGCGGGCGTGGGTGGCGAGCGCTGAGTAATAATATCGGTGACAACGGTACGCTGTGTTTGTTGGCTAATATGTTAATTATTAAACACAGGGGGCACGGAGGGTAGATGTTACATGCCCTGCACATCACTAAAACTCAAAATAATAATTTTTAGTTTTCTGCTGTTTGTCGTAAATACACAACAAAAAATACCTTGACGATGCGGTTTATTTTCGGTATGCTAATTGTGCAAGTGGTGCTTAGACCACATGGAGATTGCCATAAACACGGTATTCTCTGCGTCCCACCTGTGTATTACCATTGACCTATCTTGAGCTAAAAAGGATGGACAAGTATGAGTAATTCACTGAAAGGCTGCTTATTGACACAGCTTCTACTCGTCTCCCTGGCGCTGTTTCTGTTGCTTCCCACTGCTTCGTGG
>JBBRXO010000021.1:0-29947 GCA_038248345.1 Armatimonadota bacterium | reverse complement strand
CCGTACAATAACACGACCACTAACAATCAGTACCCGTACAACAACACGACCACTAATAATCAGTACCCGTACAACAACACGACCACTAATAATCAGTACCCGTACAACAACACGACCACTAATAATCAGTACCCGTACAACAACACGACCACTAACGGTCAGTATCCGTACAATGGCACGGTTAACAACGGCCAGTACCCGTATACCGGTGGCACAACATATTAAGCCAGTAGTCGCACCTTGAGCATATAAACCAATGAGTTGAATCTCGGATGCCCCGTGAGAAATTGATTTTTACGGGGTAAATGAGCGAGATGCTTGATTTTTAGTAATTATTACGGCATACTAAGCAGGGATTTAAGACTTCGCCGTAGAATCTAAATATGCAAGCAACCTGAGTCATGGAAAAACTTACCTAGCGGAGGATGATTCGTATGCGTAAAAACAGCTATTCACGGTATCTGGGTATCACAGTCGCTATACTGTTGCTAGTCGGTGTATCACTTCAAAATGTGGTGGCACAGACTCGCGTTGGTATGGTTGATCACTTAACTAACAGTGGAAAGACCAGCTGCGCTGATCTAGCCGCTCAACTTACAGCACTAAGTGGAGTGAAAGTTGTTGCTGCACCGGAGATTGCCAATGTACAAGTGGAATCGCTGGTCATCGACAAGCCCACACCGCTTTCAGCGGTACTTGATCAGATCAGGATTAAAGCACCAGAAGTGGATTATACCTTAAATGGTGATTATTTCTACCTGTTTGAGAAAGTGAAAAACATCAACGTGACAGCGCTACCGGCAATCTATAATGCGCCCATGACACCAGCGGCAGTAATCGGAAATAATCTGGCTGGTTTGGATTCTTCTATCGCTTCTCCAATTATCCAGGATACCCCACTACCGAAAGAGGATGTCGTTGTTGCTGACCTTCCGCTGGTCTCTGGCGGTAAGATGGAGTACGTCGAAGTTAAGACCGGTGAAAGAGTCATCCAGAAAGAGATTATCCTCAAGCATATCTCTACCTCAGATATCACCTACATGCTAGGATATAAAGAAGCCAAGGCACCGGAGGGTGCATCAAAGGCAAAATTGCGCGATCGAATCTCCCGCTACTTCAGCCCTGCAGACAATATCTACAACTATAACCAGAGTATGATGACCCCCTCGAATGGTAATTCTGGATATGGCGGCGGCAACCCGTCATTAGCCCCGACATCCATACCCGGCTCGGCCAGCTACGGTTGGGGCAGCTCCTACGGTGGTTACCAGCATGTAGCACATCAATATGGTTACCCAAATAACGACCCCTATAACAATGGGTACAATAACGGTGGCTATAACAACGGTACCAACAATGGGTACAACAACGGTACCAACAATGGCTACAATAACGGCTATAACAACGGTACCAATAATAATAACTACAATAATGGTGGCTACAACAATGGTGGCTACAACAATGGTAACAACAATGGTGGCTATAACAACGGTTACAATAACGGCTATAACAATGGCGGGAATAACAATGGCTACAACACTGGTGGCAACAATAATACCGGTGGAGGAGTAAATAATACCCCTGGTGGCTTACCCTGGCCAGGCGATACATCCGGCAACGGTACAGCTGACTTATCCGGCGTGCTCAAAGGTTTCCTGCCGAAAGGGATTACCAATATCGTCGGTATACCGGGCACAAACAGCCTGATGGTACAATCAAAAGACGAAGACTCCATCAAACAGCTGGAATTACTGGTCAGCAGTCTCGACCAGCCGATCAAGCAGGTCACAATCCAGGTACAACTGGTAAAGATGGAAGCGAAAGAGGCGGTCGCACTGGGCAATAGCTTTAGTTTCGCCGGTGTCCCCTTTAACTTCAACGCTAACAACAGTTTCGGAGATAGCGCATCCTCTGCTTCTTATGTAAATGGCAATCTGCGTATGGCAATCAGCGCGCTGGAAACCGCGCATAAAGCATATACCGTCAACGCACCGCAGGTAGTAGTACAGAATGGCCAGCAGGCTTCCTTTATGATGGAAGATAGTGTACCGTTCATCTACATGAACCAGACTACCGACATCTATGGGCAAAGCTACTCCACACCGACCGTATACATGCAGACATTCTCGCAGGGTCTGGTCGTGAATAAGGTTGTTATCCATCCTGACAACACCGTAACCATGCGTATTGAGCCAATTATTGAAGCGCCGCTGGGTAGTGTGAAAATTCCGGGCGCACCTTCGGTAGGCAACGCCGCTTCCCTCATGGGCTACAGCCGCTGCACCATCGACACAGTGGTGACGGTAAAGAGTGGCGAGACCATCATGATGGGTGGATTCACCAGCCGTGATGATACCCAGGATGACACCCGTACCCCGGTACTTAGCCAGTTGCCGATCATCGGTTCGTTGTTCTTCCATGGAAGAAACAAAACCAAAAGCAGCACGCAGGTAATGCTCTTCGTTACCCCGATTATCTACAAGGATGATAATTCCAACCTCGGTGGGTTCGCCATGCCGGGTGCAAACTTCATCCACTAGTCGCAAATGAAGAGAGATTTGTTATAATGAGCGGACGGGATATATTTCCCGTCCGCTCTGCTGTTTGTAATAAAAGAGGATAATGGATAACCGGACCCTACAGATATTGGAATATGAGAAGATTTGCCTCCGTTTGCAGGTATTCGCCGCTACTACCTTGGGGAAAGAATTAGTAGAGCGAATGAAACCTGCGCACGATCTGCTTATCGTTAATTCCCGGCTGGCGGAGACCACCGAGGCGCGCGCAATTGTTACCGAGAATGACGAGCCTCCCTTCGGCGGCATCCACGATATGCGCGAGGCGATCACCCGTGCGGGCAAAGAGGGCACCCTTTCGCCCCAGGAATTGCTGGGAGTGAGTGACGTTGCAGCTGGCTCTCGCAAATTGAAGCGTTATCATCAGCGTGCGGGTAATGACCGGTATCCCGGAGTAATGGCTCAGGTGAAGCTGCTGCAGGAGTTTTCCGCCATCGAGCTAGCGATCTCCCATGCTATCAGCGCCAATGCCGAGGTGCTCGATTCCGCTTCCCCCGAGCTGGCGAAAGCCCGCCGCCGCGTCCGCTCGCTCCATGAAGGTATCCAACGAGAGCTGCAGCGCTTGCTCACCTCCCCGCATACGCAGGAGATGTTGCAGGACCCTATCATTACCCAGCGCAACGGGCGCTTTTGCTTACCGGTGAAAGCAGAGAGCCGCAACGCCTTCAAAGGCATAGTACATGACCTTTCCGCCTCCGGGCAAACGGCCTTCATGGAACCGTTGGTAGTGATGGAACTGGGCAATGACCTGCGCGAAGCGGAGCGGGCGGAAGAAGATGAGACACTAAAGGTCTTGCGCGCCCTCTCCTCAATTGTGGGCAAGTCCGCCTCCGTGTTACTTGATACTACCGAGACGATCGCTCGCCTTGATTTCATCTATGCCCGTGCACTATATGCGCGCGCCATTGACGCTAATCCTCCTATCTTCAACGATAAGGGCGTGGTCGACTTGCATGATGCCCGGCATCCGTTACTCGGCGAGAAAGCGGTGCCGATTGGTATGCGCCTGGGTGGGGAAGATACCGGCGAGACGTTGCTCATCACCGGGCCGAACACCGGGGGAAAAACTGTCGCCCTAAAGACCGTCGGCTTGCTGGTGTTGATGGCGCAAAGCGGCCTGCATATCCCGGCGGCAGCCGAGTCGCAGTTGCCGATATTCGCGCAAGTTTTCGCCGATATCGGCGATGAACAATCCATCGAACAAAGCCTTTCTACCTTCTCCGGTCACTTGCTGAATATCATAAATATCATGCGGGGGGCGGGGGGTAAATCCCTGGTGCTCTTCGATGAAATAGGTGCCGGGACGGATCCGGCAGAGGGCGCGGCGCTTGCCAAAGCAATATTGCTGGAATTACAGCGACGTGGCTGCCGCACCATTGCTACCACGCACTATGGCGAATTGAAAACCTTCGCACAGACTACGCCCGGCTTCAGTAATGCCGGTGTGGAATTTAATCTGGAGACGCTGCGCCCCACCTACCGCGTACTCTTTGGCCTGCCCGGCTCTTCCAATGCATTAAGTATCGCTGGGCGTTTAGGATTATCCAAAGATATTATCACCCATGCACGCACGCTCATGGGTGATGCTCCGCAAGCACTGGATCAGGTGCTGAAACAGGCAGAAGGCGCACGGCGCTCCCTGGATCGCGAACGCTCGAGCGCTGTCATTGCCCGGCGCGAGGCAGAGGAGATCGCCGCCAAAATGCGGGTGGCAGAGGCGGAGTTAGCCGCCAAGCGTGAGGAGTTGCTGTTGCGAGCGCGTAAACAGGCACAGGAGGTGCTGGAGAAGGCCCGCAAG
The DNA here is from genome assembly GCA_038248345.1 of Armatimonadota bacterium. GTDB lineage: Bacteria > Armatimonadota > Hebobacteria > CAIYQO01 > CAIYQO01 > CAIYQO01. Next base: position 25,573 of record JBBRXO010000021.1, on the reverse strand, counting down.
GAATCTGCCGCGCTACTAGAGGAGCTACGCGCCGCCATCCACGAAGCGAAAGGCACCAGTGTGCCAAACCTGGCAGAGATGCGCAAACGTGCCCGCGCCGCGTTGCAAGAGATCACCGGCGAGGTTGAGGAGCTACCTGCACCGCCCCCCGCCCCCAGCGCCCCAGATAAGCCCGCGTTGACCGAGGTAATCTCCGGCCAGCCGGTCTATGTACGCAGTGTCGGACACCGCGGCATTGCATTGGACAATGGGGCAGGGGAGGATACCGTGGAGGTGCAGGTAGGTATCATGCGCGTCCGCGTCCCGGTGAATCAACTGGAAGCGGTGACGCCCATTAAAACGGATATCCCGCCGCCGCCCAATACCGCCGTCCCCGATGTCCCCCCCGAGCTGCACCTGCTGGGAATGCGCGCCGAGGAAGCAGCGGAGAAGCTGGAAGAATACCTCTTCGCTGCTTTTGATGCCGGGGTAATGAAAGTGCGTATCGTCCACGGCTTCGGCACCGGCGTACTGCGCTCGGTAGTGCAAGACATCCTGCGCAACCACCCCGCCGTACGATCCCACCGCCCCGGTGATGGTCACGAGGGTGGCGGCGGTGTAACTATGGTGGAGTTAGGCCGGCCGGAGGATTGAGAGGATAGTACGGCTTTGGGGATGACAGGTGTTATCCAGTAAAATCACAGGAGTATCGTTTTAAGTGACGAACCTCCGTCCTGGCCTGGCCGTGAACGACCAGGCTGGAGGGCCTACGGCCGATCGCCCTCCGGGCGGGAAGGTTAAGGGCAAGCGTTCCCGTCCGAAGGACGATCGGCGCAGCCCCCTAGCCCAGTCGTTCACGGCTGGGCGGAACAGGCAGGCGCTAAAAAAGGACGCTCCGGGGCAAACCTATTTGACGCCCCCGCCCTCCATCTGTTACCATTAACATAATAAACAAGTGGAAGGAAAGGCGGGGGGCTTTTGCCAGTCGCACTTCAGGCCAGGAGTATCCCACGTGGGGGTGCGCCTGGTTTTTTTGTTTTGGTCTAGTTGGGTTTGAGGGAGGATACTATGGCGGAGGTACGCGCTAATACTTTTGGGAATCGGGCGATTATCCGGGTGACGGAGTTGCCGTGCGCCACGGCGGCGGATGTGATGCGTAGCCCGCTGGTGCCACAGGTGGTGCAGCGGTTCATTAATCACCTGGTGAAGCATGATTCGCCGCTGCTGGAGGCCGTGGCGGGGTTTGATCCGGTGGCGGAGGGGCGGGAGCCATCGGCGGCAACTAAGGCAGTGGTGGACCTGCTAAAGCTGTTAGTGGATCATTCTCCCGCGCGCATTGGTCAGCTGGTGCCGCATCTGGCGCCGTTGCTGGAGACGGGGAGGCCGCTTGGGAATTTCGTGGACAAACTCTACGACTTCTGGCGCGATTATGAGCGTTTTCTCATCTATGAGAGCGACGCCGATGACTCACGTGACCGCGCACGGGACGGGCACCTGGCCTTCATGCAGGCGAATGATACGCTGAAGAACCTGGTACTTGACGCCTACCGGCACGTGGATAGCAATGTGCGCGGCGTGTGGCCGCGGGTGTACCACCAGGTGCCGGCGGGGGCCAGTGTGGGGCTGTTGGTGGATCACATCAAGTGGCCCTGCCCGGCGGGCGAGTATGAGATACTGCAGGGCATCCCCTTCGTGCGGCTGGTGGAGCTAGAGTTGCCGGTCACCTTCTATCCGCGCAAGAACACGCGCAAGGGCAGCTTCCAGCCGGTGCCCACCAATCCGCTAGCAGGGGTGAAGCTGAATAAAGAGCACTGGTATTGCCTGCCGCTGATGGTGGGGCCGCTGGTGATCCACACTTTCTTCCATGAGGAGTATTTAGCGTTGGCCAGCAGCCTGGTGAACCTCTTCGAGGTGGCGGGGCACGCGGCAGCACGACAGAAGCCCGACGGCATCCTGGTCTTCGGCGTACCGGACGAGAGCCTGGGCGAGAACAAGACCGTTTTCTATGAGGACGCCGAGAACGATCTGTTGTTGGGAGTGATCGGGCGCTCGGAGGATGTCGATTACTTCGGCTACTTCAAAAAGATGCTGCTAACGCTACACAACGTCATCATGATGCGGCGCGAGCGGCTACCGGTGCATGGGGCCATGTGTCGCATCGAGCTGCGGGACCACAGCCGCGCCAATATCGTCATCATCGGTGATAGTGGGGCGGGTAAATCGGAGTCGCTGGAGGCCTTCCGCATGTTGGCGCACGACCACCTGCGTGATATGAGCATCATCTTCGATGACATGGGCGCGCTGGCCATCACCCCGGAGGGCGGCATCGCCGCCTACGGCACCGAGACGGGGGCGTTCGTGCGGCTGGATGACCTGCAGCCGGGCTTCGCCTTCGGGCAGATGGACCGCAGCATTATCATGAACCCGCACCGTGCCAACGCGCGCCTGGTGATCCCCATCACCACCTACGACGAGGTGATCGCTGGTTACCCGGTGGATATCGTGCTCTACGCGAACAACTACGAGCAGGTGGATGAGGAGCACGGTTTTGTGCAGCTCTTTGATAATCCCACCCACGCAATACACGTCTTCCGCGAGGGCTACCGCGCGGCGAAGGGCACCACCGATGAGCGCGGACTGGTACACACCTACTTCGCCAACCCCTTCGGCCCGGCGCAATTCAAAAGCCGGCATGATCCACTGGCGGAGAAGTTCTTCCAGGCCATGTTCGCCTCCGGTGTGAAGGTAGGCCAGCTCCGCACCCGCCTCGGCATCCCCGGGCTGGAGCAGGAAGGCCCGGAGACGGCAGCAAAGGCGCTGTTTGAGTTTATCCGGACGATGGCGGTGTAAAAAATGAACAAACCTACCCTCAACTCCTCACATCAGCGGGTTGGGGGTGGGAAAATTGTAGCTGGCAAAACAGGACAGTTTCGTGGAAGAACGTTAAAAACATAAATTCGTCATAACCCCACCGCACGTGTTAAAATATCGTATTCAAGTAGTAAAGGTGGGAATTGATGTTGAAACGACTGGGACGCCTGGCTCCGCGGATGCAATATGGTTTACTAGCGCTGGTTTCGCTGGCGCTTTTTTTGCCTTTGCTGTGGCTAATGCCGATAACCGAAGCGGATGAGGCGATCTATGCCGAGGCCTCACGTGAGATGGTCACCACCGGGAATTACCTTATTCCGCACTTCAACGATGCCCCTTTCTATGAAAAACCGATCATGACCTACTGGCTACAGGCAGGCTCCTGCAAGCTTTTTGGCATCAGCGCCTTCGCCATTCGGCTGCCGTCGGTGCTATTATCATTTCTATTAGTAATGATCCTGTTCGCCTTTTTGCGGCGCTGGTTGCCAGCACGGGCGACGGAAGATAATGAACGGGCGCAACGCGCAGGAGCAGCGTTCTTCGGTGCGCTGGCGTTGGCCGCCATGCCGTTCATCGCCGTGTGGGCGCACGCCGCCACCATGGATATCCCCATCACTTTCCTCATCACGCTCACCGTGCTCGCGCTCATCTCCGCTGACCTGGAGGCGCACGAGGCAACTGACCCTAAGCTGGGACTGCGTATCAGCCGCCGCTGGTATCTGCTGGCAGGGTTGGGCGCCGGATTGGCTATCCTCACCAAAGGGCCAGTAGGGTTGGCCATTCCGGGGCTCATCTGGCTGGTATATCACATCTCCCAGCGCAATCTACTGGCGGAGGCACGGCGTGTCCCCTGGTTACTCACTTTGCTCATCGTGGCGGCAATAGGTGTACCGTGGTATGTGGCGACCTGGAAGTTCGACGGCCCCGGCTTTGTGCAAACTTTCCTGCTGCGCGAGAATTTGGGACGCTTCGCCGGGGCCGCACGAGAAGGGCATGGCGCCGGGCCGATATACCTGCGCATATTTACCTACCTTCCTTTTGCGTTGTTGCTGCTCTTCCCTTTCAGCGCTTTTCTGACCCGAGAGATTATCGCTCCTACCGCTAAAGCATTACCTGCAGACACCGTGTTGCTCCGCTTGCGCCGCTTCGCCTGGGTGTGGGTGCTGGCGATTATCGCGCTGTTCTCGGTCTCTAAAACGCAATTGCCTTCTTACATTCAGGCAATTGCTGCTGGCGGGGCAATCCTCTTTGCCCTGCATATGCTCGGACGCGGGACGGTGGATGAGTCAATCTCCAAGGGGCGTATTGCCTGGGGGCGTGGGGTAGAGCTGGGCATATTATCGCTATTTCTGCTGATTTTCACCCTTGGCCCAACTGCAGTCTTCTTCTTCGTGGCAAACAAGGGATCCGACTTCGGCGCATTGCCGTACAATCCGATCTTTGCTGCTTTAGTATCCATAGTGGTGGGGGTGTCCGGTATCACTGCGCTGTACCAATGCTGGCGCAACTTTTTCCGCCGGAACGACAGCGAAGTTGCTATTTGGGCGTCGCTACTCTGGGTACCGCTCTTCTGTGGCTTCCTCATTACAGCTGTTACCTACAGCATGAGCAACTGGGGGAATGTGCAACAGGTTGGGCGTTATATGCGCACCATGCCCGCCACGGACCGTGTGGTCTGCTTCTATAATGGTCACCCGGAGAGTCTGATCTTCAACGCGGGGAGAAAGATTGAATTCTATCGACAGCGGGTGGAAAAAGACAGCAATAAATCCGGCATGCCGCCGATGGATGTTACCTGGCTGGCCCCGTCGCTAAAGGACTACGGTTCACTAGATGAAGAGATGCAAAAAGTTATCGACCACGCCGGGCGCATGGTGATCGTGACAGACACCAAAGGGGTGGACTTGCTGAAACAACATCACCCGGTGACGGAGATAAACCGCATCGGCGGCGCGATAATTGTGGTGTATAACAGTCAGTTTTTGCCTGCCCTTCCTTAAATTGGAAGGGCATTAAGGATGATCTTATTCACCATCGTCGTCCAGTAACATCCCGCTATCCTCTTTCAATTTTTCGTCTTTAGTTGCCCGTTTGAAGGTGACGTTCCCTTGTCGATATGGATAATCTATCCCCTTACCGGAAAGTAACTCTTCGATAGTGAGGAGTTGCAGACGCGGGTGGCGAGTGCCCCAGGGGGAGTCGTAGAAACCGGCTTCGGCAGCGTCGGCACGCATGGGTTTGGTGGGTTGCTGCATGGAGATAAGCACTGCTATCTCCGCCTTCTCGCGTTCCAGCACTCCACGCAGGTCACGTACATGTGCCGCGCCGGTATGCCCGGCCTTCACTGAGATGACTATATTTTTGGTGTTTTCGAAGGAGTTATCGTGGAAGCATAATCGGCCATCAATTCCTTTATCTGCGCCTTTTTTTGTTTCTATTGGGCGTGCGCCTACTAGCCCTAATGCCCACCACTGGAACTGATACGGGTCATCTGCGGCCAACCGCTGGGCATCTTCCATGCTCACCGGCTCACCGATGATATCAAACTTCAGTTCCTTGCCGAAGGTATCCCACAGTCGATGTTTCATCAGCGTAATAGCCAGATGGGTAATATCAATGCCGATCCAACGTCTATTGAGCCGCTGTGCAGCGACCACGGCAGTACCACAACCGCAGAAGGGATCCAGCACCACATCACCTTCATTTGATGAGGCTTTGATAATCCGCTCCAGCAACGCCAACGGCTTCTGAGTGGGGTAACCAAGGCGCTCTGCTGCTCTGGCTCCGATTGGCGGGATATCCGTTATCATAGAATTGATCGGTGTACCTTGCTGTTCTTCCAGATATCTTTTCAGATACGGTCTACCTGTTTTGCTCCACTGGATGCGATTATCCTTATCAAGGGCTTCCAGTTTTTCCCTATTGACGCGCCAGCCCCATTGCGGTGTATAGCCTTTGTATTCATAGGCCAAATTTGGCCGTGGCCCCATGGATGACGACCTGATGATATGATCTAGTCTGTATACTCCCTGTTCATCCTCATACCGATAGAAGTCTGCAACGTACTTCGGATCATGCTCGGTGAAGACGCTATTCCAGGTGGGATTGTTGTTTCTCGAATAGTAGAGGATGGTATCGTGAATACTGGCCCACTTCTTTGAATCGTTATGGCTGCTGGTTCGCTTCCAGAGAATTTCATTGCGATAGAATTCTGGACCAAAAATCCCGTCCATCAGTAATTTTAGATAGTGGCTTGCGGTTGGGTCACAGTGCAAATATATACTCCCGGTAGGTTTCAACACCCGGCGCATCTCTATCAAGCGTGGTGCCATCATCGCCAGATAGGCCATCATGGTATTGTTGCCCAGCAGTGTATGAAATGCCTGCATGGCGCGCGACGCCTGGCCACCTGCTTCAACAACATCTTTGTAGGCTGACGCTGCCGTCTGATCCCAGTGCCAGGTGTCATCGAATGCCAGAATTTGTGCGGCAGCCTGCACCCCCGTTTCTTCTTTGAAGAGCACGTTATAGGTCGCATTGGAGTTAAATGGCGGATCGAGATAGATCAGATCGACGGTCTCATCCTTGATATGCCGCGTCAGCACATCCAGATTATCGCCATAGTATAATGTGTTCGTCATATTGTTTGTCATCTTCTCACACCCGGTGCATCGCCGTGAATATCTCTTCGTGCTGCACGCGTACTTCTACCCCCAGGGAGGTGCCCAGCTCGTTCAAGGAGGCGGCGAGGGCGGGGATGGAGGGGTTTTCGGCGGGCATCTCTACCAGCATGATCATGGTAAAGAAATCGCGCAGGATCGTCTGGCTGATATCCAATATATTTACGTTTTTGGCGGCGAGCATATTGCTCACCCCGGCTATGATGCCTACGCGGTCTTTGCCTACAACGGTGATTACGGCTTTCATTATTTGTCCCCCGTCATTCTTTTCGCTACCGGGTTGGGTAACTCCTGCGTGGTCTACAGCCAGCCGATACGTTTGAATACCCACAACTCAAAGAGAGTGATAAGAAGCAATACCAGCAAGACATATACCCCACCATATTCCAGGGAGGAATTTATGCCTATTCCATGCAGATTCATACCGTAGAACCCGGTGATGGCGGTGGTGGTGGCAAGTAGGGTAGCCCCCACCGTCAGGCGCTGCATATTCTCATTCAATTTATTGGAGAGCGATGACTGATAGGCCTCCAGCGAGCCGGAGAGCATATCGCGGTAGGTATCTACGAAGTCGGTGAGGCGGAGCACGTGGTCGTAGACGTCGCTCAAATACAGTCGCACGCCCTCGCCCGGCTCCGGGCCTTCACTCTCGTCTATGCGCAGGTATTCATTGAAGGCATCACGCATGGGGCCGAGGATTCGGCGCACACTCAACAAGCTGCGTCGCAAGGTGAAGATGGTGGCAAAAGAGCGCTTGTCCGGCTTGTTGAAGATCAGCCGATCCTGCTCGTCGATGACGTCCCCGATATTGTCGATAATGGGGAAATAGGCATCCACAATGGCGTCGGCCACCAGGTAAAAAAGGAAAGAGGAGTTCATGCGGCGGCGTGCGGGCAATTTCTCCCAGCGTGTACGCACAGCATCCAATTCCGGGCATTCATGATGGTGCACCACCACCAGGTAATTTGCGCCAATGAAACAATCCACCTGCTCCGATTTGACGTGATGGCTCTTGGGCTGATGTACGATACGCCGCATGACGAAGAAATTATAACTGCCGTAGGTATCAAGCTTTGGACGCTGGTGGGGGTTGCGTACGTCTTCAATCGCTAACTGGTGAAAGCAGAATGTTTCCATCAGCCATTTCAGCTCGCTCTCATCAGGAGCGGAGAGCTCCACCCATAATAATGCCTCGCTATCAGCCAGTGCGGCGGGGATAGCATCCTGATTTATCCGGGCTAACTGTACATCACCCGGGCGGTATACGTCGCAGATAATCATTGTGTGATCCCCGCCAGACAAGTAGGCGCTACTGGTAGATATAAGGCTGGCGTGGTGATTATTCGCGACATCTGACTCCTCCACAATTTATCTTTTGATAAATACAGTTTAGCACTGCTGTGGAGGAAAGTCTATATTAGTCGCTAATTGCTCATTTTAGTTAACGACTTGAGGTGCTGGGATCGCTACAAAATCGTTTGACACATACAAATAGTATTCCGGGTTAAATCTTTTATCGCCGTTAGCCATGACATATGCGGTGCGCGCGATTTGCATACCACTTTTCAATTTTGTGGTGTCCACTTTAAACTCCACATATTGCACATTTTCTGCCATGCCGACAACCTGGTCGTTGATAACTAGCATGACGTAGCTGAATTCATTGATACCGACAGGAGCTTTACTGCTGAGGATGATGTCACCGCGGACAATAGTTCCATACTGGTGCATCGACACAGGTTGGGCATTATTTTCCAGCTTCATTTGTGCCGCTCCCGGCAGGCAGGCAAGTACCATCACTGCGCTTACGATAGCAAGGGTGATTATTCGGGGCATATGACACCTCCATTACCTCAATCGCTTGAGATACTATTTCAGCACACGCTGCGGGGAAAGTTGTTATTCGGTTGTGTTGTCCGGGTGAAAAGCGTCTCCCCCCACCGCCAAAGCATCTTAATCAGCTTGGGCAGCATCGGATCGTTTATTTACTAGTGGTCAATCGCTTTTCACCCGATAAGAAAGGCTACCTACTTAGTTAGGCATGGGTGTTACCACTGCTGGTGCGGGTTCTACTTTATAGTTTTTATTGGTGACATAGAAGTAGAATTCCTGGTGGTAGCGTCTATTACCCGCTGCCGTTACGAAGTAAGCACGAGCGATATGGTTGCCCTCTGCCAATCTAGTCGTATCGACTGCATAGGCGATGCGGCTGTTGTTTCCTATTTCCCCCATAACGACATCATCGATCAGAAGTCGGCCATAGGAATATGCGTCCAGACCCATAGGAATATTACATGCGAAGACAATCGTGCCGATTGTTGTCGCATTGGATCCCAATATGGGCGCTGGTACGCCATACTGGGGCATAGCGGTTACGACGGGCATTGGTTTGCCGTCGATGCTTTCCAGCCATACTTGTGCCGTTCCCGGCAAGCTGGCGAGTACCATTCCTGCACATAGCAGGAAAAAGACTGTGACTCTAGACATTTTCAACCTCCTTAATAGAACTCTCATGTAGGTAGTTTAGCACTCACATGGCGAGAAGTCTAGATACTGGTTGTCGATATTCACGACATGTGCTAAAAAAGATACAGTAGCTCCGGTTCTAATGCCTCCGGATAACGATCTAGTTAAGCTTGTCAGCACCGTTTTTCACCAAAATACAAACGTCGCTTGCAGTAACTGGAGAAAGTGTGTACTATTTTTCTCGGACACGTATGGATAAAAGGGAGAGAATGTGGCGGATAAAACGCTTATTATAGTAGAGTCACCGGCGAAGACGCGAACAATTAAGAATTACCTGGGAGCTGACTATGAAGTTATGGCTTCCATGGGGCACGTGCGCGACCTGCCGAAGGATGGCCTGGGTGTGGACGTGGAGCATCATTTTGCGCCCGCCTATGTAAATATGAAGGAAAAAGCGGAGACACTGTCCAAGTTGCGCAAGGCGGCGCAGGCGGCAAAAGTTGTCTTCCTGGCAATGGACCCGGACCGCGAAGGAGAGGCGATTGCCTGGCATCTGCATGAGGCATTGAATCTGCATGACGCCAAGCGCATCGAGTTCAATGAAATTACCAAGCAGGCCATTACCCACGCGCTGGAGCATCCGCGTGATATTGATATGCAACGGGTGAACGCCCAGCAGGCACGCCGCGTGCTGGATCGCCTGGTGGGATATCAGCTAAGTCCATTGCTGTGGAAGAAAGTTCGTCGTGGCACCAGCGCCGGGCGGGTACAATCGGCGGCGATGCGGCTCATCTGTGACCGTGAACGCGAGATTCTGGCCTTCATCACCGAAGAATATTGGACAGTGATTGCCCAACTCGCGCCGCAACGACCAGAACCCACGCAGTTCGCCGCCAAGCTGATTGAGCGCGACGGGGTAAAGATTAAGCTGACCAATGCCGAGGATTCTGCTGTTGTCGTCGACGCATTGCGCGAAGCCAGCTATCGCATCATTAAAGTGAAGGTATCCGAGCAGAAGCGCAATCCACAACCGCCCTTCATCACCTCTACCTTGCAGCAGGAAGCCTCCCGTGCCTTTGGCTACACGGCCAAACGTACAATGGCAGTGGCGCAGCAGCTCTATGAAGGTCTGGAGATGGGCGAGGAAGGCCATGTCGGTCTCATCACCTACATGCGCACTGACTCCACGCGTATTGCCGAGGAAGCGCAGGAAGCAGCGCTGAACTATATTAATGAGACGTTCGGCGCCGAATACGTGCCGAAGGTTGAGCGCAAAACGAAAGCGGTGAAAGGCTCGCAGGATGCGCACGAAGCCATCCGTCCCTCGGACGTCTTCCGCACACCCGAGATGATGGCCGCGCACCTCACTGGCGATCAGCTCAAGCTTTATCGACTCATCTGGAAGCGTTTCCTCGCCAGCCAGATGGCCAGCGCCCGGCTGGAAGTAATGGTTGTTGACGTCCAGGCGGGTATATACACGCTGCGCGCCAATGGGCAACGGGTGAAATTCCCCGGCTATCTGACGCTGTCGCCCGACCGGCAGGAGTCAGAGTTCCTCCCTGCCATGAGCGAAGGCGATATGTTGAATCTGCTGGAGCTCCTCCCCGAGCAACATTTCACCAAGCCGCCCGCACGTTATACGGAGGCCACGCTGGTGAAGTCGCTGGAGTCACATGGGGTGGGGCGACCGTCCACCTATGCGACAATAATTGGTACCATTCAGGATCGCCGCTACGCGCTGTTGGAGGAAAAGAAATTTCATCCCACCGGCCTGGGTATGGTGGTGAATGAACAGTTGGAGAAGCATTTCGCCAACATCGTCAACCTAGAGTTCACCGCCGACATGGAGGGTAAACTCGACGCTGTAGAGAGTGGTGAGGAAGATTGGGTGACATTGCTGGAGCGCTTCTACGATCCTTTCGAGAAAGCGTTGACAGCCGCCGCGGAGAATATGGAACGCATCAAGGTGCCGGACGTGATGCTAGAGCAGGTGTGCCCGGAATGTGGCAAACCGCTGGCATTGCGCGAGGGTAAGTTTGGCAAATTCGTCGCTTGTACCGGCTTCCCAGAATGTAAATTTACTGCGCAGGAAGAGGAGTTCCTCAAAGAGAAAAAAGAGCCAGTGGAAGGCGAAGAGGCAGAACCAGCGGAAGCGCTGCCGGAGGTGCTCTGCGAGCTATGTAACGCCCCGATGATGGTGCGCCATAGCCGCCGTGGGCCATTTTACGGTTGCACCAGCTATCCCGCGTGCAAGGGCACCATGCCCATGCCCAATGAAGATGGCACGGTGCCGGTAAAAAAAGAGCCTGCGCAATTGACGGGTATCCCCTGTGAAAAATGTGGCAGGCCGATGGCCATCCGTATCAGCAAACGCGGTAAATTCCTCGGTTGTAGCGGTTTCCCGCGTTGTCGCAGTATCAAACCAATGCCGGAGGGCGAGATTGAGATTTTGCCGCCCGCCCCTATTGTGGAAAAAGAGAAGAAACCACGCAAAACTCCGGTAAAAAAAGTTGCTACTCCTAAAGCTGCAGCAGCAACCGACGCTCCAGTGGTAAAAGAGAAGAAACCACGCAAAAAGGTGGTTAAGGAATAAGCAGTCAGCTTGAGGTAATTGCAAAACCTTTAGGTTTGATGTTTCGCATCCAATCAGTCCCTGGGGCAACGCCCCAGGTCTGGTATCAAGGAGGTTTTGCAATCACCTCAGCTTGGATGCTAGTATTTGAAGTTGTAATACTGATAGGGGCACACACTGTGCGCCCTGATTAATGCAGGGGAGCTGAAATGATGGAGAAATCACTTCACCTTATCGGTAATGCGCACCTTGATCCGGTCTGGCTCTGGCGCTGGACGGAAGGTTGCCAGGAGGCCCGTGCCACTTTTCGTTCAGCGTTAGATCGCATGAATGAGTTCCCGGACTTCATCTTCTCCTGCTCCCAGGCGGCGCTTTATCTGTGGATTGAGGAGATCGACCCGGCCATGTTCGCCGAGATTGCACAGCGCGTCAAAGAAGGGCGCTGGGTGATCGTCGGAGGCTGGTGGATGCAGCCGGACTGCAATATCCCCAGCGGTGAATCCTTTGCCCGCCAGGCGCTCTATGCGCAGCATTTCTTCCAGAGTCGTTTTGGCGTACGGGCACATGTCGGCTACAATGTCGATTCCTTTGGTCACCATGCCATGCTCCCGCAGTTGCTGACGAAGGCCGGGATGGACTCCTATGTCTTCATGCGTCCTGGCACACATGAGAACCCGGCGGTTCCGCTGGGGCCTTTCTGGTGGGAAGCGCCCGATGGCAGCCGCGTGCTCGCCTTCCGCATTGTTGAATTTGGCGAGTGGGGGGGCTACAACAGTAGCGACCATAATCTGGAGGGGAAAGTCATCAATACGGTTGCGCTGCTGGATGAGGCGGCACCTTCACTGATGATGTTCTATGGCGTCGGAAACCATGGCGGCGGTCCGACGATCAAAAACATAAATACGCTGCATGCGCTGCAGGAATCACTTACCGACACCAGTCTTATCTTCTCTTCACCGGACGCTTACTTCACGGCACTGCGTCCGCACGCTGCCCAGTTGCCCGTGTGGGATGCAGAGTTGCAGCACCATGCTTCCGGCTGCTATTCGACCACCTCCATGGTGAAAAGGGCTAACCGGCAGGCGGAGCAACGGCTGTTGGCGGCAGAGAGGTGGAATGTCATCGCCGGATGGGTCACCGGGGTACGTCCCGCGACAACCGAGTTGGCCCGTGCCTGGCACAACGTGCTCTTCAACCAGTTCCATGACATCATGGGCGGATGCAGTATTCGTGAAGCGTATGATGATGTACAGGAAGGATATGGCGAGGCGAAGGCCATTGCCGCGCGCGTGCAGAATCAAGCCTTGCAGGCGCTGGCAGGGCAGATTGATACCCGGGGAGAAGGACTTCCGCTGCTGATATTTAATCCGCACGCATTTCCGCTGCAGTTGATTGTGGAGGTGGAGGTCGACTTCTTCCAGGGTCACGCACAGCAAGTCCTCGATGTCGCCAGTAATGTGGTGCCCATCCAGAATACTCCTCCGTCAATGGTGCGCAATAAAGATGATGCACACAATTGGATACAGAGTTTCTGTATGATGGCCGAAGTGCCGCCGTGGGGATATGCTTTGTATCGGATTCACTATCATGCGAGTGAAGAGAGTGCGCTGGCCCCGGATACGATTAAAACCGAGACGCTGCCATTCTCTGAGTTCGTCTTTGATGGTCGGCGTACCCTGGCGTTGGAGAATGCCCATCTCCGCCTGGAAGTAGATGGCCGTACCGGTTGTCTGACGCGCATATATGACAAAGATGCTGGTTGTGAGGCGCTGTCCGGCGCCGGCGCAGTACCATTGGTGATTGATGATCGGTCAGATACCTGGTCACATGGGACCAGGGAATTCCGCGATCTGGTGGGACGCTTCCATGATGCGAAAGTCACCCTGCTGGAAAATGGGCCGGTGCGCGGCACAATTCGGGCAGAGAGCCGCTACGGTCGCTCGCGTTTGACGCAAGATTATTGCTTGGCCGCAGATGGGCGCACGGTGCAGGTAAAGGTACGTGTGGATTGGCAAGAGCCGTTAAGCATCCTGAAGTTCTCCTTCCCGGTAAACGTCGCCGACCCAATTGCCACCTACGAGATCCCCTACGGCGCGGTTACCCGCCCTGCCAATGGTGAAGAAGAGCCGCTACAGAATTGGTTCGATGTAACTGGGATTGCCGCGGATGGGCAAACCTATGGGTTAGCTGTCCTCAATGATGGCAAATACAGCGCTGATGTTCTCCATACCGAGATGCGCTTTACAGCGCTGCGCAGCGCCGCTTACGCCCATCATATGGATAACGAACTACAAGAGGATAATCATCGCTGTATGGATATCGGCGAGCATGAATTCAGCTACGTAATTGTTCCCCATGCTGGCCCCTGGCAGGCAACTGATATAGTACAGCTTGCGCAAACCCTCAACCGCCCTCCGACGGTGCAAGTGGAGCATATCCACGGCGGCAGCCTACCTGCTGTACAGAGCTTCGTCACTGTCGACGCTCCCGGTATTATGCTGACCGTGCTCAAATACCCGGAAAATGATATTGTGGGACAGCAGTTTGACGGCTGGATTCTGCGCGCGGTGGAGACGCTGGGGCAGGCGACGGATGCCGTAATCTCGTTACCTGCCATGGGACGTGTTATCACGACGACATTCAGCGCCAGTGAAATCAAAACGCTGTTACTACCGCGCAGTACTACACAGGCAGTGGTAGAGACGAACCTGCTGGAAGACTTGCCAGCATGAGTGGGTGATAACTGCAAAATATCCCCCCTAATTCAGCAGGAATGCGTCACGCTCATATAGAATAATCACCACATGAGTAGCAATAATACCAATAACTCGCTACCAGTGACGATGAAGTCGGCGCAACTGGTGGGGGTGGGGCGGATAGAGGTGCGTGAGGTTCCGGTTCCGGTGGCCGGGCCAGGTCAAGTGCTGGTACGCGTGCGCGCGGTAGGCATTTGCGGCAGCGACGTGCATTATTATGCCGATGGCCGCATTGGCGATGCGCGCGTGAATTTCCCCTTCGTCCTCGGGCACGAGCCTGCTGGTGAGGTGGCCGCCATAGGCGCAGGCGTCACCGGACTGGCACCGGGCACACGGGTGACGTTGGAGCCCGCGCATAGCTGTGGGCATTGCCCTGCCTGCATCAGCGGTCGCCCGAATATTTGCCCATCAGTGCGTTTTCTGGGTACACCACCGATCCCCGGCACCTTCGAGGAGTATCACATTTATGCCCCCGGGCAGTGCGTGCCGATAGCTGACAGCATCACCATGGAAGCAGCCGCGGCACTGGAGCCGATGGCGGTGGCATTGCACGCGGTGAACCTGGCGCGGCTGAAACTAGGCGACCGGGTAGCTATCATGGGGGGCGGCCCTATTGGTATGCTCACGGCAATGGCGGCGAAGCTGGCAGGAGCGAGCTTTGTGGCGCTCACCGAGCCCCTGGTGGCGCGCCGTGCCCTGGCCACGCAGTTTGGCGTCGATCTGGTGATTGACCCCAGTGGGGGCAACGTGGTGTCCGTCATCCAGGCAGTCAGTGAGATTGATGTCTCCTTCGAGGCAGTTGGTGTGCAGGCGGCCATCAACGACGCTACACTCGTCACCCGCCCCGGCGGCACCACCGTCATCATCGGTATCCCGGCGGTAGATACCATCACGCTCTTCCCGCACTTGATCCGCCGCAAAGAGCTGAGCATCATCATGGCCCGCCGCAGCAACCTGGTACTGGAGCCCGCCCTCCGCCTGATGGCCGCTGGTCTCATTCACCCGGAAAAGATAATCACCCACCGCTTCCCCCTAGACCGCATCGCCGAGGGCATGGAGCTGGTTCACAATTATCAGGACGGCGTGCTGAAGGCGATGATAGTGTTGGAGTAAGACGGGAGTGAGGTCTTTTTTAGACCGATCTCGTTCCTTTGCAATCCGGGTAGGTGGAGCAGCCCCAGAAATCGCCTTTGGCCGACTTGCGCTGGCGCATAGGCTTGCCGCATTGCGGACATTCGGGCGATGGCGGGAGTTCCTTTTCCCGCGCCTCAATGCGCTTTTGCATGAGGCGCTCGCTGAAACCGCCGGTTTCTTCGAAGGCCCGGCCTTGCGCCTCGATTTGGCTTTTCAGCATGTTCAGAGCGCGGCCAATGATGATGAGCATGGCGTTGGCTACCACCACCGCGTCGTTATCATCAAGCCAGTGGGAGTATTTCTTGCGTTGCTCCAGAGCGTGCCTGGCTGATTCGTGTACCATATCATCGGTGAATGGTGCAGGATCGAGCGAGATGGAATTGATGGCTTTGACCTGGGGGTAATGAACCGACCACGGGAGTTGTCCACGGTCGAGGATGAAAATTTCGTAGTCGCCACGCAACTCGCTCAGGCTCGCCCGCGCCACGTCAGTGAGCTTCATTTCGGTGTCCTTCGAGGTAGCAGAGCGCTCGGAACCCTCGATGATATTCTGGCGTCCACTGCGTGCTGCCTGGGTCATCTGGTCGTACTGCCGCCCTTTCGGATCATAGAATTTCGTATCGACATCGCGGTGATCAAAGGTCAGAAATCGACGGCAGAAGCGCAGCGTGTCAACCTGCACGATCGTCGCCAGCGTGAAGGTGTGCAACTTGCGAAAACCGCCGTGCTTGTCAAACAGCTCAGGCATAATGGGATATTATTGACCAAATTGACCCCATTGTCAATATTGTCAGTCAGGTCAATAAGGTAATTTAGGTTATTTCCCCGCTGGCACCCGTCCGATCATGCGTTCCAGCGGGCGTTGAATCATACGGGTGATGAGCGCTTCGCGGGTGGTCATGGGGTCAACCAGGATGGTGTAGATGCCCAGGCGGTTGGCGCCGTAGATGTCGGTGAAGACCTGATCGCCCACCATGGCTGTTGTCTCCGGGGTGGTGTTGATCAGCTTCATACCGCGGCGGAAGCCGCGGGCTAGCGGCTTAGCGGCGCGAGTGACCCAGGGGATGCCCAGCCGATCCGCCACCGGGCGCACGCGCTTTACGGTGCCGGCATTACTCACCAGGCAGGCGCTCATCCCCAGCTCGCGCAACTTGCCCAGCCATAGCTCAATCTCTGGTGAAATAGTGTGGCTACGCCAGGGAGTGAGGGTGTTATCCATATCAATCAGTATTCCGCGCACCCCGCGCGCGGCTAATTCGTCTAGGTTGATCTCACAGAGGTGACGCACCACCTGGTCAGCGTGTAATTTTACAAACATATCCATATTATGCGTCATGCATGTGTGGGCGTCAAATATTCTATTCCACGGTGGGGTGGGAGAACGGGAATAGGGTCACCGCGCGCCAGGTACATGGCTGTGTATGAGGCCGGCAGGATTGTAGCAAGGGCGTCCCGCCCATGAGAACGGGGCTTCGACCACGCGCTAAAGCACATGGCTATAAGATCAAGCACCCTGAAGGGCGCTCAAGGAGCATTATCAGCGCGCTTTAGCGTGCTTGCCGTTGTTAGCCACCTCCTTCAGGGGGTGGACTAAGAGCTGCAGCCCCGTTCTCATGGGCGTCCCGCCCATGCTACGGGCAGTGGTTCAAAAAAATCAAACCATCACTCCTCCGCCCCCAGCAGCGCCAGTTGGCGGTCGGCCCAGGTGCGCATGCGGTGGAAGAGGGCGACGGCGGCGTCGCGCTCTAGCGGGGTGATGGTGAGCTGGCGCGTCTCCATGCGGTCTACCAGCGTGGCAAAAGTCATCATCCAGTCGCCGTCGGCCTCCAGCGCGGGCAGGGCGTTGGCGCGGGCTTTCAGGTACTCGGGGTCGGTCATGGTGCGGCGGATCTCTTCGTCGCTCTCGATGTCGCCCTTTTTGATAGCGCGCACGGTACGGCGCACGTCGCCGGGCTTGGCCTCTACATCGCAGGCGAGCTCGGCGATCTCTTCGTGGAAGATGTAGTCGAGCTTGGCCACCTCAGCCAGCGTCTCCATGGGTAGCGCCGCGCCGGGCAGATCATGCACCTTCAGCTTGCCGCGCAGGTCATCCGCCTTCTCCGCCGAGGCCACCAGGCCCATGCTGCAGCCGAGGAATTCGGCCACGCGCTCGTGCGTCCAGCCTTCGCGCATCATGCGGATAATCGCCTTCAGGCGCTCTTCTTTCGACAGGTGTACCCCGTGCGCCAGGTTGAACTTCACCGCCAGCGGGAAGAGGTCTTCCTCTTTGGCGTCCACCCACTGCACCGCTATCGTGTACACGCCCGCACGCTTGGCCGCCTCCACGCGGTGCCAGCCGTCCAGCAGCTTGCGGGTGGCGCGATCCGCCATCACCGGCGGCCAGATGACCTCCTTGAAGATGGTGGCATAATACTCCACCACTTCCTGATCCACCCCGCGCTGGCGCGGATTGAGGTTAACGTCGAAGACTAGTTCATGTATTGATACGGTGTCCATTTAAGTCCTTTAGTCGCTAGTCACTAGTCACTAGTCACTAACGCTACCCCGGGCGTTGCCCGAGGCTATGTTATTATTTCTCTCTAATTGCCTATTACCGTATCAGCTCGTAATTAAATATACTGGCTGATACGATACATTAACATTCAATCAGATAAATATCGTAGCCCCGGGCAACGCCGGGGTAATATTTACGAACAACGTTATTTCGCAAATTCTACTTTCACTTCTCTGCTCTTCAGCGATTTGTTCTTTTGGTCGAATACTTCCACCTTGATAGTATGCTCGCCGACGGGGTATTTGGCGGTGTCGAGGTCGAAGCGGTAGTCGCCCTGGGTGGCGCTGCGGAATATCTCGGTGCCGTCGAGGGTGTAGACCACCGTCGGTTTGAAGTCCGCCACCTTCACCCAGCAGGAGACGCGGGCGAGGCCCTTCCAGGTGGCTCCGTCTTTGACCTGCGCGGTGATGGGGATCACTTCTTTGGCCGGATTCTTCGCATCTACCAGATCGGCCAGGTAGTAGCTGCGCGAGATATTCTTCTGCACGATGCCGAGGATGGTTTTGTCGTCTGTGATCGAGTAGTTGCTCAACATGCGCCCTTCCGGGGCGTGCTTCATATTGTCGCAGTCGAAGAAGTTGAACATCTTCACCCGCGGGTAGTAGCGCGGCAGTGCGGTGATCATCTGCGACATTTTGGAAGCGGCGAAGTCGTTACGTTCCACTTTGTCGAGCGAGTCCATGCGCGCCGCGCCGAACTCGCCGATGATGATCGGCTTGCGGCTGGCGTAGGTGATGTAGATGAAATTGAAGAGGTCGGTCGGGTTCTCGTGGAAGGCCGGGGCCGATCTTTTGTTGTTGTGGTAATAGATGTCATAGACATTGAGTCCCACGTAATCTACGTAATCATCGCCGGGATAAAAGGACTCGATCTTCTCCTGCGGCCACACGAAGGGGCACCAGAAGAAGGCCACATTGGGGGCGTTCTTGGCGAATACGTCATGCACCATGCGCCATTTCTCGATATATTTCTTCGGGTTGCCGCCGTAGGCCACCCAGTCACCATTCATCTCGCTGGCGAAACGCATCAGTATCGGATAGTTCAACGAGGCACAATCCTTGGCGAACTTCTCTAGGTAGGCGTCGTCTTTCACCGGATCCAGCCCGTCATTCGGCTCCACTGCGATATGCGGGATAATCCCCTCGGCGGCCAATCCCTGTGCCCATTCCAGCGGGAATTCTTTTCTGCCATAGCCCATATAGGTAAAAGAGCTGGCGAGTTTCTTATTCACGAGTTGCCCGAAGGACTTCTCTTTGGATTGCAATACACCGTTTTTGTCTTTGATGCCCGTTGCCTGGTCATCCCATACCACATAGGCACCCAGATAGCACCCCTGCTCCGGCTCGAATTTCCCGTTGGAGAAGTACTTCTTCACCAGCTCCGGGCGTGGCTGCGAGTCAACGAAGAGATCGACAAAGGGTAGCTCCTTCTTCTGTGGCACCGGCGGATAATCGTAATCGGCGGGAAGCTCCTGCAGCGTTATCACCGGCCCTTTGGCCTTCACAGGCACCACTGTCGGGTTGCCCCCTGGTTTATTGCAAGAGGCGAGCGCCAGTGCCAGCGATGCTGTAATGCCCAGCACAGACGTCGTGCGCCATAACCAGTTTTTCATTCCCCCAACTCTCATCGTTTATCCTCCGAACTATTGTGTCCTATTTATTACTTCTGCATTAGCGGGGAGCGTTCCTTTTTTGAACTGTTTTGCTTCAGGGGGAAGAGATGGTAACCAACGCTCTGTAATGAAATATTTTGCGACTGTGGCGCGCGCCCGCTGTAGACCGCGCCCGCTGTGGCGCGCTTGTGTAAGCAAAAACGCGCCACGGCGGGCGCGGGCTACAACCCCTTCCAGACATCATATTAGAACCTACAGACCTACAGACCTAACAAAAAGCCACCGCCCGAAACAGATCAGGCGGTGGCTCATGTTCACTCATCCATTATGTTATTGCTGGATGAAACGTTTTTTGGTTTTCTTACGTCCCTGCTCGACTTTGCGCTCGTCGATTTTCCAGCGCTCGCTATTGGTGATTTGCACGTAGCAGTGATAGCTGCTCAGGTTCGACGCTACGATGCGCTTGGGGGTGCGACGGATGACATTCACTTCGGCCCAGATGGTGAGGAAGAGACTGCCCTCCGGGTTGCCCGTGAGCACATGGCGCATGATTTCAAAGACCGACCAGTTCTCTTCGACGGCGGTTTCGTGCATCTCCAGCAGTTCGGCGATGCGATCTTCGCTGATGGTAACCAACGAATCCATCTCGCCGTCCCAGGTGAGGTTGAAGTCGTCCGGTTCAGCCCCACGCTTGAAGGTGAGCACAGCGCCTACTGGCAGGTCATGCTTGTCATACCAGTTGGCCAGCCCGTGCACCAGCAACTCGCTGTTGCTGATCCACATCTGGAAGTCAGTATTATCTTCCGTATGTACCGTCAGACATGCTACAGAGGTTTCGTTCGGGAAGAAGGACATGTCCGCCTGGCGTAGCTTCAACGTGCCCATTTCACGATGGTCGTAGAGCAGTGAGATGCGCGTCTCGTCGAGAATAGTCTCGCCGGACATCAGCTCTGGGGACAGCTCCACTTCGTGCTCACCACCGAAATCTTCGTACCGAGGGTCATGAACCCACATGGCGAGTCCGCCATCCAGTCCTTCATCTTCCAGTTCAGCATCGGTCTCGGGGTCGGGGAGCATCGCAGGATCGAGGAACTCCGGCTGTAGTTCTGCCGGCACTTCGTTGACTTCCGTCGGAATCAGCGCCGGGACGATCCATGTCTGTACGCCCACTTGCTGGAAGCGGTCGTCTTCAGTAAGGGCGACCAACAGACTGTCATTGACCGAGGTAAAGCGAGGTGAGGTACGGCCAAATTCCAGTACCGCTTCGATAAGATCGGAGAGCTTTTCTGCGCGCCCATGCTCTACCAGGTAGTCATAAATCTCGTTCAGGTCTTCTTCACGTGCCTCGTATGGGCCATCGGTGACATCTTCTTCGGCCAGTGTCTTCTCGGCTTCTTCCGAGAGTGCCTGGATCAGCCGGGCGGCATCTTCCACTTCTTCTGTCAGCAACCAGTTGCTGCCGGAGAGCATATGGAAACGCGGGTCGGCATCTAATTGTGTATAGATAGCTTGCGTATCCACGATACCTTTATGCGCTAGCCATAAGGCGAAGGAGATCATGCGGGTGGATGCGGGCCGATGCAGTGCCTTCAGGATGGTATGCGTGGCCTCGACGAAGCTCATTTTTGTGGTGATCTTAACTTTGCGGACAGCGGCTAATTGTGCGGCGGTCTCTTCCGACATAGCGAAGAAATTGCGCTGGGTCATCTCTTCTTCTGTCTCTGCAATAGTATCGAGAAGCCATTCGCGTAATCCCCACCGGTTGGCGGGTAATTGGAAATAGGTACCAACGCGCTGTGCCAGGAAAGCCGGCAGAAAAGCGCGGAAATATTCTGGCGAACGGGCATTAAGAACAGCCAGCTCATTGCTAAGCGCATTCAATGATAATGGTTTGCCGTATAGCCGCAGCACCTGCTGGATGGCGCCTTCTATAGGACGATGGAACAGGGATCGTATCGACAAGTTCCAGCGTCGCTCCTCATTTACAAATTGTGAACTGTTATCGGACAACACTTTCCGAATTAGCTTAGAATTTGCTCCCAGGCGTTTTCCCGCCTGTGTGGCAATTTCGCCAATCTTCGCCGCATGTCCGCGGTTCAGTAGATAATCCGACACGGTATCGCTCAATAAATGAACGGCAGAACTATCAACAGTAAGTTGCACTTCAAATTGCTCGGTTGTCACCGTGCACTCCTCCTCTGACCGGTTTTTTTTAACCAGGCCATCCCCTATCAAACGTTCAAGCGACGGGGACTGTCACACAGCCTAATATAATACCTGCAATAGGGCTATGACGTCAAGTTTCGGGGAGATCGCTTGTTCTCTCCGTGGTCTTTTCTTAAATAGGTGCGCTCCGCAATATTATCAGCGCGCTGTTGCCGTTGTCTTAATATTGGCCTGGGCAAGGCGACGAATGGCCTGCCGCATCTCGGTAGCGTTGCCTGCGTACAGGATAGCGGTATGCTCGGTGATATGTCCCGCTTTGTAATGATCCATCAGCGACATATTCATCGACTGCATACCCCAGTATGCGCCCTCGGTTACGGCGGGGCCGATAAGGCTCGCTTTCCCTTCTTCGATGAACTTGGAGATCGTCGGGGTGTTGATCATGATCTCCATTGCGCACACGCGCCCTTTTTTGTCTACCGTGGCGGGCAGCTTCTGCGAGAGCACCGCCAGCAAGGTATCGGCCAGGCGGAGACATATTTGCATCTTCTCACCGGGGGGGAACATGTTTACAACACGCTCTACCGTTTCCGGCGCGCTGTTGGTATGCAGAGTAGTGAAGATAAGGTGGCCGGTTTCCGCCGCCGTCATGGCGGTTGAGACCGTCTCCTGGTCACGCATTTCACCGATGAGAATGACGTCTGGCGCCTGGCGGAGTACAGCGCGCAGGGCATCAGCGAAGTTGTTCGTATCCACGCCCACTTCACGCTGACTCACCACCGAGAGTTTGTCGCGATGAGTGAACTCAATCGGGTCTTCGATGGTAATGATGTTGCAGCGGCGGTTGGTATTAATCAAGTCGATCAGCGCCGCCAGTGTCGTCGTCTTGCCGGAACCAGTAGGGCCGGTGATGATGATCAACCCTTGCTTATGTCCCACTAATGAGGAGAGAACTTTGGGTAATCCCAACTCTTCCAGTGAAGGAATATCGAGAGGGATAAGGCGCATAACAGAGGCTATGGAACCGCGCTGCCGGTAGATATTAACTCGGAAACGAACTACGCCAGGAATCTCCATCGCGGTGTCGATCTCTGGCCGTTCTACGAATTTCTTCCGTTGAAAATCACTCATCACGTTATCGTAGAAGATATGATCCATGTCTTCCGGGGTGAGTGGTTCGATGTCAAGTTGCACGATACGTGAAGAGAGGCGGTAGGAAGGGGGCGCGCCTGCCTTCCAGAAGATGTCCGCCGCCTTCAGCGTAACTGCCTGCATACAGACCGCCGTAAAGAATTCTTTCGGACTCTGATAGAGCAAGTCCTGTAATTCAGCAGCGGATTTCAATGGCTGTATGATCTCGCGAATCTCGGATACCAGTTCCTCAAGACCCATTTCGTTCATTTTTGCTCTCCCTCTGTACTATTGCTGTCACCCTTAGCCCAGGCCTTCAAACGTGGTAAGTATATCACAGTAATTATACCCACTGTCGCAGCTACCATACCAACTATCAGGATACCAAAAATCCACGGCCAAATCCAGTTGCTTTTCTGCTTCACCGGCGATTGGATATCTGGCATCAGGATGGTCACCAGTTGTTGATTAAGCACGGTAATGCTGGTGCCGTATATCGCCACCGGAAACGCCCCGGGCATTATTGAGGGTTCGTCGAAAACTACTTTGATATCTTTATCTTCGTACTTCTCATAGCCGATATATTTGAATGGCCCAGTGATGATATAGACGATGTTTATCTGGGTGTTTTCGCGTGCCAACGTCTCGATAAAAGGCGAAAGCGGCAATGTGCCCGTCCCCCGCGGCACCACGGGCAACTGCAGGAGAATGCCGATTCCCGGGTCTTTAATGGTGAGTGGATCGCCGTGCTGGATGCTGACATTTTGCGGTTGCGCGTTGAATTTACTCCCCAGCACCGTCACAATATCGTATAACTTCTTCTCATCAATGTTGTTGGGCAGGCGAATACTGATGATATCTTTATTTGTGCTCAGGTCGGTAAGGTCGCAGGTAATGCCGATTTCAATGGCAGTATCGGGCTTTTCAATGTCGACGGGTGGTTGTTGACTTTGCACTGCATAGGGGAATAGCGCCAGCAAAAAAAACAACGTAATATAAAACAGCATCCGGCCCCGGACGCAGTTGCTACCCATTTCGGCTAACCCGTATTTCTGCACGCTTAAGTTGCTCCCGTTTTACGGGTACTTCACCACCATGGTAAAGAAAAAGCCGTGCCGAATACGGCACGGCTCCGAAAAACAATGGTGGAGCCAGACGGGATCGAACCGACGACCTCTTGCATGCCATGCAAGCGCTCTCCCAGCTGAGCTATGGCCCCAAAACCACTAATAGCATACAAAAAAACGGCTGTGGTGTCAATATGGTGGGAAACAAACCAGTGACAAATTCCAACGTGGAAATACTATTCCAATAGCTCCGACCCCAGCACAAACAATAATCCGATAAGGTACTTGCAATCCTCTTTTATGTTGCTGGGGATTTCAATATCGGCGAAAAAAAGGTTTTGCAATCACTACCTATTGCAGTTCATAAAGATAGTCCGCGTTGTATAGTCTCGTGCGCCATCGTCTCGATAGCATCTACCACCAGCTCGATGCGGTGTTTTTGATAGGCGATATCGCGGGCGACCTGGCCGATGGTCTGCCGCTGTACTGTGTTTGTCTTGGCTAAGGTGCCAATGGTAGCAGCCAGTGTCGTTGGATCACCGGCCGGGCAAAGCCAGCCGGTAACTCCATCCTGCACCGGGCCTCCCACCAACGACGGTATGTCCACAACGAGCGGAGGCACCCCCAATGCCATGGCTTGCAGTAGTGAGATTGATAACCCTTCTGCCTCCAGCGAGGGGAACACGAAGATATCCAGGGCGGCGACGATGCGCATGGTCTCCGCACGCGGACGCCACCCCATAAAGCGCACACGTTCACCCAGCCCGGTGGCAGTCGCCATTTTGCGCGCCTGCCGCTCGAGCTTTCCTGCGCCCAACACTGCCAGGTGCAATTGCGGTGCCTCGTCTGCGATCATACCCAACGCTTGTATCAGCCCGTGCAGATTTTTATTAGAAGTAATGCGCCCCACAAAGCCGAGCCAAATCTCATCTTTGGCAAAGCTGTATTCCCGGCGAATCTCATCACGCGGTATGGTGGGCAGGGTGGCGAAGTCAATACCATTGGGGACAATATACAGGTGAGCGGGAGCGTAGGTTTGCTGCAGAAAACCACCAACACCGGCGGAAACGGCGATGACGCTGTCGGCAACAGGCGATAAATCTCCCGCATTATGGGATAGCTCATGAACGACATAACAGGACGGAATGCCAGCCACCCGTGCGCATTGCAACGCTACTTCAGCATCACGCTGGGAATGTACAATCAACATATCAGTTTGCTGCAAAAGTTGGGCCAAATAGCGTTGCAAATGCCAACGGTGCAACCCACCGATGTACTGATAGGTTTTGCTCCCCGATTCTTGCCGCAAAACGCAATCGGCACGGCAAAGCACCCCCAGCGTATGCCCACGCTCTCGCAGCCGACGGCTAACGTCACTGATATATGAAGTGACGCCATTTGCACCTTGATGACCATAAAAATGTAGAATGCGCATTGTCACTCCCGAGCAGAACAGTTGAATCCGTGTAAGTATTCGGTAAACCCCATCTAAATGTCGTTTACCACATTCATAATAACCCCCTCTCTTCAGTATGTCAATAGTGTCATGTTTTCGGACTATTTAGCCCCAAAAAATATTTATTTG
>JBBRXO010000020.1:0-30437 GCA_038248345.1 Armatimonadota bacterium | reverse complement strand
GTGATCAGCGGCTTTGGACCGGGAAGTTACCTGCTGGCGCTGCGTGCAGCTGCAGAGCACCTGCGCATCATGAAAGGGTAAAATTGGCAATTAACCGTAACAAGCGCATACGAACTCTCCGGGATCTATTGCAGGTAAAAAATATCCCATGTATTATCGTGACAAAACATGAAAATGTTTATTATCTGTCTGGCTTCACCGGCAGCGCCGGGGCACTCATCATTACCGAGAATGAATTGTTGCTGGTAACTGATAGCCGTTATTATCTACAGGTAGGCAGCGAGGCTCCCGAGTGGGAACTTATACGAATTGAAAAGGAACAGCCTGTCGAAGAGGTGGTGATTCATCAAACCTTGATAAAACGAGGGGTGAAATGTGCTGCTTTTGAGGCGGCTGATTTATCCTACCAGCGATTTCTATTATTGCAGGGAACTGACGCAAAGCTAGCACTGTTACCAGAAAATGGACTGGTTGAAGAATTACGCCTCATCAAGGATAATGATGAAGCGGACTTGATGCGGGAGGCAGCGCGTATTACCGATGCGGCATTCACTCATTTGCTGTCATATGTAAGTATAGGCGTCACAGAACGTGAATTGGCATTGGAAGCGGAATGGTACATGCGGCGACATGGCGCCGAGGATGTAGCCTTTGCTACGATTGTATCCGCTGGATTGCATACTGCTTTACCTCATGCCACGCCTGGCGAACGCCCAATTCAGGCGGGCGATTTAGTGATGGTTGACATGGGGGCGTGTTATCGGCATTATTGTGCCGATATGACACGAACATTTGCAGTAGCAGAGACGCGGCCAAAGGCGGAACTGATATATGGCATCTGCGCTGAAGCGCAACATAATGCAGAGATAAATTTGCGTGCCGGGATGAGTGGAAAAGAAGTGGATAAGATCGCACGCGATATAATAGAGCAAGCGGGGTTCGGTGAATATTTCGGCCATGGAACCGGACATGGAGTGGGGTTGGAAGTTCACGAAGCGCCCCGGTTGAGCAGCAGCGCCGAGAATATATTACCAGTAGGAGCAATGGTGACGATAGAACCGGGGATTTACCTGCCGGGGGTGGGGGGAGTACGTATTGAAGACCTGGCGCTGGTAATGGAATCTGGGACGGAAGTGCTAACTTGCACCCCGAAGCCGATGGAATTAATGGTTATAGGGTAAAAATTTGAAAGGTGGGAACAGAAACGTGGATTGTAATATACTAGTAATAGATGATGAGATAGATATACGTCAATTAGTTGGAGTGATGCTCGAATCCGTGGGGTACAAAGTTACGCTAGCATCAAACGGCCAAGAAGGGCTAGACTTGCTGCTGAATGAACCATTTGATCTAATCATCACAGACGTCATGATGCCCGGTTTAGATGGTTGGGAAGTATGCCGCCGGGTGAAAGAGATGCCGCATACACGCAACACCGCCGTAGTTTTCTTAACGGTACGGAATCAACCGTTGGATAGAATAATGGGGATGGAAGTGACGCAGGCGGATGGATATCTAACCAAACCTTTTAACCAACAGGAGTTATTGGAAATTGTAAATATGACCATAGCGACTAAAAAGGATTGTGCGGTAGAATAAATCACCAGATAGAGTTTGCATCTGTGCTACTTTTAATACCTCTTATATCGATGATATCGTTGTAAGTGGTGAAGATAGCACTTATAATTCATTAGGAGGAGCTCGTGCCGGATGTAATTACTGATGTTCCACTGCTCGTGATGTCCGAGGTATTATTCCCCGGGGCATACATTTCGTTGCGGCTAAATAACCCGGCGCAATGTAGCTTCTTTCGTGCTTGCAACGATAGCATCCGCCATATTGGTGTGATTTTGACACACAACAGAGCCGACAACGGTTGCGCTTCAATCCCTTCTGCTATCGGTTGCCTTGCTCGCGTTGCTATGCTCATCCATGAAGATGAGGCGGATGCACCGACGAGTGTTATCTTATATGGTGAGAAGCGCTTACGCATTTTGAGCTTGATACAACAAGCGCCATACCTCACGGGGAGTGTTGAACTGATTGAGGAAACGCTGGGGAGCAATGCCGGTAAAAGATTACAAGAAGCCCTCGAGTTACTCCCGGAGTACACAAGGTTACTCAATCGCCATTGTGGCAGTGAGATGAGTCATATCAATTTACCGGATGACCCATTAATCTCTTCGTTTTTACTGGCCTCAGTATTACCGGTATCCTTAAAGATGAAGCAGCAGTTACTTGAAGCTCAAAATAGCGCCCTGCGCTTGGCCGACGAGATTGCTTTCATTCGCACCGATGCTGAGCTCCGCAATGTTTTCTCTGCCCTCGCACAATCACAGCGCCGCTGTTTCACGCCCACATGCGCATCATCTTTTCACCACCTTCTCTCGAAGAACTGATTTACGGCAGAAATGCGCAGGTAATTCCTCCTGCTCCCATTGTATGGTATAATAGCTTTGCGCGTGTGCGCTCAAAATTGCCTTCAGAAAAGGATTAATATCGTGGCATTTCTTGCTTCGCTTTTCGATCATACAAAGAGAGACGTCGACCGTTCCAGGAAGACAGTCGCTAATATCAGTGCACTCCGTCTGAAGATGGCTGCCCTCGGCGACGATGAATTGCGCGCCAAAACAGACGAGTTCCGTAGCCGTTTGGCAGCTGGCACGACACTTGACGAACTGCTGGTAGAAGCGTTTGCAGTTGTGCGTGAAGCCGCTTGGCGCGTATTGGGCCGGCGACAGTATCGGTTCTGGGTTGATCGTGCTGGCCTGAAGCAAGCAGTTGGAACCAGTGCTCTCGATGAAATATTGGTATCCGAAGATCAGCGTGATGCTACCGAAGCCGAATTGAAGACTGCCGGGAAGAAATTTACCATTGAGCGGTACATGGAACCATTTGACGTACAGCTCATCGGCGGCATTATGCTCCACCGCGGTATGATCGCTGAAATGAAGACTGGTGAAGGCAAGACGCTGGTGGCCGCTGCTCCGCTTTATCTTAATGCGCTGGAGGGCAAAGGGGCGCACCTGGTAACCGTAAACGATTTCCTCGTTAGATATCAGGGAACCGTAATGGGGGAGCTCTATAGCTTCCTCGGTATGACGACCGCTATCACCCAATCGAGTAAAGGTGACGGAAAATTACCGTCATATCTCTATGATCCTACTTATACTGAACCAGATGGTATCCCCGGATTGCCGCTACGTCCGGTATCACGCCAGGATTCTTATCAGGTTGATATCCTCTATACCACCAATAACGAGATCGGCTTCGACTATCTACGCGATAATATTGCTATGGATATGTCACAACTGGCGCAACATGAGCTGAATTTTGCCATCGTAGACGAGGTCGACAACATCCTCGTCGATGAAGCTCGCACCCCGCTCATTCTTTCCGGCCCGGGTGAGAAACCTTCCGAATTGTATGTAAAAGTCGATCGAATCATTCGCGAGCTAAAAAACGAAGTGGATTATATCAACGACGAAAAGGGCAAAAATGCCTCGTTGACAGAAGATGGTCTGGCTAGAGTTGAGCGTGCACTGGGTGTGGAGAATATCGCTGACCCGGAGAACCTGGAACTATTCCAGCATGTAACCTCTTCTGTTCGTGCTCACGCCTGTTATCAACGCGATAAAGACTATCTGGTAAAAGATGGCGAAGTGATTATCGTCGATGAGTTCACTGGCCGTTTGATGTATGGGCGCCGCTTCTCGGAAGGTCTACATCAGGCGATTGAAGCAAAAGAAGGGGTGAAGGTAGAGCGCGAGAGCATGACTATCGCTACTATCACCTTCCAGAATTTCTTCCGCCTCTACAAAAAACTTTCCGGCATGACCGGTACTGCCAAGACCGAAGAGCAGGAGTTTATCAAAATCTACGGCTTGCCGGTTGCGGTTATTCCCACCAACCGCCCCGTATCGCGTAAGGATTTTCCCGATACGGTTTATAAGTCAGAAGAGGCCAAGCTCCGTGGTATCATCGGAGAAATTCTGCAATGCGAAAGCAGGCATCAGCCAGTGCTGGTCGGCACACGTTCCGTAGAATTCTCCGAGCGGGTAAGCGAACGCCTGAAAGCGGACTTACTCCAATCCTTCGCGTTAGCCTCCATCTTGCATCAGGAGATTGTGGGCTTACGGAAGATTAATGAGAAACAACGCGTTGAATTTGCTGCCATCCTAAAATTACGCATGGTAGATACCAAACGTGAGCGAGAACATCTGCAGAAGACGCTGGAAAAGCTCTACAGCTACCAGACACCAAATTCTATTCGCCTGGTACAACCGGAAGAGATTCGCCAGATTGAAATGCGGCTGGAACGCGCGGAGGGCTTGGATAACGAGATTATCGCGTTAGCCGAGAAAGTTAAGAATATCGGCGAGATATCCTCCAATGACGCACGTCGAATTGGTGAGATTATCTGCTATCAGCGCTTGGAACTGGTGCAAAATGACCGCATAGGAAAGCTGATGGAAGTCTGTGGGCTGCCGGCGAAGGCAACAGACCCGGATAATGTCCGCCGTCTGGCCGACATCATTGATCTTAAAACAGCGCACGATCAGTTGGCCGACTTGTTAGCACGTGGTATCCCGCATAACATTTTGAATGCCAAGTATCATGAGAAGGAAGCCCATATCGTTGCCCAGGCTGGCCGCCCGGGAGCCGTAACTATCGCGACAAATATGGCGGGCCGTGGTGTGGACATCATGCTGGGTGGTAACCCAAATGAGATGGTTGACGATATCATTGAAGAATGGGAATTCAATCAGGATGAAGTTACCGATGAGGTGAAAGATAAGGCATTGCATGAGGCCCGCAGTCGCTGTATGCGCGACCGTGAGCTGGTGGTGTCGCAAGGTGGTTTGGCAATCGTGGGTACCGAGCGGCATGAGAGCCGCCGTATCGACAACCAGCTTCGCGGACGTTCTGGACGGCAGGGCGATCCCGGTTCCTCACGCTTCTTCGTCTCAATGCAGGATGAGCTTATGCGCCTTTTCGGCCCTGAGCGTATCGCCTTCCTCTATAACAATTGGGATGAGAGCGAGTCCATTGCCATCGGGCTTATCAGTAAGCAGATTGAGACAGCGCAAAAGAAAGTTGAAGGCCACAACTTTGAACAGCGCGAGAATACGCTGAAATATGATGACGTGATGAATAAACATCGAACCGTCATTTACGAACAACGCCGGCAGGTGCTGGAAGGCGCTAATATGCGCGCAACCGCAATGGGCGCATTGGAAACGGCCGCACAGAAACGCGTCATCGAACATGCGCCAGAAGCGTTGCCAGTGACCGAATGGAATATCGATAAACTGGGGCACACCCTGTTGGAGTTATGTCCGGAACTTCCGCTTTATTTCTCACCGGTAGAAATGCGTCAGGGACCAAGCGTTCCAGCGTTAGAAACCATGCACCGCGCACGCATCTTCCAGAACTATTTTGATGGAATGAAACAATTCAAGCGGCAGGAAGAATTGCTGGATGGGATCATGACACGCCTGGAAGAAGCTTATGAGGCACACGAAACTTCTCAGGGTGAAGAGAATATGCGCCTGCTGGAACGTCTGGTAATATTACGGGTAGTGGACTCAAAGTGGATGCGTCACCTGGATGCGATGGATTTCCTACGCGATGGTATCGGTCTGCGTGGATACGAGCAGACAGATCCACTGGTAGCATATAGTAAAGAATCGGCGGGAATGTGGAGTGAGCTTATGGCCGATATTCAAGAAGAGATCGCCCATAGTATCTTACGCCTGCGGCTTATCTCCGAAGAAGAGCAGCACCAGCAGCAGGCCGCCCGTGCACGACAAGTTTCGGCAAATAGAAGTGATGAAGAAGCAGCAGCCCTCAAAGGTGGGGATCGTGTCGCCCATGCCAATGTCGGCAGGAATGACCTTTGTCCATGCGGAAGTGGGAAGAAGTTCAAACAATGCTGCATGAATAAAAAATAAGCGCCGATGTAACAAGAGGAACGTCACCACAATATGTGGAAGATATAACCTGAGATGATAGGTAAGGAACAACAATAGCATGATCGAAAGATATAGTTACCCTGCGATGAAGGCTCTCTGGGAGCCGCAAAGTCGTTACGACGCATGGTTAGAAGTTGAATTACAGATAGCCGAAGCATGGGCTGAGCTGGGCGTGGTTCCCCGTGAGGCAGCACTTGCACTGCGCAAAAACGCCTGTGTAGATGCACAGCGTGCTATTGAATTGGAAGGCGAAACACCTGGGAAAGAAGCGGAAGGCAAAGAGCAAAAGCGTACTCGCCATGACCTCATCGCTTTTCTCCATGCTGTCTACGAACATCTGGGCGAAGAGAAAAAGTGGTTGCACTATGGCGTCACTTCTTACGATATCGAAGATACTGCCCTTTCCATGTTAATGGTGAACGCAGCAAAAATCATTCTCGCTGATATGGACGAGTTAGAAGCAGCCATAATTGAGCGTGCCCAAGAACATAAGTGGACTTATATGATCGGCAGAAGTCATGGCGTGCATGCTGAGCCTATAACCTTCGGACTTAAATTGTGTGTCTGGCTGGGTGAGCTCCGCCGTCGTCGCACGATGTTTGAAAACGCAGTTAAGACCATTAGCGCCTGCAAAATATCTGGAGCCGTTGGTACCTTCGCTAATGTTGATCCTAAAGTGGAAGAGAGGGTAGCTGCGAATCTCGGGTTGACCCCTTCACCCGCTGCCACCCAGGTGTTACAACGCGATCGTCATGCAGAATTTTTGGCGGCACTAGCCGTGCTTGCGGGTAGTCTGGAGCAATTCTCCACCGAGATACGGAATTTACAGCGAACTGATATTCTGGAAGTCGAAGAATCCTTCCAAGCCGGACAACGCGGATCATCAGCAATGCCGCACAAGCGCAACCCTATTGTCTGCGAGCGGGTCTCAGGGATGGCGCGCCTGCTTCGGGGTAACCTGATACCGGCAATTGAAAATATGGCCCTATGGCATGAGCGTGACATCGCTCACTCCTCAGTTGAGCGAGTCATTATTCCGGACTCCTGCATTCTGATTGATTATATGCTAAAGAAATTCACCAGTGTAGTGAAGGGTATGTACATATATGAGAAACGTATGCTGAAGAACCTGAATGCCACCGGTGGCCTCTTCAATAGTGAAGCGGTGATGTTAGCCGCGGTAAAAAATGGGATGGGCAAAGATGAGGCCTACACTGCTGTTCAGAGTCATGCTATGGATACCTGGGCGAAAATTCAAGAAGATGAATTGGCTGCCGATGAACTGGCGACCTATTATCCAACCCAGCTGAAAGCAGATGTGGAGTTAAGTAAATTTCTTACGTCGGCGGAAATAGACACTGCCTTTGCCTGGCAAACGCATTTGAAACATATTGATGTCTTTTATCAGCGGCTGAACATCTAACTTGCGCAACAACGTTAATCAGATGTCATGATGACCAACTTTATCAGAATAATGAGGAGCAGCTATGTCTTGGCGTTTTTTATTTGGCTTAATGATGGTAATTCTGGCAATTAGTTTTTTGTTGGAATATGCTCACATCATTTCCATGATAACCTTGTTTGTAATACTCGGGTGGGAATGGCCGGCATTCATCATGCTCATTGGTATTAACCAGTTAATTGTTAATCCTGCCAAACCTTGGAGTGCTTTGACGATTATTGGCGCCAGTTTAATTGTACTAGTGCGGGCTACCTTATTGATCCGAAATGATTCCCCTGACCTGGGACCATTAGAGCATAAATTGATAATTGTCACGGCAATATTGGCAGTTTTGATAGGAATACGTATTATGCTCCCCAGTGAAGAGAAGCGGGAGCGAAGCGCGAAAGATACTAATTATGGTTCAAGTAAAGGTACTGCTACTCCGGTACGCTTTGAACATGAGCTACATGACAGGGTCGTGTTGTCGGGCATGTTCTTTAAAAATGAATCACAGAAATTCCATGGCGGCAATATCATCGCCATTATCGGGGATTATGAGATGGACCTGCGTGGGGCTATGCTTGATAATGCCGGTGCTACATTGCAGATAATGGTAATATTTGGTTCTGTACGGTTACGAGTACCAGAACATATGCTAATTAAGACCGAGGGGAAACCCCTCTTCGCCAGTATTGAGAATAACACTAAGCAGATTGTTCAGTATGAGGCTGGGCGTCCGGAACTCCGTGTCTGTGCTTCCGCCATAATGAGCTCAGTAGAATTTACCAACTAGTAGGAGCGCGTAGTGCGCACCTAAATTGAAATAAAGAGGAGCGAATAGTGCTTTACCATGTAAATATCGAGATTACTCTCAAGCCCACGGTGATGGATGCGCAGGGGACGACCATTGAGCGTGCGTTACACAAGATGGGCCATGAGAGCGTCTCCAATGTACGAATTGGAAAGTTCGTCACCATGGAGATCGAGGCGTGTTGTGAAGATACCGCTAAATCAATGGCCGACGAGATGTGCGTTGAACTGTTGGCCAATCAGGTTATTGAACAATTTGACATTCAGGTAACGTCTTTAGAGGTAGCAGCATGAAGTTCGGTGTCGTAGTATTTCCTGGTTCAAACTGTGATGCAGACTGCCACCACGCTATCGCTACTGTTACTGGCATGGAAGTTCGTGATGTCTGGCATGAAGATACCGATATCTCCGACCTCGACTGCGTTATCCTTCCGGGTGGTTTCTCCTATGGTGATTATCTGCGTTGCGGTGCCGTTGCGCGCTTTTCACCAGTGATGAAGTCAGTAGTGGAACATGCCGCCATGGGCAAATATGTTGTTGGCATCTGTAATGGATTTCAGGTACTCACCGAAGCGGGCCTGCTACCAGGTGCGTTATATCGCAATGACCACTTACAGTTTATCTGCAAACCTCAGTATTTACGAATTGAGCGGGTTGATTTACCGTTCACTCATTTTTATGAAGCAAAACAGGTGGT
Source organism: Armatimonadota bacterium (assembly GCA_038248345.1). GTDB lineage: Bacteria > Armatimonadota > Hebobacteria > CAIYQO01 > CAIYQO01 > CAIYQO01. The sequence goes on along the minus strand of JBBRXO010000020.1, from coordinate 21,511 downwards.
TAGCTTTCCTATCGCACATGGCGAAGGGCGCTACTTTGCCGATGCCGAGACACTGAAGAAGCTGGAAGACAACAATCAGATTGTCTTCCGCTATTGTGATGCAGCGGGCAATGTGACTGCTGATGAAAATCCAAATGGCTCACTGAACAATATCGCTGGAATCTGCAACGAGCGTGGCAACGTACTAGGGATGATGCCACACCCGGAGCGAGTCTGTGATCGTTTGCTGGGTGGCACTGATGGAAAGAAGCTCTTTAAAAGTCTGGTAGAGAGTCTGCACATCCAAGCAATCAGCATGCGGGGATTACGCTAATTGGGGGTTCATTTTGAGTGAAGTCGATAGTAATTCCATAGGTATAGAACAGTTAGCGGTAATTGAAGAGAAAATCGCGGATATTTATGCCTCCTATGCACAAGCAACACCAGAATTAGATGTATTTTGGAAGGCGATATCTGTCGAAGAGTTGCACCATGCCTCCTGGGTACGCGCTTTATCTGAGCTATACCAGGCGGGGAAGGTATCAATTGTGGATGACAGATTCCCATTGGAGACATTGCATACCTTCCAGACCTATATTGACGAATTACTAGTTGATGCTAAGAAGGGAAAGCTAACCCCGCTGATGACACTTGGGGTGGCACTAGACTTAGAGGGCACACTCGCTGAATCTAGTTTCCACCAAACCTTTGCTACTGATGCCACGGAAGTAGGAGAGTTATTAAACCGCTTGCGAAGAGCCACCGAAGGACACGTGGAACGGATAGAAAATCTTTGGCAGCAATATAAGAAGTCCTCCCATACGAAGTCGTAACGACCACAAACCGTGGGTAATCCCCACGATGACAATAAGGATCGAGAGAAACTGATGGCAAAAGAAACCTCACAACTACAAGTAGCCCTGGAACTGGGCATGAATGAGCAGGAATACAACAATGTGCTCGGTATCCTTGGACGTGAACCGTCCGGCACTGAGCTGGCCATGTATTCAGTCGAGTGGTCTGAACACTGCGGTTATCCCCGTAGTCGAACACTACTTAAGCTCTTTCCCAAAACGGGCAAGTACCCCACGCGTGCCGAGGGTGAAGACGCAGGCGGCATCGAGATCGATACCAACTGCTATGTGATCTTCAAAATGGAAAGTCACAACCACCCATCGCAGGTAGAGCCGCGCCAAGGTGCGGCTACTGGAATCGGCGGCATCCTGCGCGACATTTTCACCATGGGTGCACGCCCGGTGGCGCTGCTCGATTCACTGCGCTTTGGTGCATTGGATAATGAGAAAACTAAGGCACTGCTGCATGGTGTGGTGGATGGCATTCAGTTCTATGGCAATTGCGTCGGCGTTCCCACTGTGGGCGGCGAAATTTACTTCCATCCCTCCTACCGTGACAACTGTCTTGTCAACGTCATGGCCGTCGGCATCGCCGATTCGCGCTACATGGCCACCAGTAAAGCTAAGGGGCCGGGCAACCCGGTGATGGTGGTGGGGAATCGCACTGGCCGTGATGGTATTGGCGGATGCTCCATCCTCGCGAGCCATGAGTTCAGCGAAGATGATCAGAAACGTCCGACCGTGCAAGTCGGCGATCCCTTTATTGAGAAGTGTCTCATTGAAGCATGTATGGAACTTCTGCAAGGCGACGCCATCGTTGGCATCAAGGACATGGGCGCGGCAGGCATCACCTGTACCACTGCCGAGATGGCCGAGAGCGGCGGTGTGGGCATGGACATTGACCTTATGCACGTCCCGATGCGCGAAGCCGGGATGGAGCCGTGGGAGATCATGATGTCCGAGTCGCAGGAGCGTATGTTAGTGGTGGCGAAACAAGGACGCGAAGAGGAAGTAATCGCGCTGTTCACCAAGTGGAACCTGAATGCAGCAGTCGTTGGACATGTAACCGAAGAGAAGATCTTGCGCATTCGCTTCCATGGCGATATTGTCGCCGAATTGCCCACCGAGTCACTTGCTGCTGGCCCGGTATATTACTTGCCAGCTGAAGAGCCGGAGTGGCTGGCGACGTTGAATAGTACTGATTTAACCGGATTGCCATTGCCTTCAGATTATAATAAAGTTCTACTCAACCTGCTCTCGACGCCGAACATTGCTAGTAAGCGCTGGGCATATCAACAGTATGACCATATGGTGCAAACCAACACCGTCGTGCCTCCAGGCGCTGGCGATGCTGCTGTTATTCGCATCAAGGGGAGCGAGCGTGGGCTGGGCATGACCAGCGACTGTAACAGCCGCTATTGTTACCTCGATCCCTACATCGGTGCACAGATAGCTGTTGCCGAGGCCGCCCGTAATTTGGTTTGCGTCGGGGCGGACCCAGCCGCTGTTACCGATTGCCTCAACTTCGGCAAGCCGGAAAAGGCGGATCGTTTCTGGCAGCTGAAGCGTGGCGTTGAGGGTATCGCTGATGCATGTCGTGCATTCCAGGTGCCAGTGGTAAGCGGCAACGTCAGTCTTTATAACGAAGGCCCGGATGCTGCTATTTTCCCCACGCCAACCATTGGTATGATAGGGGTATTGGAGAAAGTAGAGCAATATGCCACCATGGCTTTCAAGTCCGCAGGTCAGCAGATTGCCCTCTTTGGCGTTACCAAAGCTGAGCTGGGCGGTAGTGAGTATCTGGCGATTGAGCATAATATGGAAGCGGGGATGCCGCCAATGCTAAACCTCCAAGCCGAGTTGTCCGTGCAGAACTGCGTGCTTGCGGCTATAAAACGTGGGCTGGTCTCTAGTGCGCATGACTGTAGCGAAGGTGGAATTGCCGTTACTATCGCCGAGTCAGCATTAGCGGGCAATTTGGGTGCTGATGTGAAACTAGATACAGTAGGCCGAGCCGATATGGATCTTTTCGCCGAGTCGCAGTCTCGCATAGTCATCTCTTGCAGTGCGGATAAAGTGGAAGAGTTGCAACAGTTGGCCGTCGAATTCGGCGCTCCCTTCTGCGTCATCGGCACCACTGGCGGCGACCGCCTGGCCATCACCGTTGCTGGCAATAAACTTATTGACCTGCCTATGACGGAAGTTATCACAGCGCACAGCGAACCGATCTTTACCGCCATGGCAAACTAATCTAAAATGTGGGGCAGGCGTCGAGCTTGCCCCTAAAGGTGTAGTACATTATGTCATACATCCTCCACATTGGCCTTTACGGCTCCAATGGGCACCAATATCCACTCACTCTTCCTTCAAATGTCCGTGCATCTGTGGTGGCTATCGCTGGATTACCGGCGGAAATAGTTGCTGGGCTGGATGTGACGGTATATCCCGATCTAGATACACTATTGCTGGACGATCGCGTTGAACTGGTCTCCCTTTGTTCCCCACGCCGTAGCGAGCAGGCGCAGGACGCGATACGCTGCCTGCGTGCTGGCAAGAACGTGCTGGCGGAGAAGCCGGGGGCATTTAACGAGGACGAGTTAACGGAGATTCTGGCGACAATGCAGCAGACGGGTAAATCATTCCGCGAGATGAACGGAGCTTCACTCGCCCCGCAACTACAGGGGATCAGACAACTGGTGGACGCGGGGGAGTTGGGCACTGTCGTCCACGTACAAGCACAGAAGTCCTACCCGTGGTACGCTGCCCGCCCGCAGGATATGGATACCGACGGCGGCCTTACACGCTGGGTGGGCATCCATGCCATCCGTTTCATCATCGCCGCCACTGGCCTACGCTTTATAGAAATCTGCGGCGCCGCTACCAGTATCGGTAATCCGGGGGTGGGGGATATCCAAATGGCGGCGGCCTATTCCGCCCGATTAGATAACGGCGCTATTGCCAGCATCAACCTCAATTACCTCAACCCGCCTGAATTCGGCTCCTGGGGTAATGACCACATCCGCGTCACTGGCACACGTGGGATGGCCGAATCCGTAGATGGCTTCGTGCGTAGTAACTTTTATCAGCTTGGCAATGGTGTGCGCGAACTTCCCCCCGCTACTATCTCAACAGATCATCTGGAACACTACGTCAACTACCTGCTCGATGGCACCCCCATGCCCACCTCATTCGCCGATGAACTGGCTGCCCTCCGCACCACCTTCGCCGCGCACCAGGCGGCCCAGACTGGCGCTACGGTTACCATTAGCTAAATCATCTTTGGTTCATCAGCGAGGAATACCACGGGGGCCTTCCCCTTGCCGTGCAGGCGGCACATCGTGCCTTCGTCGCCACAGATCAACTCCTGAATATCCGCCCCTGCAGCGAATTCCACCCCATTTACGGTGATATAACGGAATTGAATTACGTCTTCCAATATCTCTGCATCAATCAGGAAGTTCTTAACCTCCAGGTCATCGGTACCAATATCAATAAACCAGCCGCTACCCTTGCCATTCTTCCCCGGATGGTTCAGCGGTAATATATCTTCCCCATCCACTTCCCGCGTCAATACCAGTACCCCATCATCAATAGTTATCATACTCCACCTCAATACCGTATTCTTCTGCATGGTATTATGGATAACCTGCAGGAACGCTATGGTCTTATCTTGTCTTTTCCCGCAAATCCATGTAAATTTATCCTATATGCATCAATATACCGCTGATATCACAACCACTCGCCTGACTAATGGCGCACTGGTGCTCTCCGAGACGCTTCCCGGGGTGGAATCCGTCACCGTGGGGGTGTGGACTGACGCTGGCTCTGCTGAGGAAACAAACCCTGCGGAGTTCGGTTTGGCGCACTTCCTTGAGCACATGTTTTTCAAAGGCACAGCCACGCGGTCTGCCTTTCAGATGGCGGATATGATCGAGACGGTGGGCGGTGAACTGAATGCCTACACCGAGCGAGACAGCACCCATATTTACGCACGCACACTGGCCGAACATCTTCCGCTGGCGCTGGAGCTGATCGCCGATATGGTTTGCCATAGTGCTTTCCCCCCCGAGGAGCTGGAACGTGAACGCCAGGTCATCACCGAAGAGATTCTAAAGTACGAGGCGATGCCCGAAGAGAGCATTCAGGATACCTTCATGGCGTCGCTGTGGCAGGGTGGGGCACTTGGACACGCCATTCTCGGCGACACAGCCAGTGTGCACGGTATTACCCGGGAGATGCTAATCGAATGCCAACGCCAGCACTTCACCGCCTCGCGAGTTATCATCACCGCTGCCGGGAAAGTGGATCACGCTGAGCTGGTGGCACTTGCCGAACAGCATTTTGCTGATCTGCCTACTATCGCTGTAGCCCGCCCGGAATACGCACTGGGTACACAGGATAAAGTGACCGTCGACGAGGACGAGAATGAGCAGATCAACTTCCTCTGGGGCGGGCGTAGCTGGGCAGTGAGTGATGAGCGCAACTTCGCGTTGGCCATCATCGACACCGTGTTGGGCGGTAGCGCCACTTCTCGCCTGTTCCAGGAGATCCGCGAGAAGCGCGGCCTCGCCTACGACATAAGCTCCTACACAGGCGGTTTTCGCGACACTGGCTTCCTGGCAATGAGTGGTGCCTGCAGCGCTGATAATTTCCCACAAGTGATCAGACTGGTGCGGGCTGAAATTGAGAAGATGCGCCTGCACAGCTTGACTCCGGCTGAATTCACCCGCGCCAAAGAGCAGATCAAAGTTGGGTTGGCGCTCTCGTTGGAGACCACTGCCGAGCATATGCGTCGTATGGCGCAGCATCAGCTCACCTGGGGCTACGTGCGCCCATTGCAAGAGATCATTACCCGTATAGCATCTGTAACGGAAGCGGAAGTCAGGTCAGTGCTGAATGAACTACTAAATCTTAATTCATGGACTTTCGCCGCCACTGGCCCTGTCACTGAAGAACAGATACAGCAGTTGCTGGAGGAACGAGAGTGAGCAATTTTCGCGATTTACTCAGCGAGAAGATATCCCTCTTTCGTGCCGCTGACGTCGACACGCCACGCTTGGATGCTGCGCTTTTGCTTGCGCATGTACTTGGGAAAAACCGGGCCTGGCTATGGGCGCACCTCGACGACACCATGCCTGCCATATTACAGGAGAAATTTGACACTCTTTCCACCCGCCGTGCCGCCCGTGAGCCACTGGCGTATCTGCTGGGAGAATGGGAATTCTACGCCCGCCCCTTCCACGTTAATTCCGCTGTTCTCATCCCCCGTCCAGAAACTGAACTGCTGGTAGAGGAAGCACTGAAATGGCTACATCAGCAACCAGTACACCAGCAACAAACCATCGTGGATGTCGGCACAGGTAGTGGCGCTATTGCTGTAACGCTGGCGGCAGAGGAGCTTTCACTGCAGATTATTGCGGTAGACATCTCGCCAGAGTCATTGCAAGTGGCGCAGCGAAACGCGGATAGGCACAATGTAGCACAAAGAATAACATTTTTATGCGGCGATTTGCTGCAACCGGTGTCAAATCCGGTAGCAGCCATAATTGCCAACCTGCCCTACATCGCTGAAGAAGAATACCTGGAGTTAATGCCCGAAGTGCGGGACTATGAACCAGCGACGGCGTTACGCGCGGCGGATGGCGGCTTAGCGCTCGTATGGCGCTTGATTAAGGACACCCCAGCGCACCTGTTGCCCGGTGGGTTGCTGGGGTTGGAATTGGGCGAAGGGCAAGCGGAAAAAGTCACGCAGGAATTAGCAAGGCTGAAGTGGAATAATATACATACCATCGTAGATTACGCGGGGATTGACCGGCATGTGCTGGCAGAAAGGCCGATGTAAGTGAAAAAGCATACAATTCTCTATGTTAGTGCATCAGGAGCGATCAGCGGCGCTGAGCGAAGTCTGCTGACCATGCTGGATGCTCTGGATCAAGCGGAGTTCACCCCAGTAGTGGCGGCGCCTGCCGGAGATCTCCTCGCGGAGGTGCGGGCGCGGGGTGTTCGTACCCTCTATGCGCCATTGGCCCCGCTACTACGTCCCCGCACTCTTCGAGCAGGGTGGGAGCTGGTGCATACTGTGCGGGTAGCGCGTAATGCGATGGATGCGTTGCTGCAGGAGATCAACCCCGACATAGTTCATGCCAACACCACCTCGGCTATGGCCTACACAACGCGCGCATCATGTCCGGTGATCTGGCAGGTACGTGATCTATCGCCCATAGGTCAATATGGGCGCTTACTCTATCAGCGTGCCACTCGCGTAGCCGTCATCTCCTCCGCCGTACGCGAGGATTTATTGGGTTATTCCCTGGATGACGGAGAGAAGATGCGTGTGTTGCCACCTGCCGTTGATACTGATCATTTCATACCTTGTGATGACAACGCTGAGATTCGTACTAAGATGGGGTTACCGACTGATGTGCCGCTGATCGGTCTAATTGCCCAGTTTGTCCCCTGGAAACGGCACGACCTTTTCCTTGACGCACTGGAGCAGATGCTGGATAAAAAATGGCACGCAGTACTATGCGGGGCCGACTTCGGTCACCGACCTGATTATGTCAATCACCTACAAGCGCGCATCGCTATCTCACCATTAGCGGGGCGGGTGACCTGGCTACCGTGGCAGGTAGACGTAGTTCCTTTTATCTCTGCATTAGATATTCTAACTCTCACTTCTAAACGCGAGCCTTTTGGTAGGGCCCTATTGGAAGCGATGTCCTGTGGCAAAGCCGTGGTTGCGGTGGACGAAGGCGGGGTACGTGACCTTATTACCGATGCAAAGACAGGGATATTAGTGCCAGCAGAGGTTGATGAGTTAACTGCTGCTCTGAAGGATCTGCTGGCGCACCCCAAAAAGCGCACCCAACTGGGGACGGCGGCTCGCGAGTCGGTGATAGAAAATTTCAATATCGCCAACCAGCGGATATTACTTACTGATCTGTATAGAGAACTATGCTGATAAAAAATCTAAAGGAGATTCGAAAATGAAGAGATCTATGTCGTTTTGTGTGCTATTACTCATTGTCGTATGCACCATGCTATCTGCACTCGCAGTAAGCGAAGGTGGGACAATGACGCGTATTAGCGAGGCAGGCGCTAAAAGCATTCGCCTGGAGAGAGAGTGGGTTAATATCGAGGCCAATAAAGATAATTACTCGGTAGAATTAACCTACAAATTCGTCAATGACTCGGATAAAGAGACACTGGTGAAGATGGGATACCCAGAAATGCTGCGAGGCGAAGAGAAAGGGAAAGCCGCAGCCAGCTTTAGCGACTTCAAAATGTCAATCGGTGAAGAACCCGTGAAAGCATTACTGGAAGTCGGTGAAAAGACTGGTGCGACAAAATTCTGGGTCAAAAATGTAAACTTCCTGGGTAAACAAACGCGCAATGTAGTCGTGAAATTTACAACGAAATATATATCTTCGAAGAACCAAGAGTGCATTAACTATCATTTCACCGATGGAAAATGGTCTGGGACAGTTTCTAGCAGTGAGTTGCTGCTAACAGTAAAAGCGCCGGGGACCTGGGCAATTACTCCGGGGACAGAAATGAAGCACGCCGCGAACAGATACTATAAAAAATGGTCGGACTGGAAACCCAAGGATGATATATCGATAATGATTAGCCCTGCAATGCCGGAAACAGTTTTTGTCGCTGAATCACCAATGATTGCCCAATCACTAGTGACAAATCCCGGCAAGTCGGAGGTAAAATTAGTGCCGAATGCACTACAAAAAAATGGCATGATTTACATCAAACTCGATGATATTGCCAATCATATGAATGGCGTCATTCTTAATTGGAATGCCAAAACCAATGCAGAATTGATGCAACGTGGCGGTGTCAACTATACTTTCACTTCGGATAGCGACATCATGAAGGTAGATGCTGCTGACATAAAAATGGAAGGCAAAGCCTTCCTGATAGCTGATCCACAGAAGAAGGGCGAGCAACTGATGTATGTGCCGTTGTCAGCGCTTACCAAGCAGATGGACGGCACCTATGAGCACGATAAATCACAGAATACCGTAAAATATTCCTTCAAAGCTTACACTCCGGTGACTACAGTGCCTGAAGTACCTAAAGTGATTCCTCCTGAAGTCCCCAAACCCGTAAAGGCGGATCTGGAAGTAACCCACCAGGTGACTATAACCACCGCCAAAGGTGACATCGTAGTTGACCTTTATGGCAATGAGGCACCCAAAACGGTGACGAACTTCGTCAAGCTGGTCAAGCAAGGCTTCTATGATGGGTTAACCTTCCATCGCGTTGAGACCATGGCAGGGTTCCAACTAATCCAGGGTGGTGATCCCCAAGGCAATGGTATGGGTGATTCTCCTGATAAGGTAAAGCTGGAGATTAGCCCGAAACTGAAGCATTGGGAGGGCGCAATTGGCATGGCACGCACGCAGCTACCAGATTCCGCTTCTTGCCAATTCTACATCTGCACGTGCCCGATACCAGCCTTGGACGGCATGTATGCAATTTTCGGCAAAGTCAACACCGGGCTTGATATTGCGAAGAAGACCGAAGTAGGTGATGTCATGACCAAGGTCACTGTGGTGGAGTTAGCGCCGATAGAGAAATAGCCTACGATTTCTCCCCGGGTATTGCAGCCTGGGGAGAAATTCTTCTATTGTATCTCATTGTCGCTTTCGCGAATCTGTACACGGCGGATTTTGCCGCTGATGGTTTTAGGGAGTTCGGTGACGAACTCGATAATGCGCGGGTACTTGTAGGGCGCAGTTACCTTCTTCACATGCTCCTGCAATTCATGCACCATCTCGGGGCCTGCCGTATGGCCTTTGGTTAGTACTATGGTGGCCTTGATTACCTGGCCCCGCACGGGGTCAGGAGAACCGGTGATGGCACACTCCATCACAGCAGGGTGCTCCAATAGCGCGCTTTCTACCTCAAAGGGGCCGACGCGGTAGCCACTGGTTTTGATGAGGTCATCAGCACGGCCCACAAACCAGTAATAGCCATCCTCGTCGCGCCAGGCCATGTCGCCGGTGTAGTAGATGCCATCATGCCAGACGCTGGTAGTCAGCTCATCGTCGCGCATATAGCCATTGAACATGCCTACCGGTTTACCGGAAGCAGTGTGGATGACGATCTGCCCTTCTTCACCGACCTCGCAGGATTCGCCCTTGTCATTGAGCAGGTCAATATCATAGAGCGGCGACGGTTTGCCCATGCTCCCCGGTTTGGGCTCCAACCACGGGTAGGTTGCCACGGCTACCACCGTCTCGGTCTGGCCGAAGCCCTCCATGATGCGGATGCCGGTGGCTTTCAGGAAAGCATTATATATTTCCGGGTTCATCGGCTCACCCGCCACAACACAGTATTTCAAACTGCTCAAGTCATACTTAGTCAGATCCTCTTTGATGAGAAAGCGAAAGATAGTGGGCGGAGCGCAGAACGTCGTAAGTTTATATTTCTCAACCTTTTGCATCAATTTTTGTGGTTCAAATCTGTCGAAATCGTAGACGAATACAGCCGATTTGCATAGCCACTGGCCATAAATTTTACCCCACACAGCCTTTGCCCAGCCGGTCTCTGCCACCGTGAGATGCAGTCCGCCCGGCTGCACACATTGCCAGTAGCCAGCGGTAATAATATGTCCTAATGGGTAGGTATAGTCATGCTGTACCATTTTGGGCAGTCCGGTAGTTCCGCTTGTGAAGTAGAGCAGCATGATGTCATCATTACTTGTACCATCAGTACCAGGTGGACGGGTAAAAACATCACTATAATTATCCAGCACAGAATCCAGCGCCAGCCAACCATTGCGATCGGTATTGAGCATAATCTTGCGCTGTAATGTCGGGCAGTCCGGCTCGGCATTCTCAACTGCGTCTATCACGCGTTCGTCATCCACCGAGATGATCATCTTGATATCGGCGGCATTACATCGGTAGGTAATATCCTTTTTCGTCAGCAGATGCGTCGCCGGGATAGCAATGGCACCCAACTTATGCAGTGCCAGGAAGGTGATCCAGAATTCGTAACGGCGCTTAAGGATGAGCATCACAGCGTCACCCTTGCAGATACCTAACTCACGCAGGTAATTTGCCGCACGGTTGCTGGCGCGAGATAAATCAGCAAAAGAGAATATCTTCTCTTCATCTGCCTCATTACACCATACTAATGCAGTCCGGTCAGGCTCATCAGCGGCAATTTCATCCACAACATCAAAGGCGAAGTTGAAGTTCTCCGGCACGTTGATGACAAAATTATCTTTAAAATCTTCATAACTGGCGAAAGTTGTACGATTAACGTATTTCTCAAACATTGATATCCCTCAAAACACACCGCGGTAGACGCGGGACGATCCTATAAGATGATGGCCAGGAATTGGGCGGATTTATCGTTCAGCGCTTTCATGCCATGGTCGACAGTGCTATCAAAGTAAATAGAATCGCCTTCATGAAGCTCTATCTCATGCCCATCAATGAATATCTTCAAGGTACCGCTGATGACGTAGTTGAACTCTTGTCCCGGATGGCTATTCAGTGCGAAGGGAGAGTTTTCCGTCTCCGGGGGTACCGTTACCAGGAACGGCTCCGCTTTCTTCTGGGCAAAATTAAAGGCCAAGCTTTGGTACTGGTACTCTTGGCGGCGTTGTACTGAAATACCCTTACCCTTTCTCGCTAGGGCATAGGTATGCAGGCGTGGATTATCTCCGGTAAGAATGGCAGACAGCTCCACATTAAAGCGGTTGGCAATCTGGTAGAGAACGCTCACGGAGATATCCGTCTCCCCGGCCTCATAATTGCGATAGGTCTCCATCGACAATCCCAATTCATCAGCCAGCGTTTCTGAAGAAATGCCCACAATTTCGCGTAGATCGCGAATGCGCAAGGCAATTTGTTTCAATTGATCTTCCATAGTTGCCTCCTTGAATGTTATTTATTCTATTCACGGGAAGGAGATTCCTGCAATATGCGGGGATATTTATTGAATGAATCGTAGGCTGTCGTTATGTGCCATTGTAGCTGATCCCCAGGAACATATGATTTCATGCATCAGACAGCAGGTGGCCAGGCGCTAATCCCATTTTCAGTCACCAGCAGTAAGCCTCCGTAAAGTGGGTAGGGTGCACGCTCATATTCCTGTTGCGTACGTTCAGCCAGCACATTTGCCTGTGCATCATCGGTAAAAGCCATAATTATCAACTCATCACGAGCAGGAATCCCCACCAGCAATTCACTATCGCCAAAACGGTTGCTGAAGCGCGTAAAAAAAGACGGAATGAGAACGCGCGTAGCGTCGAATCCATCATGAGTAGTGAAGCGTACCAGCGACTCTGAATTTTCATTTTCTGCAACTTGTTGATCTTCATTTTCAGCGACGAAGGTAATCGATTCCATTTCCAGCATATTGCAACTGCGTTCCAGATTTTTTATCGCTAAAAGGTACAATTCTTCTGTGTTCAATCCCGTTGCATTAATTTCTGCACGAGTCAACCAGCGTATGGTATCTGCAGTATTGATGACAAAGGTGGCAAATAGGTCAGGCGCTATCTGGTGTGTCACCAAGTCTAGTGACTCATCTGCTCCATCATATAACAATGGCATCAACTGACGCTGCCAGTCTGCTGGGAGGGTAGCGGAGTAATTGGCCTGACAGCGCAAGAGCGCTGCAATGGCATCACTGATTGCTGAGCCGGCAATCATCGGGAAGGACATGCTGCTGCGAAAGATATGCCCTAGAAAGATGCGTAGAGGCTGTTTGTCAACCAGTATTTCAATGCTGTCGCTATCTTCGTGAGTGACAGATATACTTTTATCGTAACTCTTAAGGTCTTGTAGGAACAGGTTTTTGAAAGGTGCCCTCCCAGGCAGCGCGACATTCCCGTCCAGCAACCATCGAAAAACGAAGTATAGTAATGCCCCGCGGAAAAGAAGCGTCATCAGGTCATTGTTAAGCAGGAAGGTATTCATTTACGCGTTCCGGTTTTAAGAGACGTTATAAAGTGTGTTACCGCACCTGACATGGTAGCTTTGCCACCATGTTCGGCGATAATTTTTACCAATGCGCTACCGACGATTGCACCATCGGCGTGCTGGCAGATCTGATGAACCTGGTCAGGAGTTGATACGCCAAAACCTACTGCTACAGGTGCAGCAGTGAATTCTTTGATCCGAGCGATTAAGGAAAATAGATCTGCCGGTAACTCCGCCTGCTCTCCAGTAACTCCCAAGCGTGCGACGCAGTAAGTGAACCCGTTACCAACTTTAGCCACCAACTTAATGCGTTTCTCCGGGCTAGTCGGGGCCAACAGGAAGATAGTATCAATTCCATGCACATTGGCCGCGGCCAACCATTCAGTCGCTTCCTCGGGTGGCAGATCAGAGATTAACAGCCCATCAACGCCAGCAGCTACTGCTTCACTACAAGTTCGTTCGATTCCAAATTGCAGGATCGGATTCCAGTAGGTCATTAAAAGCAGAGGGGTGGAATACTCCTCGCGAAATTTGCGTACCAGCGAAAATATCTGCGGCATATAAGTACCAGCAGCCAGGGCACGAATTGCCGCGAGTTGGATGATCTTTCCGTCCGCCATGGGATCAGAGAAGGGGACACCCAGTTCAATGATATCTGCTCCGCCTGCTGCCACAGCACGCATTGCGGTCAGGCATTGGTCTATATCCGGGTCACCTGCCATCAGGTAAGCAACCAGCGTGCCTTCATTCTTATCTTTACACTTTGCAAATCTTTCAGCAATACGGCTCACATTTTCTCCTTGTATGGGATCATTATAGCTGATTACGAGTGTGATGTCAGGAATAACTATCATCGACAGTCATGCTTCCGGCCCACCATCCGATTAACCCGGCAATAGCCAGCAAATTCCCACCGATGACAAATGTCCCAACCCAGTTATAAGGAGAAGTGATATTCACCATGGCAGCTAGAGTAAGAGTTATTACCACACATATTCCGATCATGATAGAAGTAGATACCGGCCATTCTTCTTCACACAGTGCCACGGCAATAAGGTAGCAAACCCCCAGCCATAAACTGACAGTGCAAGTGACAAAAAGCAGCAGGCCATAAGGGTAATTACGTACTGAGCCTCGTGCGCCCACGCTCATTCCGCTAAACACCATCACTTGCTCAAATGTATCCAACATACGTCCATATGCCAATCCATACATCAGTAAGAAGAGTGCGGGGGTTAGCAAAAATATTGATTTCCAGGGAACGTGAAAAGACTCGATATACAATTCTTTTCTCGTCACGAAAACATAGATGATGAATAATAATCCGACGCTGCAGATACCTACCATCTTCCAGCGACGCTGACGACGTTCTTCTGCCAGCAGTTGTTCCTCTATAGAAGGCTCTACATACAGCGGAGCGACGCCAGCTTGCGCCTGTTGGGCATGGTGCAACCGTTCAGCATACGTGGCGTTCTGCGGATCCTCCAGCACAGCATATTGATAAGCCCGAACTCCATCATCAATTCTGTCAACCTGGAAGTAAATCTCACCCATCAAGGCATGCGCACTGGCATGTTTAGGATTTCGCTCCAGCAAGTCGCGCAAAATGTGTAATGCTTCAATCTGTTCATTACGCCAGAAAGCTATTTGCGCCATGATCAAGCGACGTTCTTCCGGCTGCATACTTTCCAGTGGGATAACGTCTGGTAAGGTAGCGCGTTTGGGATTTTTCCACATCTCAAGGTAGAGGGTGTTATGCCTGCTATCAGAAAGAGTAAGGTAGGCGTTGATGTAGAGCCGAAATCGCTGGTCGGCAATAATCTGATCCGTTGTAGTAGTTGCACGATACCGCGCGACAATACGGCGGAACGCGATTGTCGCCTCCGTTGTGCCGGCACCTACTTTAATATTCAGCAATTCGTAGTAATTTTGCATTGCTTTTAGAGTGTACCCTCTAACGGTTCTACAGAAAGCTCGCCTGCGGAATTCTCCCGCAGCAATTCGAGTTTACCCTCTGCCGCTGCCAGTTGTTCTCGGCATAGCCGGGCAAGGCCCGCTGCTTCGGCACATAACTCTAAGGCATCTTTCAATGGTGCCTCATTACGATCCAGCAGGGCAGCAATTTCTTCTAACCGTGCCAGCGCAGCTTCAAAACTAATCATCTTATCAGTCACTTTGTTGTCTTCCTCACCATTCTAACTACATGTTGCATTCTATGTATGCTATAATTTGTATATTCTGCTGCAAGCTAGCTAATTCCTGCAGTATATATTTGGAATCATATACACACATGCTATCAATTGCCGTATTCACAGAATCTTATCACCCGATGCACAATGGGGTAGTTATTTCGGTAAGTACCTTCGCTCGTGTGTTGCACGAAATGGGTCATCAGGTGACGATTTTCACCGCCCAACATCCTGAACAACAGGAGGATGAAAGCGGAGTGTTCCGTTTCCCCTCCATCACTTTCCCCTTTCGCATGATTTACCCATTGGCGATACCCATTGCCACCGGAGAAGCGCGGCGGATGCTGCTGGAACAACCTTTTGACCTTATTCACTCCAATTCACCCATGCTGATGGGGCATGTGGCGGTGTCATATCACAAGCGGTTGAACATCCCGCTGGTTTTTACCTATCACACCATCATCGAGGAATACACCCACTACATACCTTTGCCGCAGGAATGGGTGAGAAGGCGCGCTGTCACCATCAGCCGCGAATACTCGAACAAGGCAGATCACATCATCACCCCCAGCGCGGCGGTGGCGGAACGGCTACGGCGCTACAACGTAGAGAAGCCAATAACTGTCATCCCCACTGGGATTGATATTGATATAATCGACACTGTGGAAGGCGACCACGTCCGTGTGCGGTACGGCATACCGGATGATGCTACATTATTAGTCTGCGCTGGAAGAGTGGCGCAGGAGAAGAATTTGCCGCGATTGCTGAAGGCATTCAAATTAATACTGAAGCGAATACCGGAGACCCATCTACTGTTGATAGGCGGGGGGCCAGAAGAGGATTCACTGCTGGAGCTGGCAGAGAAGATCGATATCGCAGATAGATTTCATATTACAGGAGTTATCCCCTGGGAAGATGTTATTCGAGGGATGCGCGCGGCGGATATCTTCGTCTTTACCTCAACCACAGAAACGCAGGGGCTGGTGATTGGTGAGGCGATGGCGTGCAACCTGCCAGTGGTGACGGTGGATGCCGACGCACAACGGGATATAATCACCCACGGAGTGAATGGGGTGCTGGTGCATGATGCCGAGGCTCCCTTCGCCGATGCCGTCTGTGCCCTCATCGCTGACCCGAAAAAAAGAAAACAAATGGGGATGGCGGCGCGGAAACGGGCGGAACAGATATCAGCACGTCGCTGTACCGAGCGATTACTGGATGTATACCAACAGGTTATTGCCGCACGGACGTGGGATGAGATAATCGGATAGCGTAAAAGTCTACAAGGCGGGAATAGCGCTATCGTCGATAGATTCATCGACCGCTATGGCCGTCTCACACGCATCATCGAGCCAGAATTGCTGGCGATACATCATGGCATAACGACCTTCGGCATTCACCAACTCGTCATGCTTGCCACGTTCGATGATACTGCCATCCTCTAATACTAGAATTGTATCAGCGTCACGGATGGTACTTAACCGGTGGGCGATGATGAAGGTGGTGCGCCCTTCCATCAGCCGATCCAATGCCTGGTGAATAAGGTATTCGGACTCAGAATCGACTGAAGAGGTGGCCTCATCGAGGATGAGGATACGTGGGTTGGCCAACACCGCCCGCGCGATAGCGATGCGTTGACGCTGCCCACCAGATAGTTTCACGCCGCGCTCACCGATCTCGGTCTTATAGCCATCGGGCAGTTGAATAATAAACTCATGGGCATTGCCAGCAATGGCGGCTTCCATGATCTCCTCATCGGTGGCGTCCAGGCGGCCGTAACGCAGGTTATCCGCGACAGAGCCATTGAATAGGAAGGTTTCCTGCAATACCAATGCGATATGCTTGCGTAGCTCGGTCTGGCGTAAGGTACGCACATCGTGGCCGTCGATGAGGACAGTGCCCTCCAGCGTATCGTAGAAGCGCGGGATGAGATTAATGAAGCTGCTCTTCCCGGCACCACTACGGCCCACCAATGCGATACGCTCGCCGGGGCGGGCGGTCACGGTTACATCGTGTAACACTTCCTCACCGGTGGCGTATTTGAAATAGACGTGCCAGAATTCCACCTTCCCTTTCACAGAGGGGACGGGGAGGGCGTCGGGAGCGTCTTCGATATCCGGTGGCGTATCGAGAACTTCCAGAATGCGCTCACCTGCCGCCAGCGAGCGTTGGATGCTATCGAAGAATTGAAAAAGGCTGCCCACCGGAGAGTAGAAGTTACTGACGAAAAGAAGAAAGGCGAAGAGCTGGCCGATCATCAGTTGCCCGTTGATGACCATGTAGGAGCCAACGCCGATGACAGTGAGGTTGCCGATATTGCTGATAAGGCCCATCAACGGCCCGAAGCTGGACCACATACGGATGCCTTTGATATTCATGTCGCGGACATGTGCGCTCTCGGTGCTGACCAATTCATTCTCGGTTTGTTCCCGGCTGAAAGCTTTTATGACGCGAATACCGGAGATATTCTCCTGCAGTTTGGTATTGAGGTCGCCCACGCGGTCACGAATGGAGCGATAAATTGTGCGTACTTTTTGACTGAAGAAGTAGATGGAAACGGCGATAATTGGTACGGGGATGAGAACGAGCAGCGCGAGAGTGGGCTGGTAATTGTACATGTAATAGAAGGCCAGCATCATGCCGAGGAGACCCATAATCAACACGTCTAACCCGTGCACCATGAGGGACTCGATCTCGCCGACGTCGCCGGTCATGCGTGACATCAGGTCACCGGTCTGCTTGTTGTCGTAATAGGTAAGGGACATCTTCTGGAAGTGGGAATAGAGATTTGTGCGGAGGGAGTGGAGCATGCGCTGCCCGGCAACGTGTAACCAGTAGGTGCGCAGGAAGCCGAGAAGACTGCTGGTGATGTATATCCCGGCGAAGATAAGGATAACCCGGGTGATCTCTTCCGGGTGTTTCTGCCCCAGCACATAGTCGGTGGCATACTGGATAACGCGCGGCGGCTGTTGCCCCAGGTAGGTAGTGAGCATCATGCAGATGAAACCCATGAGCATGATTGGCCAGTAAGGGAGTATCCAGGGGAGGACGCGCTTAAAGGATTGCAGAGGGGCTTTGGGTTTATTCTTTTCCCCACTCATATGTCGGAAACGTCCGCCACCACCGCCACGCATACCCATCGTTTAACCCCTGTTAAAGCTTGCCAGCCAAACTATTTCGCATAACAAGTATAATATATATTGGGTAAAATCGTCAAGGGCGGGGCGAATGGGGGATATTGAAGAATTGGAGTCCAGACTGTTATTATTGGTATGCCATTTTACTAACTATAAGTGACGGGTTTTCGGCGTTATGGGGATAATTTGGGGCTGGCCTTGCCCTAGTATTGGTCTAGTCCCGCCCTACTTTAAGTCTACTCTTGAAAAATGAGTAAAAATTGACAGTAGGGGCGGTGGATGTTGGTTTAACAAAGATGGGACTTATATGGAGACGACGAGGGCAAACGGGACGCCTGCGTTCCCAGGGGGCGCAATGATTGCGCCCCCTGGTGGTATTAGTGATTTAGCCGTTCTATGCCTACGGTGGCGGCTAATTCCAGGCCGGCGTCGAGGAGGGCGGTGACGGTGTTTAAGTCGGCGGCTTCGCTGTAGACGCGGAGGAGGGGCTCGGTGCCGCTGGCGCGGAGGAGGAGCCAACTTCCATCGGTGAAGATGAGCTTGAGGCCATCTTTCTCCGATACTTCGCTGATGGCCTTATGGGCTATTACTGCCGGTAAGCCTGCACGCAGGGTGGCGAACTGTTCACTAGTCACTGGTTTGGTCAATAGGACGTCGATGCGGTGATAGGCATGTTCCCCGACGACTTCCAATAACTGGGCCAGCAGACCTGCGAAGGTGGTGCGGCGCATGACCATCATTTCGACCAGGTACAATGCGATGAGGGTGGCATCACGCTCGGGAATGTGGCCACGGAAACCGATGCCGCCGCTTTCTTCACCACCGATCATGATGTCCTGTTCCATCATCAGTTGCCCGATGTATTTGAAGCCGATAGGGGTCTCAAAGAGCGGAAGGGAATAGCGGGTTGCCAACTGGTCAATCATGGTGGTAGTAGAGACGGTTTTTACTACTCCGCCACGCAGCCCCAAGTCTTCCGCTAGGTGCATTAACAAAAGCGCGAATACGTGATGGGGGGAGAGGTAGACGCCGTCTTCGGTAGCGGCGGCCAGCCGGTCGCCATCGCCATCCGAGGCGACGCCACCATCGACATCCATGCTTTGAATTGCCTGTAAGAAGGGCCCGAGGTTGAGCGCTATCGGCTCCGGGTGGAGGCCGCCGAAGCCGGGGTTACGCTCGTTGTGCATCATCTGCACGGTGCAGCCGATCTCGCGCAGGGCACGATCCAGCACGCCAATGGAGGAGCCATAGAGCGGGTCAATGAGGATGCGCGGGGAAGCGGCGCGTATCGCCTCGGTGTTGACAAAGGTGAGGACGTGCTTGATGAAGGCGGGGACGAAATCCTCACGGGTGAGGAGCGCTTCATCAGGCCCCAGGGCGCGCACGGCATCGACATCGAAGTTACCGAGCAGCTCATTTGCACGCGCTTCAAAGCGCGCGGTGGCCGACGGGGGAGCGGAGCCGCCATACCAGGGCTTGAACTTGATACCGTTGTAAGCCGAGGGGTTATGACTGGCGGTGATCATGACCCCGCCGCCCATGCCGTCGTACTTGGTGATGTAAGAGATCACCGGGGTGGGGCAGTTGCTGGCGCTGAGACGCACGCGGATGCCTTGCCGGGTGAGCATGGTGGCCGCGAGCAGGGCGAACTCCTCCGCGCCGAAGCGGTTGTCGTAGCCGATGGCCACGCCCTTCTCTGCCATGCCTTCCTCGTATAGATATTCGCCGATAGCCTGGCAGACAACACCAGCGCGCTCAAAGGTAAAATCATCCGCGATCACGCCACGCCAACCGTCGGTGCCGAATTTAATAGGTTTCATGCAGGTACTCCAATGCTGAAATTATACCAAAAAATGAACTCCTGGGACAGGGTAAGACTCTGTCCCAGGAGTTTATATTACACATATGGTAACGAAGCCTAGGCTGCAATACCCATGAGTGTTTTAGCCAGATCAACAGCGGAGGCGGCATCAGCGGAATAACCATCAGCGCCGACTTCATCTGAGTACTTCTGGGTGACGGGCGCTCCGCCGATCATCACTTTGAAGTTCGCGCGATCGCCGGATTCTACCAGCGCGTCAATGGTAGATTTCATGCCCGGCATGGTGGTGGTGAGGAGAGCGGACAAAGCGATAATATTGGCATTGCCTTCTTTGGCAGCAGCTATGAATTTCTCTGGTGATACGTCTACACCCAAGTCAATGACATCAAAGCCATTGCCTTGTAACATCATACCGACCAGGTTTTTACCGATGTCATGCAGGTCGCCCTTAACGGTGCCGATAACAACGGTACCTACCGGCTGTGCACCTGATGCGATCAGGAGCGGTTTCAGGATGTCCATACATTTGTGCATGGCACGGGCGGCGATGAGTACTTCAGGAACATAGAATTCATTGGCTTTGAATTTCTTGCCAACTACAGCCATGCCAGCGATCAAACCATCATTGATAATGGTTTGCGGGGCAATATTCTCTGCAATTGCCTGGTTCATGATCTCAACGGCAATTTTGTGCTTGCCATTGATAATGTTTTGTGCGAGATCATCAAGGTTAACGGACATCTTAAAAACTCCTTCATTTGCTAGTAAATTAACAGGCTGATTGAATATGCCTATCATTACTATCAGCATAACAATTTGCAGCGGCATTTACAATCGTATCTTTGCCTGTTGAGCATAATAATAAGCGCATAATTTGGTAGATAGGTATCTTCAGGTGAAGTAGCATAGTTGCTTGACTGCTTCTTCGTAGTTGATATCACCGGGTTTACAGATATTCAGCACGCAAGTGAAAGCTTCTTTCCCTTCGGGGAACATACCCAACATGGTATATGTTTTAGCCAGGTTTAAGGAAATATCGGCATTATACGGTGCCAGGCCCGCGGCCAGCTCCAACTCGCGAATTGATGCATCAAAGTCACCGATGAAGCAATAAGCAAGACCTAGCTCCATATGGGCCAGTTCCATGTTAGGATCTTCATCGATGGCGAGAAGCAACCGGCCGATAGCTTCATCATATTCGCCATCGATACGATGCTTTCGGCCAAGTTGATAATAGTTTTCGGCGATTATTTGCGTGTCGGGCAAAATGCTAACCTCCACATGCTGCCGTAACGATTAATTCGTAAATTTTTCTCCGATTGACAGATGGTACCCACGAGCAAAATCTGCGCCTGACATCGGGCGTTTTCCTGCTGGGTGCACCATTTTAAGATATACAATTCCCTCGCCCGCGGCTACACTTACTCCATCCTTGTTATTAACTTCGATAACAAGGCCAGGTTCACCTGCTTTTGCTGTTACATTTGTTTCATCCACTACCGCAGCGGATAAAATCTTAACCATTATGCCACGAAAAACAGTATATGCTGCTGGCGCCGGAGCGAGAGCACGTACC
>JBBRXO010000019.1:0-32011 GCA_038248345.1 Armatimonadota bacterium | reverse complement strand
TCCGCCACAATTATGCCGCCTCCGGGATGCCCAGGAGCCAATGTCTCGGGTTAAAACCGTAATCACCGAGATGGGGCAGCTCAACATTTCTGAAACTATCGCAGATCTGGGCATGATGCTCGTGGAGATATCGAAGGTGTAACGAGATAAATCTGTATCCCCCAGTGGTGCCCAAATACAAAGAAATACTCTCCAGCCCATAGTCGCAGAATGCAACTATGGGCTGTTCCTTTGCCTCAAATGCTTTCCCACTACTATTTGTGAAACGATGATGACATTCTATTTGTTGATTATAAATTATCCAGTAATTATGCGTTATCTCTCTATTGTGAGTTCAAAATTACGGGTGTAATGTTTAGTTAGAGGTGCAATAGCTTATCTGTCTGTCGCCAATACCTGCAATATATGAAGGCTAGCTGCGCGGGGTTATCTTACAATAGATGAGGTACTGACGATGAAAAAGGCAATTTCGATCATGGCCGGCAACTGCCGGCTGGTACTGCAGGGGATGACATTACTTCTTCTCCTGGCGACTTCTTCGACTGCCGGTGTGGCAGCTACGTATCCGGACATGTCGGATAAAACGCAACCGGCAGATAATCCAACGCTTCCGGTGCAGATGTCAATCTTTATCCCCCCTGTCGATGTACAAGCCCCGGTATCCGGGACGCCGGTGATGGCAGAATACACGCGTACTGTCGATGCCGGAGAATCATTAGCCTTGACGGGTGATGCGATTTCCAGATATACCGGCGTCAACAACGGAAAAGACACGCAGTATCTGGCTTATGGCCAGACTACCGCCAATGATGCCGTTAAAATGCCTGCGGAGATTATGAGTATGGAGGCCAATAGTAATGGTCTCATTACGAACGGCATTATTCGTTTGCCCGCAGCATTGCCTGATGATGCCATGTATCTTCTCTGGCCACGTAACAATGCTGGCTTTGGGCGTCCGCTCGCAATAAATCGCACAGAATTGTGGTGGGTTGGCCCGAATGTAGCAACACGTGGACAGACTGTCAGCGCTTTTGGTCGTAATCTCGCCCGTTATAAGAGTACTCACATAGGGACGAATACCTCGTGGGTATACCTAAAGCCTAGCGGCGGAGCAGGACAATGGCTTACCGTTACGGCGGCGAACCCCAATAAAGTCGATTTCACCGTACCTGCATCTTTGGCGAATGGAACCTATGAGATATGGATACACAATGGGCGTGGTGGTGAATATGGTTGGAGTGGACCGCAAACCTTGACCGTTAACGATGGGGTGCAATGGACGGGCGGTATCCTCAACGTACAGAGTTATGGCGTGGTCGGCGATGGGTACACCGACGATACCGCAGCCATCAACGCTTTGATCACCGCAAATCGCGGCTCGCGTTGCACGCTCTATTTTCCTTCGGGAACCTATATAATCAGCGCTCAATTAGCCGATTTATATGGCATCCGGTTACTAGGGGATGGTATGGACGATTCTTCGATGGCTACCAAAATTGTCGCATTCTCCACCATTCCTGCAAATAACCATATGCTGCAATTTGGCAGCGCAGGTGTGGTTGATATTAGTTATATGACCATAGATCAATCTGCAAAACCGGCGAGTGGCTGTTCTCAATTGTCTGCGAACTCTAGTGCCGATATACGCTTGCAGAGTGTCCGCCTCAAATCTGGCTACGATAGCGCGCTCATCTTTACCAGTTGCCAGCGTATACTGTTGAGTGGGTGTAAAATAATCTCACCGTGCACAGACTTTGAAGGCGCGTGCAAACAGGTTTTCCTAGACCAGGTTGATTTTTATGGCACTCACGAGTCGGCAGTGCTGTTACCGGTGAAGCAGATGCGTGAGATGAGTGTAACGAATTGCACAGCGCAGGATTATGATAATTCAAATCCCAATGACCCGGCGGGCTGGTGCATGGGGCGCTGGTTTTACAATGATACCGGCGCATCTTATCATGTCTATCTAGGCGATAATACAACGACTGATATGAGCGTGCGCCCGGCGTGCCCTGACCAGAATGTCGGTGAAAATGTACTCTTCGAGAACACACCTTCGTTAGGCACCACCAACAGCATCGAGATCACCGGTAGCACCATGATGAAGTTCAATAATCTGACGTGGAGCAGCTCCTGGGATAGCTATTTACCGCAGATAATTGTAATTGCCGGGAAAGGCGCTGGGCAACGACGCCGGTACGTGTCATACAATTCATCAACATTGGAGACTACTGTGGATCGCGCCTGGGATGTCATCCCTGATTCAACGAGTACAATTGTTCTTTCAATGGTGCCGGCAAAATACGCCATTTATCATAATAGTTTCGCCGCCAAGTCGGGCCAGTACACTTCCGGTCGAACTGGAAGTACCGGGCTGTGCATCTATGATGGTGGAACAGATTTTATTTATGACCGTAATACGGTGTTGAACGTACAAGCTGGTGTGGTGTTACGTGGGTACACTAATACGCAGAATGGGCAATCCGGGTGGCTCGCTACACAACCGGCGTCTTCATGCTTGATCACGAATAACACGTTTACTAATATTAAGAGTAACGTCGCCACAATCGTCGGGGAATTTGAATCACTAAACGTTTTTCGTCACAATACAGTTCGCCAGGCAGGATCGGTTTTCAATGTTCAATGCGACACGAATTCAAGCGTTAATCGTACGCCTTATCCTGGTGTTACCTTACCGACACCTATGACGACAACAAACATTTTTGAAACCGTGAATGCGTTGAATATAAACTCGGGTACTGTGGGGGCCACCAACCCCTATTTTTCAATCATTGGTGGCAACGCGATCACGAACAACATCTTCTCACTGGGAACAGGTGTATATACCGGATCATTGGGAATCTCGTATTTGATTCCACCGGTTATTGCGGGGTTGCGCGAGAACAGCTATACGGGCTTTCAGACCACGTACGGTTCTCCTTTATCAGAGTGTTTGACGCTCCCTGTGCGGGTGTTGGATATTACCATACCGCAAGGAGATAATACCGCAACCGGCACATTACCCATTTGGAACGCTGGCACTGCCTCGATGAACTGGAGCGCCTCGGCAGACGCTGGCTGGATCGGCCTGTCATCAACTAGTGGAACCGTAAGTAATGAGAATGCCTGTCAAAATATAACGGTCACTTGTACCGCAGCATCGATGAATGAAGGTGTCAATATCGGGACGGTAACTATCACGACAGCGGGTAAAGCCTATAAAGTAACCGTCTATGGTAACAAATACTATGAAGGTACCCCCACAGTTTTCGTCACCTCAGTGACGCCGGGAAATCTTCGTTCTGACGGGGGAGATTACTACCAGGGGACGAAGTTAACTGTCGGTGCATCACCGGTAACGATCACTCATCTGGGCCGTTACAAATTAAGTGGCAACAGTGGAACGCATAACCTGCTTTTAGTTAGAGCATCTGATGGAGGCGCCATGGCTTCTGTTAATATCTCCATGAGCGGGGGCACGGTGGGGCAATTTACCTATGCGTTACTATCTTCACCGGTGACACTGGCAGCCAATACCGCATATTATCTGGGTAGTCAGGAGCAAACCGGCGGTGATACCTTCTATGAGGGGAATACCGTCATATCTGCAACGTCAGTCGCCACGGTCAATGGGGCGTCATATCGCCCTGGTGGTGGTGGTGGATGGAATCTCATAAATGGAACGAACACCTCGTATGTACCGGTAAACTTCAAATACGCAACCGCTTGGCAAGGTCAACAACAATGCGATACACCGCGCTTCACTCCACTTGCAAGTTCATACACTGCCGTGCAAAACGTGACGATATCCACTAATACCGTCGGGGCGACTATTCGCTATACCACTGATGGAACTACACCAAGTGCGACAGTAGGCACTGTTTACAGTACTTCAGTACTCATTGATGCCAGCTGTAACTTGAAGGCCATTGTATATAAGAGTGGATTATTAGATAGTGATGTTCAGAGTGGATCTTATAGCATCATCTGGTCTGTGCCGATGGTTACAGGTGTTACCCCTGGTTCATTGCGTACCGCCGGAGGAGATTACTATCAGGGAATGAAGTTCACTGTTGGTGCAACTCCGATTACCGTTACCCATCTGGGGCGCTACATGTTGAATGGTAATTACGGCACCCATAGTATGTTGTTGGTTCGAGTAAGCGATAGCGCGACCATCGCCTCAGCTAATGTATCAATGACCACTGGAGCAGTCGGGCAGTATCAATACGCAGAACTGTCGTCGGCGGTAACCCTGCCGGCAGGAACTTCATACTACTTGGGATGTCAGGAAGTTACAGGGGGCGACACCTTCTATGATGGTGCTACTACGTTGAGTACAACGTCAGTGGCATCAGTTAATGGTTCAGCATATCGACCCGGTGGAGGTGGAGGATGGAACTGGGTCGGAGGGGCTAATACCTGCTATGTACCGTTAGATTTCCTTTACAATGGATGTCTGAAGCCGACGTTTTCCCCAGTTGCTGGTATCTACACCAGTGCACAAACAATGACTATTAGTTGCGGAACGAAGGATACTATAATCCGCTATACCACGGATGGCAGTACTCCCAGTGAGACTAATGGTACGATATATACAATGCCAATCACCATCAATAGTACGCAGAACTTCACCACGGTGAAGGCCATCGCTTATAAAACTGGTTGTATAACGAGTGACGTGCTTAGCGGCAACTATACACGTATCTGGCCGGTGGAATTCGTGCGTTCTATAGCGAATGGAAACCTGCGAACCGATGGTGGTGAGATCTATCAGGGGTTTAAATTTACAGTGGGCGCAACTGCAATAAATCTCTCACATATGGGGAGATATATGCTCACCGGTAATAGTGGTACTCATAATCTACGACTAGTTCGGGCGAGTAATAATAACACCATAGCATCTATTGATATCACGATGATTGGTGGTACCGTTGGGCAGTTCAAATATGTCGAATTACCAGCCGTACTTACACTCGACGCCAACACCTCTTATTATGTGCAAAGCCAGGAACATGATGGCGGCGATTCATTCCTGGATGGTGTACTTCTTACTCCCACGCAAGCAGCACAAATTGATTGCAAAGTATGGTCTTTTAATTGTGTCGGCGGGGCAAACTACTCCTATGGGCCGGTAAGTTTTAAATACGGCAATTTGTTCCCGACAGTGGGCCTCACCGCTCCTACTGCAGGTCAGGTATATACCACCGCTCCTGCTACTGTCACCCTGACGGCGACGGCCACTGATACTGACGGGATAATCAGCAAGGTGGAATTCTACAACGGAGCTACTCTGCTGAATACCGATACGGTAGCTCCTTACACCTATGACTGGATGGGAGTAACAGCCGGTAGCTATACCGTAACAGCGAAAGCTACTGATAATGCTTCAGCAGCTACTACTTCCACAGCGGTGAACATCCGCGTAAACGCAGCTCCGATAGTGAGCATCACTTCTCCGATCACCGGTGGTACGACAACCGCACCGGCGACGATCTCCATCACTACTAATGCTGCCGATTCCGATGGTACCATCAGCAAAGTGGAGTTCTACAACAATGGTATCCTACTGGGCACTACCACAATCGCTCCATGGAACTATTCCTGGACTAGTGTAGCTGCCAGTGGAGCCAGTGGGATAAGCCTGACGGCGAAAGCCTTCGACAATAACAACGTCAGCACAACTTCCGCTGCCATTACTTACACGGTAACGGACAGCGCGCTGAAGTGCTTCTGGAAATTCAACGAGAACACTGGCGCCAGCGCCGGCGACTCTTCGGGCACAAACAATGTAGGAACGTTAACAGGAACGCCAACATGGACGACTGGCAAAATTAGCTCTGCGTTGCAGTTCAACGGCACTAGCCAGTATGTGACCAAAGGCAGCGCTACCGGGCTACCGACGGCCAACGCAAGTCAGACTGTAAGCTGCTGGTTCTACGTTACTGCCACCCCGACAGTTCGCAAAACTGCTGTCGGTGTTACTGGCGCTAGCTCCGGGATATATCTGGGCTACAATAGCGCCACCGTATTCGGCGCGTGGAAGAATGGCGGTACGCCACTGGTGACCACCACCACATTACCGACGGCTAGTGCCTGGCATCACGTAGCCTATGTAAAGAACGGCACAACCGGCAACTTCAACCTGCTATATATTGATGGTACCCAGGTGGCCACTTCTGCGACCGCCACCAATACTGCTACCGCCACTACCATCAATGCTGCACGTACCGTAAGCGGCGCCGACTACTGGCCCGGCAAAGTGGACGAAGTCCGCATCTACAACCGGGTACTGTCCGCCGCAGAGATCAGCTCACTGGCAGCTGGGAAGCAATAAGCATTCTGCGTAGCTTTAGAAAGCAATGGCACATTCTGGTGACGACGGATGTGCCATTGCTATAACGACAGAGAATCTTAACCAACTCTCATGCAAAATAGTTCTTCATGTGAAATTTGTTCAGTAAATATGCGCAGATTGAATAGTGACAGTGGATGGTGTTACGAATAATATGATATAAGATTCAGCTAAATCTTTCATAGCTAAATCTGGTCGATCAATTTGCAAGGAGAAAAGTCATGGATTTATCTCAGCGTCGAGGGTTCACCCTCATCGAACTGCTGGTAGTTATTGCGATTATCGCAATTTTGGCTGCCATCCTATTCCCCGTGTTCTCTAAGGCCCGTGAGAAGGCCCGCCAGACACAGTGCATGAATAACCAGCGCCAACTGGCTATTGCCATTAGTATGTACACTCAAGAGCACGACGAAGTTATGCCGGATGCCAACACAATCTGGCAGTCGCTGAAACTGACTACCGCGCTGTCATCCAACCAAGCCGCGTTAGCGGTAGCAAACAGCGTCACCAGATGTCCCAATAAGGCTGCAGCCAATGGCTATGTCTACAATGTTATGCTTTCCGGCGAAGCTCTGGGGATAGCTGGCACCAATGACCCGACGGCAGTCTGGGTTCTCACTGATGGAGCACACATCACTGCTGGCTCCACCATGCCTAATGTGGCATTCTGCATGGCCGACG
Source organism: Armatimonadota bacterium (assembly GCA_038248345.1). Classification (GTDB taxonomy): domain Bacteria; phylum Armatimonadota; class Hebobacteria; order CAIYQO01; family CAIYQO01; genus CAIYQO01. Next base: position 24,975 of record JBBRXO010000019.1, on the reverse strand, counting down.
TTAATGAGACGCGCCATGCTGGCGGTTTCTACTATGCAGCCCTTGACGGCCATGTAGAGCGCGTGAAGGCAACAGACAATACTACTTGGAATAGTAAAGCCGGACCCTATGCTGTTTCCACGTTAGTTCCTTTCGTCGCTGGTCCGGTAGGATCGGGGATCACTCCACAGGGTGGCCCGGTCAAATTCATCAGCGATAAAGGCCCTGTATCTTGGACAGTGACCCCGAGTGCCGGTGTCATAAACACACCATCATCACCAGCGCTAGTTACTACTATCAGTTTCCCCCCGGCGGCTGAAGGTAACACCTTCTCGGTGAGCAATGGGATCGATCCGGCTTCAACTATCACTGTGAGGAATATCGTCCTTGCTCCTGTGGGAACACCGGGTATCGGCGCTTCCGTTTTTACTATTTCAGTTAATGGGACTCCTTATAGCGGGCCAGCAACTTGGACAGTCAGCCCGGCGTTGACCGTCAGCGTGTCTCCGTACACCATAACCTTCCCAACACCGGTATCGGCAACGCCTTACACTATTCAGGCGACAATCCCCGACGGGAGTACTAACACGCTACTGGTCTCAATTACACCGCCAGTGCCGTTTAACACCTCCAGTTCGCCTACTGGCGCTACTGCCGATAGCAGTGGCGGCGGGAATTACTATATGGGAATGAAATTCACGGTGGGAGCTAGTAATATTACCGTAACCAGTCTGGGGCGATTAAAAATTGCCGGTAATAGTGGAACACATAATATGATAATTGCCAGTAGTAGTGGAACGACGCTGGCAACCGTCGACGTATCCGTGGCCAGTGGAACGGATGGGCAATATGTGTATGTCCCGCTGACTGCGCCTGTAACTCTCACCGCTGGTACATCATATTTCCTGGTATCACTAGAAGCTGCTGATACATTCTATAGGTCATTCACCATAGTTTCGACAGCAGGGTCAGCCATTAACCAGGCATATCGTCAAGCTCCTAATGGCGGCTGGAACGCTGTAGGTAACCCTGGCAAAGCTGATAGTGCAGTTAACTTCCTCTACTTCTGATAATATTCAAAAAGATAACAACTAAATATCAGATCAACTATGCATGGCAGGTTATTGATCTATAACCTGTCATGCATCTCTTTTTTATCCACACCCCGACATGTTGCAGTGATCAAACTATGATATAATGCAATTACCTCGCCATGTATACTTTTTATTCATAAAATAGGATACTATCAGGTTGGCCTCTGTTTTCGAGTCTCAAATGGTACTGATATCAGTATTTCTTTTAATGATTATAGTGCGAATTGTGAAATTTGTTCAGTAAAAATGCGCAGATTGTCTATTGACGGTAGGCAATCTAGCGAATAATATAATACTTGGTTTAGCTAAATCTTTATGGCTGAACCCTGATATTTGAAAGGAGAAAAGTCATGAATTCATCTCAGCGTCGAGGGTTCACCCTCATCGAGTTACTGGTAGTCATTGCGATTATCGCAATTTTGGCTGCCATCCTATTCCCCGTGTTCTCCAAGGCCCGCGAGAAGGCCCGCCAGACACAGTGCATGAATAACCAGCGCCAACTGGCTATTGCCATTAGTATGTACACACAAGAGCACGACGAACTGTTACCGGATGCTGGCACTATCTGGCAGTCATTGAAACTGACCTCTTCACTATCATCCGACTTGGCTACATTAGCGCTAGCAAACAACGTAACACGTTGCCCGAACATTGCTACCGCGAATGGGTATGTTTATAACTTCTCGCTTTCTGGCGTAGCATTGGGTACAGCTGGTACTAGCGATCCAACGGCTGTGTGGATCCTTGCCGATGGGGCGCATACCGGCGTCGGTACTACAATGCCGAACATCGCTTTTTGTCTTGGTGATGTTAAAGAATCCCGCCATGCCGGTGGTTTCTTCTTCGCAGCACTGGATGGTCATGTCGATCGCGTACAGGCCACCAACAAGGATACCTGGAATAACGCTGCTTCTGCTTACGCTGTATCACCGGCTGCAACTTTCACTGTTGGTGTCGCTGGCGGCGTTAACAAGGTATCTTCCGCTGGTGGCAACTTACAATTCGTCACTGATAAGGGTGCAGTTACTTGGACATGCGCGGGCACTACCGTTTCGCCAACATCACCAGCGATGACCGCCACTATCTCCTTCCCGTCAGCGGCTCTTGGCAGCACCTTCACGGTGACCAATGGAGTTGATCCTGCTTTCACTGTCACTGTCGCTGATCTTGTTTTAGTGGCACCAGTACCTGCTGCCGCGGGTGCCAATACTTTCGTTATAAACGAGAACGGTGTTGCTACCGGTGCAAATGCAACCTGGACGATTTCACCAGACGTGCTTCCCCATCCTGCGGGCGCTCAGCGCGTCATCACATTCCCCATGCCAGCAGTTGCAACGACATATACCATTTCTGCGACCTGTAATGGTGGCACAACCCCTCCGATCAGCGTGGTAATTAATCCTCCTATTCCCTTTGTCACAGGCACCAGTATTAGTTTGGGCACTGGTTCTACAGATGGGGGCGAATACCGACAGGGGTTCTGGTTTACCGTTGGGGCTAATCCTATAACTGTTACTCACCTGGGACGAATCTTCCAGGCCAATCCAGCGATTGCAACTATGACTGGCACACACAACATGAGACTGAAATCGAAAACTGGTTCCTCAGTTGATGTAGCAGTAGATCTCAATATGACTACCGGAACAGCGGTCGGTAATTTCAAATACGTAGCGTTGACGACGCCGGTAACACTCGCTGCCAACACAGACTACTATATCGATTCACAGGAACACACTGGTGGTGATATGTATTACCAGCCACCTACGTCGATTACTTCCACCACAGCTGGAGTAGTAAAAGGAAACCAATATAATGGAAACTGTTTCGATAGTCCAGGTACAACCAGAGGTCCAGTTAGTTTCCTCTACTTCTAGAGAATTGAGACATTCAAAAGGGTAAGCACATTTAGGGCAGGTTATCTGACGATAACCTGCCTTTATTATTACTAACTCCCATCATATATATGGCGAATAATTATCCAGTGATGATGCGTCATTCGTCTAGTGATAATCATGGGAGCTTATGCTATATTTTTATTGATGATCGGGTCCGAGTTATTACGTCCAGAGCGAAAACAGTAAGAAAAAAAACTTACTGAAAAAGTACATCGATTGCCCATTACACTGCTAGATAGCTCAGCTAATTCCAAGCGAGTTGTTACGGAAAACAGATGAGGTTATAATAATGAATATGCAAAGCTACAACTTAATAGAGCCTCAATCCGAGCAAACAAGCCGCCCGCTGGCTGTTGATGTTGTCTATGGCGAAGTGCACAAAAGAAGTAGTGGCGATTATCAGTTTGAATCTGACAGCTATTGCTTTAAGGCTGTGCAGCAGGGGCGCATCGAATCGCTGAAAGTGAGTGGCATCGAATTTTTACGTCCTTGTTCGCACCTCGCCGGCGGGATAGGCTGGTTCCGCCATAATCTCCCCCTTTTGCATCCCTTCAGTGGTATGCGGACTGATTATTTACGTTTTACGGCGGAAGATTATGGCGTGTTTTTACGCTTTTCTCCCGACCTCATCAACTTGGATATCGGTTATGATATTCCCGACTCGCAGCAGGAGTACCGTATTTACCTGGCTACAGACGTCGCTGTATCATACTCATTACCGGGGGAAAATGCTGCCGGTGCTACTTTGGTACGTTGCAGCGCTCCCAATGGCACATGGATTGAGATATCTCATAATCGCATTATCACCAGTAGAGATGAAGAAGGTACCTATCTGATAATATTCGCCCAGGCAGGAGTTCGTACATGTGGAGAGATACGTCTCCCACGGAGTTCCTGGACTGCCCAACAGCTCACGTTATCATTGATTAGTAAGGCGCCGGATCATCATTTTTGCACCGGGAAGTATTTTGTTTTCGACGTAATCTGCCAAACGATCATGTTGTTAGACCAGACTCGTGACATTCTACTACGTGTTAAAATTTTGGACTTTCAAACCGATGCAGTTGTTTATGAAGAGGGTACAAAAGTTCAGCTCATCGGTGAGACAAATAATAGTTCATGGAAAATTCCCTGGGATATCCCCGGGCCGTGGCGAGTCCAATTAAATGCTATCGAAGGTGGGCACGTCATCGCCCATCATGACGCTATATTTGTCTATAATATCGACAACTATCTCCCTGAATTATACCGACCGACTGATTTTTGGGATTTTTGGCAAAACGCCATTGCCGAACAAAGGAACTTTCTTATTGATCCGTCTTTTTTGTTATTACCGGAGCAAAGTGATGACGTATGTGCTACCTACGAAGTCCATATAACAGGCTATGCCGGGCGGCGAATCACCGGGATTTACCGCGAGCCGCTCGCCCCAGGGAAATACCCGGTGATAATAGGCGTTCCGTGCGGGCCACACCTGGATTGGGTGCGGGAGTTACCCGCATGTTCTTTGCTCTCCTATCAATTAGATGGTAAAGCCACTTACCGTACCGGGCTTCAATATCGATATACGGCTAATTTTTTCTATAATTACCTGGATATGCTGCGCTGGGTTGATTTTTTTGCATCGCGTGAAATGGCGGATTTGCAGCAGTCGGTATATTTCGCCGGTAGCCGCGGTGGGCCTATCGGTATTGCGCTGTTAGCGCTGGATCCACGCATACAAATGTGTGTCGCTAGCGTTCCCACCAATAATAGATGGGAGTGGCAGATGCGAAATCCGACTGGATTGGAGTGGGGACCCAATGCCGCCCGTTACCAGGATGATGAGATCTCCTTCGAGCAGGTAATCAAGCAGCTGGCCTATTTTGAGCCGTCGCATTTTGCCGAATATATTACCCAGCCGGTATTGATCAGCATCGGGTTACGAGATGAACTCTCGCAGGTATCTGGAAATCTAGCCTGTTATGCACGCCTGGCGGGGCGGAAACACCTATGCCTGATGCCGCGGAAAGGGCATGAAGTCCCGGATGAGGAATGGTATACTGTCGCTGCTGAGTGGCTTACCGAGTTATTACACCATACCGATAATGATGTAATATCAACGCGCCGATTCAGTACCAGCAACACGGATGTTGATTTTTCGCTTAACCCGTATATTCCGTCTTTCCTGTAGTATTTGCGATGCAACCTTCTCGCCTTAGAAGCGAACCCAGGATGATATTAAATGGCAAATGAGATTTTTCACTGCTTTTCCGATATCAATAATGAGGCTAAGATGGCGACTATGCCGCTTCAGCATCTATACGCAATACCCGTTCGCGGCGTTACCGTCAGACACTGTGGCAATGCTATTCATCTCCAATATCCTGCCGGGGTGCAATGCGACGTTATTTTTCGCTCCAATAATGAAGGCGATGTGGCACTCCCACTGTTGCATACAGCGAAAATTGAGTACTATGTGGCACATAATGCGGAGCAACCGGTGCGGATCCGAGCACGCGCACGAGGAGCAGGATGGTTGGGCAGTCATGCAGAGATGCATGAATATTTCGAGTTACCAGTAGCCGAGCTGACCACTATCGTTACCGATGCCAGTACTTTCCGTCTCTGTCAGGATACGTTAATGGCCGATCATCTACGCTGGGACTGGCGCTCCGCTTCACCCGGCGAGGTGATTATCTACGGTATTCGCCTCCACGAGATAACTGCAACCGAGTTCTTTAGCCCGCATGTTGATCGATATGGACAGCCCGTCGCCACCTCGTGGTCTGGTAAAGTGGGCAATGACGCAGAGCTGGTAGCAGATGGGCTAACACCGCTTCCAACGCCTTTAGCAGCATCACGCGATTGCTTCGGCGGATGGCTGGATGGGCAACAATTTGAAGCAGGGGCATTATTTCGGTTGGAAGCTGAAGATAGTAGATGGTGGCTGGTAACTCCCGACGGGAATCCTTTCCTCAGTTTTGGTCCTGCGTGTGTGGGTACAGTTACTGCCACCCGTGTATCTGGACGTGAAGAGATATTCGCCGACTTACCGCCATATCTGGGGGAGTTTCGCAATTGTTGGACATCAGAATGGAAGGATCGTCCTGCAGATATAGAGTTATTTCCCCAATATGCCTATGCGTGTGGTCAGGACGTTGTCAACTTTTACCGCGCTAATATAATCAAAAAATACGGCCAACCCTGGCGCGAGCGTTGGGCGGAGGAGACGGCTGCACGTTTACAATCCTGGGGTATGAATACCCTGGCTAATTGGTCTGACCTTGAGTATGCCTGTGGCGGAGATATCCCATATCTGATCCCCGCGGACCGCGTCTGTCCGCTGGATTTCACCGGCTTGCTGGCTGATCCGCATGATACCATCTTCCCTCTTCGCCAAACTCCCGATGTCTTTCATGCTGATTTTCTTGATCGAGTGGTATCAGCGTTCACCCAGCTCACTCAATATGTCGACGACAAATTCCTGCTGGGCTATTTTGTGCAAAATGAAGAGACCTGGTGTCTCTGGAATTCGCCCTTTGCCCTTCCCACTCATTGGGAAAGCCGTCGTCTTTTCTTTGCTAAATTGATTGATAAGTATCGAACAATCGAGCAGTTGAATATAGCATGGGGCACCGGTTTTCGCAGTTTCGCCCACCTTGCTCATTATCGTCGTGAGGTAAATCCCCCCGGTTTATCGGAAGTTGGTACCGATGACTGCGATTCATTTATGCGTCGATATACCGCGCGGTACTTCTCCGCAATTCGTGCGGCTTTGCAGGCGGCGGATCCAAATCACCTGTTCTGGGGATGTCGCTTCCTGGCGTTGCGGCCACACCAGGCTATACTCGATGGTTGCTCGCCCTATATTGACATTCTTAGTATCAACTGGTACATATGGCATCATCAGACACTGGCGGATGTGCCGTCATTTCTAACTGGTTGGTATGAGGCGGTAAAGCGTCCCATTGTCATCAGTGAGTACAGTTTCGATCTTACTGATGCGCGCTTACTTGGTGGACGTTGGTTATCTCCTGATGCTGCTGTGCGTGCGCAACTCTCGCATGATTTTACGCAGGCATGTTTTGATCTGCCATTTGTCAGAGGGTGTCATTGGTTCCAATATATTGACGAAATGGTAACAGGCCGTGATTTGGATGGCGAAAGGCAGGGATTTGGACTGGTGGATATAACAGATCGCCCGCATACCGAGTTAGTTTCTGCTTTACGTGAAGTGGGGCGGAACATGTATACGCGTCATGGCAGTGATATTGGTTGTTGTGGCCAAGAATGACCACGCAAGGGAGTTATATGCGAACAACGGCAAGTAACCCACTCCTGATGGGGTGTTCTCTACCAGCATTGCGGGCGAAGCTACTTTCGCCCCAATCAGTCTTATTCCCATACTGGGAGCAGTTTTACACCCTATCACAGCAGGATCCGCTGTGGAATTCGCCGTATACCGTGCTGGCAGCAATTCTGACGGAAAAAGAAGACGATCGTCAGCGCGCTCGTGAATGTTTTTTGCGGTTTGTGGCGCAAAAAAATGAGGGTGATACCAGCCTCGATGCCCAAATGCACACACACGTCACTGTGGCCCCACTCGCACGCTGGGCCATCTGGCATGATTGGTTGATGGATTGCGACCTTTTCTCAGCTGCAGAGAATGAAGCAATCAGTGAAGCGATAATCGACCACGCCTATACTTTCGCCTGGCCCAACGTAGTATCGCGGGCTAATATCTTTGAGAATCAGATATTATCTAATGCCTTCTGCGCGGCTACCGTAGGCTATGTCTATGGGGTACATCGCGGAGATAATTCACTGGCACGGACGTTATTAGACGTGGGCTTCGCCTCTCTTACTGAGGAGTTTCGTCGCTTGCCTGCCGGAGGGTATTCATCAGAAGGCAGCGCTTATCAATGTAGCGTGGTGCAACCGCTAATCGCAATGTCGGGGATGTTATACGAAGAGATATCTGGCGTGCCCGTCTTTGCCCAGGGGGTGGCACCGTCATTTCGACCGCTGATAACGGTGTTGCAGACCAGTTGGAAGATAATCAGCCCAGCCGGCTTGCTGGCCGCCTGGGATCACTACGGCTTCAGCGCGGCTGACATCAAGTGTGGTCTGGTAATGCTGGCTAAACAGACTGGCGACCCGCGGCCTCTGGCCACTATTCGCGATGCACAACTCTGGTACCGCACATCCTTACCAGCATGGGGACATGATGACAGGTTGTGGTCGCTCATCTGGTGGCCGCAGGAGATTGATAATGGCGCGCCCGCCGTTTCCCCCGACTGGATGCTCGATGAAGTGGGCGGGGCACTGCAATACACCGGACAAAAAATCCGCCTCATGCAATATTGGGATATCTGTGGTGGGCTTGGGCAAGCAGGACGCTTCCATGTCGACCCGAATTCCGTGACATTTGAAGCACTGGGGAGCCCACTCGTGCTGGATGGCAGGATCTTCTTACCGAAGGAATTAGCGCCGATGCCGGTGGAAACCATAGCAGCCTATACCGGCAGGCATGTTTTTGAGACACTACAGAATTACATGCGGGTAACTTGGGGTGGGGAACCTACCCTGGAAGACGCCATGCGCTACGGGATCGACGGCAATATCGGACAAGCAAATACACTCATCCTTGATGGTGAATCATGGTATGTCCCGTTACATCCATGTCATGGCGTTGGTGAAGCATTACACGCCTTTGACCCGCTAAAAGTGTTGCGTTCTGCGGCAACAGATCATTATCGGGATCGCTACGATGTCGAATCAGTGACGCGTACCAGTCTGTTAATTGACGGAAGGTATGCCATTATCTCTGATCAAGTACGTGCCGCATCGCCACATTCAATAACATGGCAGGCTTATTTACGTAGTCCGGCGGTTCTCTCTGACCAGCGTGTCATCATCGAGGCCCCCGAACTCGTGCAATGTGACCTGGTATTTCCGGCGGAGGCTCAGTGTGTGCTGGATGAGATTCCAACGTACCCCAGCCAACCGGATGGTAAGAGCATTCGCTGCTCATGTACCATGCCACCAGCGCTGGAGACACGCATTGATGTCGCGCTCATCCCCCAGGCGCGGTCAGTGTTGTTTGATGACTTGTCTGACGAGTGGCAGCGCACGATAGGTGGCGCCAGGGATGTAGTTTCACTCCGCACCGCGTACCTGAGTGACACCGCTCTTTTCCCGGAGGAAGGGCGGAGCTTTAAGCGAACATACAGTATCATCCCTAAAGTGGGGTGCCGATATTATGTCGAGGTGGCGATTGCTCCAAAAGAGCTGAAATGTATAGTAAATGGTACTTCTGTTCAAGCACAAGTACAAGCAGATACCGGTAGCCAGTGGATAAGCGGTACGATGCTACCACAGTTGTTTGAGGTTACGGGCTGCTTGCGTTTAGGCGAAAATGAGCTAGAATTAAGTGCGCCATTTTTTCATGGCGAGTCGGTTTGTGGTCCTGTATTGCTGAAAGTAGACCGTCCTGCTGATGCCGTAGCGGTTACCCGCGTAAGCGACGATAACCTGCGCGTCACTATCGGCAGCAAAGTAGATGATATTCTCCTTGAGCATCATGGTGGGGTTGTTAATTGGGGTGGGGGACAGACCGACGCACGCTATGCGGTAAAGAGCTGGGACGGGGCCATTGCAGCTATAGAGGTAACCCAGCTAGCGCTCCCCCAGCAGCTTACCTTATCCGCAAACATCCCCGTTTCTTTAAGCTGGACGTCAGCCCAGACACAGATTGGGAAGACACCTGATGGTATAACCATGCATCTGCAATGGAATGACGGACTGTTACTCCTTCGTCGATCCGGTTGCCTTTTTATTACCTATAGTGGATCAACAGACCATCGCTTACGCGTCGCAACTACCGGGACATGTCGGGTATTCATCAATGGTGAGAGATATGAGGGTACATTAGACGCGACAGCCGGTGAAATCGTCATTGACCTTCCCCCCGCCGTTGCTTCAGATATTGTACAGCCAACATCGCCTGCACAGCTTTATGCACTGGCTGAGAACGTTGGTATTGCCGCATCGCCGGTTTTCCTTAATGTATTGGCAGGGGGTGATTGGAAGCTTCAGATGGCCGCTGCAGATGTAATTGGTAGATTGCGGATCATTGAAGCGGTGCCGGTGTTAATGCGCTTGTTCGAGGAAAGCGAAGCGGAGAAGCCTTATCCTGAACTGCATCGCTGGTGGAGTTGGAGCATGATGCTCCGTGCTTCCGATCGGACAGAAGGGGTCGACGAGACACTGGAGATGCCGCTGGCGGTGAAACGCTGGCGTGTCCGCTGTGCAGTTGTGATAGCGCTGGGACAACTTGGCGATAGCAGCGCCCTTGCATTGCTAGAGCAGGCGTTTGCCCGGGATGACGATTTCTTCCCGGTACTCTCACAACTCGCTGTGGCATTAGGACGACTGGGAGCGGCAAGCAGCATTCCGATATTAGCCTCAGCATTAGTTCACGGTGAAATAAATACACGGCACAATGCCATGCTTTCTCATAGCTATTTGACAGGCAAGATGACCCGCGAGGAATTTGAACAGCAGGTCGGAAAATAAAGTAAAAACTGACCGGACAGCAGCACAAAAGACGCGCTGCGAAGGGGATTAATATGCACAAAAACTTAACCAGAGTACTGTTCCTGGGGTTGGCGCTACTGTTGACTATGGGGGCGACCTCACTGGCATTTGCGCAAGACCCGGCACCCACCAAAACGGTGCTGGTGATGGGGACAAAGATTGATCCAACGTTGGAAAAACGTTTCGTCAAAGATGGCATCGCCTTAGTCAGTCGTGCCTGGAGCACCCCAATCAGCTTGGAGGCGATGAAGCTATTCGATGCGGTAATAGCCCCAGACTATGGTGGCATTAACACACCATTCTTCGCACTCTCTAATTCGCTGAATGATTATTATGCTACTTCTAGAAATCTAGAAGTATTGCATCAGTACATTGAGGCGGGCGGGAGTGCCTTCATTTCGATTTCTCTCGCTGGAACTGCTGGAGCAGATGGGTGCGAATCCATGCTGGCTCCCTGGGGTGCGCGTGTGCGCGCGGTGCAAATTCGCGATGATGAACATAGCGGGGTGAAAGGTCAATACTCCTGGACGACAAATATTCCTGATTCACCACTTACTGCGGAAGTACACCGCATCTGGTACCCAACAAATTGCCTCCGCTGGGACGACATGTATGCTACCAGCGCGCTCGTGCTGGATGACAAAGCCTGGCAACCAATTGTGAGTGGTATGCTGAACAGTGTCGCCGCCATGCGAGTGCAGGACGCCTGGGTGCCGGTACCGAACGAAGGTGCACCCGTGATGGCCGCTTCACGTCAGATCGGCAAAGGTAGAGTAACAGTTACGACCATCTCGCCATTCTGCACCCTACTGATGCCATACGCCGCCGGGGGTTGGGTCGGTGAAGCGAATATCGGCCCCATTGAAGGCATTTTTATGGAGAAAGGCGAAGGCGAGCTAAACAGCGACGGCTACCGTTTGTTGCTGAATACGCTGAATTGGCTGATCGCCGAGACAAAAGGCGCGGGGCTGGGCGGATATACTAATGCGCGCTTTACTGCGCAGACTGCTGCTCCTCCCGTTGTAATACCGTCATGGACAACTGCCTGGCAAGAGGGTAATGCCAAAACGTGGAAGGTACTCATCGGCGCACGGAGTGCGTTCAGCAATGGAAAAGGAACTATTGCCGAGTATGCGGCCGCCGCTCGCGCCGAAGGTTACTCAATTCTAGTTATGACCGAGACCTTCGAGTATCTCGATCCACTTGTGTGGGCGAATTTTATCACTGCATGTCAGCAAGCCAGCAATGACGAGCTGATCGTAGTGCCTGGCCTTGACATCGCTGACCCTAATCAGAACCGGTTTTTGCTCATTGGGTTGCGTTCCTACCCCGCAGAATCGTTGTTAACCACTGATAAAAAGGCGCTGAAGCAGACACAATTCCTGTCGCTAGGATTCGGCGCGCATCTAACGGTGATCGCACGTCCCTCAACTACACCTATGCCGCAACAACTATATAAGTTCGCCTCAGCACTCGCTGTATATACTTACCGAAATGGCAAACTCGTCGATAACGGCTTGTTACCCTACCAATGGCAAGTGAATAACCGCAGTATGATGTTCCCTTTGGCAACTCATGAGATATACGCGCCCGCCGAAGTAAAGGCAGCCGCTGCTGCCGGGCACCAGGTGTTTACTACGGCGGATACCGCTCGGAATGCGGCCTGGTATTTGCTCATCGGTGAGCAACATTTTTGGGAGAACCCGGCGCATGTATACATCTCTTCCGGTCCGGTCATTACCGAACTCCAGTCCTCTACCGGCAACGCGCACTTATTGACCTGGGCATCCGATGGCAACCAGAGCGGAGCCAGTGTCCGTATTAAAGCGCAGAGCGACGTACCCATTACTGACATCTCTATAATTGGTGACCACTACCCAATTCGAAAGTGGAACCCGAATAGCCGTAATGTTGAGCAGACTATTTTCTTGCCGCATGCAAATTTGCGGTATTACTATATCCGTGTGCAAGACGCGCTGGGACGAACAGCGATCACGCCGACGATGGTCTATGGGATAGCAGCACGGTATACCATCCGCTGTAGTGACCGACAGAATTTCTTCGGCTTTGTCTGGCAATATACAGGTACAGATATTCCAGATGTTGATCTGCAGGTGCCCGTTCCCGATGTGCAGGAAGGGCGTGGTCTACTCCCGCAATATCACGGCCCGGATCGCGGAGATAATATGGCATCGCTCTTGGATTTTCCATATGCCAGCCAAGTCGTTCATGTGATGGATTCCGACCTTGATCAACGCTATTGGTATGCGCTTAAAGAGGACTTGATCTATGATGGTAAACCCTCACAAGTGACGACGCGAAGTCGTGTATATGCGGGGCGGGTACGTTATTCTGATTTTGGCGTGAGTGAAGAGTACCGTGAGAAAGATCAGCGTCGGCCCATGATTATCAAAGAGGTTACGGTGCGGCTACGTATGCCGGTGACGCTAGCGGAGGATATCTTCCCATCGTTCACGCGCATCGATCCAAAACCGGAGTATGGCTATACCCAGACAGACGGGAAGGTAATCAAAGGCACGCTGGAGAAAAGCTATATTGACCTGCCGGTCGGTGGATATGCCGGGGATATGCTCGCGCTATCGCCTGGAATTCGTGTCGGTGCAGACGGCACGGTTGGCTTCACTCCGGGAGCGGTAAAGGGATCATTGCTTCCAAAGGAAACATCCTGGTATGGGCGTTTCGTTAAAGTGCCGGCGAAAGAGAAGATGCAGGAGATGCGAACCAATATGGGGTTCGGGGTGGACGGTACGCCGTATCAATTGCAGATAAAAAAAGGGACGCTGGATGGAGTAGCTTATGTTGCTTCGTTCACTGCCGAGCATTTTGGCATTGCCGGTGAGCTGAAAGCTGCCGCTGCTATGCCATACCAATTGCCACTGGCAATTAAGGGTATAAATATGAACTGGGATGCGGCGTTGTGGCGTGCCGATGGGGCGATGTTTCCATTCGGTGTCTTTGAAGGTAACGGGTGGTCACGGCTTGATGCCACCAAAGGCGGAATCTTCTACGCGGGCAATATCATCATGGCAGATAATGCACAATTGCGGCTCTCTATCATAAATTGGGAGAAGGATAAGATATCTATTGAAATGAATAATCCGACGGATGCCGAGATTACGGCACTGATAGAAACACCAGTGGAAATTACGAATAAATTCCACTTGCGGGAGCAATGTGTGATCCCCGCCGGGCAGATTGTCCGATTTGCGTTTCCCAAATAACTCAACGATCCAGGCGGCCCGGCGATTCATGCCGGGCCGCCTGCGCCTAGCAGCCCTTCTCTGGGCGGACAATTTTCACCCGATATTGTTGCGGAGTTAAGCCAGTGGTATGCTTGAAGAGCCGGTAGAAATAGTTAACGTCTTGAATGCCGATCATTTCAGCAATTAATGAGACCGGTTTATTGGAAAAGAGCATAGCTTTCGCCCGGTCGATGCGTAATTCATTCAAGTATTTGGCGGGTGACATACCGGCATCAATGCGGAAGCGCCGCGCCAGCTGTGAATGTGACAGGGAGAAGTGCGCCGCAATATCATCCACCGTTAATGGCTCATGGAGATGTCTACCGAGGTAGGTAATGATATCGTTTATGGTGGATGTCGGTTTATAGTGTTTATCTTCGTGGTGTTCACAAGTTAGGTCGCCTAGATAAGCTAGCAACTGGTAACCTAGTGAATTTGCATGGTATCTCCCATAGGGAAGTTCATGGATACGATCTAATATGCGATTGAAGTAGTCAATGAACTCAGTTTGGGTACCGATATTGAAAGATGCAAATTTATTTGTCCAGCCAAAAAGGTTCATAAGCGCATTAGTTAAAGGGCCATCAATTGAGATCCAATAGAATGCCCAGGGGTGTTCCATGTCGGGGAACTGGCTGATAGTGTATCCTTTGGGGAGAACAATGAAATCACCGGTAGTGATGTTGAAATGATGATTGTTTATTACTATTTCCCCCTGCCCCTCGTGCAGGTAGGTAAAACAATGCGATACCGTGTGACTATGCACACTCAGGCTATCTTCAGGACGCAGATCTCGCCCTAATGAATTTACCCAAAGCCCCCCGATTTCCTGGACAGGTTCAGGATGTTGACCTGCCCACATGTGCACTGGCATACAGACATTTCCTTTCAACAATCATTGACCACCACTGGTTGTTGGTCAATGAAAGAGCCTTTGAGAAGAATAGTATCTTGCTACCTTCATTCATGTCAATATTTCTTCGTTTCTCCACGTGCTAAAGCACGAGGCTATAAGTTACTCCTAGCACTTCAGCTTATAGTTCCGGGAGTTATGCTACGAGCTGGCGGGATCAGGATTTTTTCACGTGTCCGCTCTGTACCGGGCTGGTAAGCCTTCAAATACTGATATGCAGTTTCCAGGTTTTGGGGGGGAACTTCAACACCAGTGACATTACTGGTGAAGAGGAAGAAGCCGCGACCGCCGTCGGTGGCATCCAGACAGTAGTCAATCTCACGTTTTACGTCATCTGGATTGCCGAAGGGGAGGGTACGGGTGACGGAAAGGCCGCCGATGATAAGCATCTCTTCGCCGCGTATACTACGTTGTTTACGTAACTCGTAGATATCTACCCCGCATTCGTACTGGAAACCCTGGAAACCAGAGAAGCCGGCGGCAACCATATCTGGTAACATCGGCATCACATTTCCGTCGCAGTGATGGATAAGGCGGATACCTGCATCGAGAAATGGCTCCAGCGCAAAAGAGGCATGGGGCCAATACCGCTCACGGAGAAATTGCGGATTCGCCATCGGGCCATCATTGGTGCAGATATCATCACCGGTTAAAACCAGCGGAATGAGGTCGTATTCATGCATCAGGCGGGCGATGATCTTGTTCTGCTCACGCGAGATAACCCCGTCCGCCCAGTAGATGCGTTCAACAGCTTCGGGGTAAAGGGCAACGGCAGTCAGGAAAGCGACGTAACCATAGGCAGAATAGAGGGAAAATGCCACAGATGCGTTCCAGAAAGTGGGTATCATAGCAATATCGCCCAGCGCAGCCAGGTTACTCTCGATATGCGCTCGGTTCTCAGCTTCTACCGCAGCAGGATCGAATCTTTCCTTCAGCAGCGCCGTTGCATTTTCGGGGATTGCCGCGGCGATATCTACCAGTGTCTCAGGCTCAACCTCGCTAAAAGATTTCTCCAGCATGCTAAATTCACGGATTGCTTCCAATTCGCGCGGCACCACAAAGCCGGAGGGGATGCCGTCTACCCCCAGAC
Source organism: Armatimonadota bacterium (assembly GCA_038248345.1). Lineage (GTDB taxonomy): Bacteria > Armatimonadota > Hebobacteria > CAIYQO01 > CAIYQO01 > CAIYQO01. Next base: position 9,160 of record JBBRXO010000019.1, on the reverse strand, counting down.
GACGATTCGCCAGCACTACATGCGCTTCCGGGTCTTGCATATATTCTTCAGTAGAGAAATCTCCCCAGGTAGCTAGATTCTTAATCCCCAGCCCCCAACCCCCGATTATCGGGATGCGTTCTACTGGCTCTCCGGCAATATGACGTAGTATATGCTCCTTGTGTGTCATAGTAGTTACCCCACCTCTCGAAAAATTCATCAATTCACGGCATACACTATATCGCATAGTGCGTGCGATTTAACAGTTGATATTATATCAAAATAATGCCTGATAATCCATTGACATTCTCGGCATGTGAATATACAATATCGACATGTACCCCTATTCGTTACTGAATTTATACACCGGACATACAGCGTTGAAGTGCCAACTGGATTGGAATTGGGATTCCGACATCAATCCTTGGAGTGGCATCCTGTTGTGGCTGGTTGTGCAGGGGCATGGGACGCTTGTGACACCGGACGAGAGTTATCAACTACAGGTGGGAGATTGCTTCACGCTGCGGAATACAGAGCGAGTTCTGGGCACTCATGATTCACGTAATCCGGTGGTGGTGCGCGCCATTCAATTCGATTTTTTGACCCAGGATGGCGACGTGTGGACACCGAGTTATTCCGATTTGCCGCGGCATCGGCAAATATATCCGAATACGCTACTCTGCGAAGTGATGGATCGCTCTCTTAGGCACCTGGAGGCCGGTGACACCCGGCAGGCCGCCCATTGGCTATGTTCCGCCTTGCTGTTAATTGATGAAGTTGATCGGTGTCCCAATTCAAACACCCTCACGGTAAAACAGTCGACACAATTGGATGATTTATGCCGTCGGATTCGTGAAGCTCCGGAGACGAGCTTTATCCTTGCCGATTTAGCCCGACAATTCCAGTGTTCCGAGGATCATTTTATTCGGATATTTCGGCAATATACGCAGATGACGCCGGTACAATACATCATACAAGCACGCATAAATGAGGCAAAAAAGCTGTTACTTTTTACAAAAAATAGCGTAGCGCAGATAGCCGACCTGCTCGGGTATAGCAGTCCATATTTTTTAAGCCGGCAGTTTCGCCAGGTAGTAGGTGTACCGCCAGCGGTATATCGAACGGGTAAATAGGTAGTATTTTGAAGCTCACGTGAGTAGTAAAAAAATATACGGAGGATCGTTACAATGACTCAAAAGATTGATTTGCAATCGACCTTACAAGGATCACTGCTGGAGGGCTTCTTTCCGGCAGGATGGGATTTGGCGCGTATCGACGCCTGTTGCAGCAAGCCAGCCGCCGCTGTCACTACCCCCCAGGAGTGGTGGCATGCTGATTTTTCACCGGTATCCTGCGCTACGCTAGCAGATTTCGATGCTATGCTGGGGCATGAGATCGCCTTGCAGATTCGCCTGGCCCGCGAAGCAGGACGCCAGTTGGCGCTCATTCTGCCTGCGGGGCCAATGGGGATGTACCGCTGGGCGGTCTATTTCCTCCGCTCATGGGGGACACCCTGCGATCATGTATTTGGTTTCAATATGGATGAATGGAGTGATGCCGAAGGAAATACTCTGGACGGGGACAACCCGGCAGCGTTTCGCTATGCTATGGAGCAATCCTTTTATGGCCCGCTGGGGGAATTGACGGTACCGGAGTCACAGCGCCATTTTGCCACCCGCGAAATGCTCCCCACCTATGCTGACCGTATCGCCGCCTTGAAGGCGAATGGAGCGGAGCTGCAGTTAATCTTCGGTATTGGCCGTGTCTGTCATATCGCCTTCTGGGAGCCGCATTTCGCCGCTGAATTTGCCACAGAAGCGGAATGGAGGCAGCAGACACACCGCCTCGGTGCCAAGCTTCATCCGTTGACCATCGAGCAGAATGCCATCACCAGCTTCAAAAGCCGCACTACACTGGTTCCTTGCCGCGCCAACACCATCGGCCCCGGACTCTTTCTGCAGGCCGATAGGATTATCGGGGGTGCAGATGGTGTTTTAGGACGTGGGATGCAATGGCAGGGCATGAGTTTATGGATAACATTGCGTTATGGCCCGGATTGCTGGGTTCCCAGTAGCTTTATCCCCACTCTTCCCGGACGCCTTTTCTTTGTTGAAGAACTGGCCGGCCCGTTGGAGGCGGAGTGCAACTAGGAGGCAATAACATGGAGCAACCGACTGTTTTAGCGCTATGTGCACACCCGGATGACGCGGAGTTTCGCTGTGGCGGAACCCTGCTCTTGTTGGCACGTCAGGGGTGGAAGGTGCATGTGGCCACGCTCTCCTCGGGCGATTGCGGCAGTGCGGAAGTTGCGCCGCAGATAATCGCCCGACGACGTGTGGCCGAGGCGACTGAAGCTGCCACTCGCCTTGGCGGTAGTTACCACTGCCTGGGAGGGCAGGACCTGCAACTCTTCGATGATCAGGTAATGCGGGCGGCTGCGGTTGCTTTGTTTCGCCTGCTTGATCCCGATCTTGTGCTTACACATTACCCAGTAGACTATATGCCAGACCATGAGGCAACCAGCGCGGTCGCACGTGCCGCTGTCTTCACCGCGCCAATTCCCAACTATGTCGTCGGCCCGACAGCGAGTGTGCCAGCTACTACTCGCATGGCGCATCTGTATTATTTCGGTAGCCCAATGGGGGGCGTGGACTATGTTGGACACCACGTACCCCCTAAGTTTTGTGTGGATATATCTGCAGTGATCGAGGAGAAAGCGTCCCTGTTGGCGTGTCACGCGTCACAACGCGACTGGCTTCGCCGCCAGCACGGTATGGATCAATACCTGGAAGAGATGCGCGCATGGGATGCCCAGATGGGGGCGCTCATCGGGGTACACCACGCCGAAGGCTTCACCCAACATCTCGGCCACGCTTTCCCCTCCACACCGATATTGCAGGAACAACTGGGAGCCGTTCCCCTTTCTTCATAGCAGATCAGAATTCGGTATCCCCCACTCATCTCGCTGCTTAATTATAGGCTCTGAGAAAATAACGGATAAGAGCCACCTGGCATTGGTTTCTTGCATGACTTCTTCAGGGAAAAATTAAGCAAAAAACAGCGGGGCGAAGTACTGGGGTTGGTGGAAATTTAACTCTTTCACCGGTGACCATGTGGCCCAATGTGGGTGCGAGGTATGATCGGCACATTTGTAGAAGTTGGCCCGCCACTGTTGCCCGGTGGGCGCATCCAGCGGGCCAACATAACGCTCAAAGAGGGCAAACGGGATGAATAGCTCATTTACCCAGACGGTTGGCTCCTGCACCTCTGGTTCTACCACAACGGGCATGGAATGATAGATCCTCACCAGCGCAGCGTCTGCGGGGGTCAGCGGCCTCGATTTTTTGAAGCCATGCTCATCACGCGTGGGGTCTTCGATATAACTTGCAAGCAGGGTACCACCGCAATTAACCTCAAAATTGAAATAGCCCGCGTTGTTACAGGGCTGCACGAAGAATTCAGTACAACTATCGGTGCAGACACTGCCATTGAACTCGGTGATTACGCTACGTACGTAGCGATCTTCCACGCGAAAAATAAGGTACACTCCGGCATCGTCATAAAGCATGCGGAATTGGACCCGCGGGTGATGCCCACTCGATTGTGGCAGAAAATACTGCACCTCACCGATCGCGGCATTACTCCAGGCAGCGCAGTCCCACTCCCCGTGAAGCGAAGATGGGCGAAGCGTACGTTGAATATGATACTCCATGGTAATTGTCTCCACTTCTAACTTGCCGGACCGTATAACTATCATAAAAAACGAGGTGTTAGTTTGCACAGTACACTATCTGATACGATTGCGATGCACCATTAAGAGCATCTCCTTGATGGGCGCATGATCGACCCGATGCCATTATAACGTTCGCCGGTACGCCTAGTGTGTCACCAATGATGGCACATCAGAATCTACCCAGTATTCGATCAGTCATCACCATGCTATTCCCCAAAGTGCCAACTCCGCACCATATTACATTGGATACGGTTCTCCGGGGAAGGTTCAACCGCTGTAAGAGTCGTTTCGTCGCAGGTGTTGTACCATGCGGGTAAGTATTCGGTAACCCCCCACTATAGTTGCTCTGTGATAATGTCCTATTATGAGATACAATGACATTTATGTTAGTCAACGGTATTCGCAACGTTTTCACTACTTGCAGCACACTAGCGGGCGAACATCTCCTTACTCCACTGTGCGTTAGTGTCGTACCATTCCTTGTTTCCATCGGCGTGACCCCACCAGGCGCGGAAGTAAATTTTCTTTTGTGTGCTGGCAAGGCGGGTGTAGCAGGCTAAATTGCCACTCACCTGCGATAGTCCGTCAAGCAAGCCGAACCCGATGAGCACCGGTTGCGTGATCCGCTCTGCGAAATTGTCAGAATTGAAGTAAGACAATTCATGTGTATATGCTTGTATCTCTTGTCCGGGCTTGCGATCCGCCGACCACGGCCCCCAACCGCCAGCTCCCGGTAAGGTAACCTGCCAGTCCCAGCGGTTATTCGTAGGTACGTTAGAGATATACATCTTCACCCGTGGGTCCAGCGCCAGCACAGCTATGGCGACCGGACCGCTGCGACTGCCAGAGTAATAAATCGAGCGTTTCATATCAGCTTTCTCCCGCGTGGCCAGAAAGTCTACCCAGCGCAGGGCATCAATGTAATTGTAAAACAAGTTAGAGGTATTGCGATCCCCCATGCCAGTGCGATAGGTGGCCATGCCATCCATGGAGGTAAGAAGATTGCATACCCCCGCATCCGCAGGCGCGGTGATATTCGCCCCGGAATGCCCGGCACCTATAGTTACGGGAACGATACCCGCTGCCGTCGGTTCGCCATAACGCCCCTGCAGTCGTCGTCCGGCGTAGCCGGTGATGTAGACCGTGTAGAGATTATAGTCTTTAGTCGAACCGGCATCATCTTTAACAAGCACTGAATCGAGTGGCAAGGCCCGCTGGTCAGCAATGGCCTTCTCCCAGAACGCCCAGAAATCATCTGGACGGTTAAGCGGGGGCAGATAGTGGGGCAAGTCGTAGACGATAACGCCGGTTTTAATGCCGATGACATGGTCGTTCGCTACCGCCATAACATTAATCCGCCACGGCCCGGGTTGTGTCCAGTGTTCTGACCAGGTAAAGGGGGTGATCTTCTGGGTGTTGGTGAGTGGCAGCTTGAAGGTCGCTACTGTTTCAAGTGTGTTATAATCCTCCACATGCACTAGCAACTCAATTGGTTTCGTAGGGAGTTCTGCACCTTTCCATTGCACAGTGCCGCTGAGCGCTACTGGAGTATATTGGGGAAAGTTATGGTCCTCCACCGCTCCTTGCCAGTCAATGGTAGCGGTGTCTCCGGCCCAGCTACTGGCAGGGAAACTTATCTCCCCACAAATGCGCGTTTTGTATGGGTTATTCACTGCCATGGCTGACATGCCGTTGTATTGATTGCCGGGTATAGTGTCGTAATGTACATCAATAGCAGTGCCGTCAGGTGCCGACCATCTGGTAGCCTGCGTGCCGACAATTTGCCACGGTTCGTTGCGCTTTCCGTGTAATACGGGTTTCTCGACCGGCGTGAGGGTGATCCCCTCCGCCGGGAAGAAAACATATTCCACTCTGCCGCCCGCGACTTCCTGCCCGAGATCCATATCAAGCCGGTCTGGTAGGATGCTGAGGAAGATACCATTGATACCATCGGCAATCACACCACCTGTCGGATTCGCCTGCGTGGAGGGCAACACAATGCGCTTGCCGTTGACGAAAAAACCAGCTCCACCAACTTCCCCATGCAAAGGGCGCAGGAATTCATTCCCCTTCACTTGTAGCGATACCATTACGCCGTCGCTGTTGAAGGCGATGCGATAAACATCCGATTGATAGGCGAACGTGCCATCTGCCTGCGGCTTAAAAAGCCCGAGCGGTTCCGGAGCTGCTGCCACTGCCAGAGTGGCAGCGATCAACCAGATTAACAGTATTTCCCATAGAATTTTCATGCAAGCCGTCCTTTAATGTCGAGTGAATCATTCCGGTTAAACAAAGAACAGTTTCTGTACATCTTACAGCTTATGAACATCATTTACCTACTGAAAATATAGCATAAATAGATATGATAAGCACTAGACTAAAAGCGCGTCATCACTGGATAATTACTCGAGATATCTCTGATACAACCCCAGCCTGTCTTACATGCAAGCTGGGTGATTGCGAAATCCATCTCTTTATTAGGCTCTATGGGATAGTTTGTGGGCAACCTCAGCTTACCCACAAAACTCCACATAGAGACAGCGGTTATTGCCGTCTAAACCTACTTCCTCTACGCTTGCGGGCAGTTGCAAGCGGAGCTGGATGACATCGGCACCTTGAAAACCACGGCTCTATGGGGAAGTTTGTGGGTAAAGGTTCAGCTCCAGCAGGCACATGTGCTACTCGACGGCGTCACCACGGAGATGGCGCAATACTGGGATGAGCGATCCGAAGCCTGGCAATCTTCGGAACGTGGCGAGCAGTTCACCGAGCGCCTGGAGTCAATGGAAGAACTTCTCGCCCAGCTGCAGGAGCTGGCTGAAGCGTAACGTTACGCTTCAGGATGATCGATACACCCCGAGTTGGCCGTCAACTAGACGGCCAACTCACCCGCGCTTACAATAGCAAAATGCCAGCGCCCATCGGCTCGGTTCACCGGCGCATCGTTCATATAACTGGGATTGGTAGTTCAAAAAAAGCGGGCCGCCGTTCATATAAAGTAGGAGAAGCGTCGATGAAATCGACGGCATATAGCGGGTTATAGTCAAACATAGAGTCGTACCGGACTACCACTGGCCGTGGTTTACCAAGGCGACGAGTTGGCTGGCGGCAGTCGGTTTGGCAAAACCTTTATGGATGAGGGGAGTCCCGTATGGTGAAGGCGTAGCGCGTCACACCAGCTCTTGACTATGGCGTTGCAATCGTAAGGTTGCCGCGCAAGCGTTAGTATGGAGGTTCTGCAGGCGGTGTATTGAGCCGCGAAATTATAATTTGGGGTGCTGACGATGTTCCTATATTCGGAAGGCAACACTTGAGCGAGTCGCTATGCTAGACTCCCCGAGGCCCCACGAGGTCAGAGACCACCTGCATGCAGACAAAATATGTCGATACGAAATCGAGAGACCCCGGTATCACCCGTGGCGAATGGAGGCAACGGGTCGTATCAAAAATCCGAATGGAGTACAGTGATGATGAACGATACTGGGGAGTCATATACCCCCATACGAGCGATGACAACGGCGAACAAAGCGGAGGGTGCAACTCCCTCGGTGGCGGAGTCGGACGAGCAAAGGGGGGTACCCAAGTGGAATCTGCAACGGGATAACAAGCTCCGGGCACTGACCCGAGATAGCTTGCAAAACAAGCTGTTGCCGATACGGCATTTAGTTGCAACGGATAAAACGGTACGGTTTGCCACGCTCTGGCATCATGTCTATGACAAAGACCGCCTCGCCGAAACCTTCTTTGCCTTGCGCAAAGATGGCGCGGCAGGGGTTGATGGGGTAGACTGGGCGAGCTATGACAGGGATTTGGAGCATAATATCGAAGACCTGTCTGCCCGTCTGAAACGTGGAGCGTATCATGCGAAGCCGGTGCGGCGGGTGAATATACCCAAAGCGGATGGTAAGTTACGCCCGTTAGGGATAACCACGCTGGAGGACAAACTCGTCCAGCGTGTAGTCGCTGATGTGCTGACCATCATCTACGAAGCCGAATTCCATGACTTTTCCTATGGTTTCCGTCCCGGTCGTGGGTGCCACAACGCACTTAACCGGCTAGCGGCGACGATAGAGCAGAAGAAGGTAAGCTGGGTGTTCGACCTGGACATTCGTGCGTTTTTCGATTCCATCGACCACGAATGGCTCATCAAATTCCTCGAACTCCGCATTGCTGGCACGCGCATAATCCGCCACATCAAGAAGTGGTTGAACGCGGGCGTGTTGAAAAATGGAGTAGTGCAGGTTTCCGATGCCGGCACACCGCAGGGTGGGAGTATCAGCCCACTGCTGGCCAACATCTACCTGCACTATGCGTTGGGCAACTGGGCAGCGCTGTGGGCGCGACACCATGCAAGGGGCGAGATGTACATAGTACGCTACGCCGATGATGTGGTAGTCTGCTTCCAATATCGCGACGACGCCGAACGGTTCTCTGGAGAACTGCAAGCTCGACTGGCTAAATTTCAGCTGGAGGTACATCCAGAGAAGACTCGGCTGATTGAATTCGGTCGTTTTGCCGCCAGTAATCGCCGCGCACGTGGCGATAAAAAGCCAGAAACGTTTGACTATCTGGGATTCACGCATATCTGTAGCGTGACCCGGAAAGGTCGTTTCTGTGTCCTGCGTATCAGTAAACGCAAGAAAGTGCAGGCCAAGCTGAAGGAAATCAGCCAAACCCTGCGCCGTCGAATCAATGAACCGCTCCCGATAGTCGGGAAGTGGCTCGCTCAAGTGCTGAACGGACACTATCAATATTATGGTGTCCCGCGCAACACCCCGTCCATGAGCAGCTTTCGCCTTGCTGTCGTAAAACTATGGAAGAAAACGATAAGTCGGCAAAGCCAGAAGGGGTATTGTACTTGGGATAAGATAGGACGGCTTGCGAACAAATGGCTCCCAAAGGTAACAGTGCGACATAAATATCCGAGTCAGCTAGTGACCGTCTGACACAAGGGAGGAACCCGGTGCGGTAATTCCGCACGCCGGGGTCTGTGCGGGGGGCTGCGGGCAACCGCAGTCCCTACCGCGATTTTTGCCGTTCATATAATCTGGGATTAATCAGCCAGAACCCATGTCAGGTAATGTGCCAAAAAAACCTCCTTCCCCGCAATGTTGACCAATGCACCCTATTCGTGATACTTTTTAGGTGGTAATGCCTCCTTAGCTCAGTTGGCCAGAGCAGCGCACTTGTAATGCGCAGGTCGTCGGTTCGAATCCGTCAGGGGGCTCCACTTTTAGCCTCAAAATGAACCCCAAACACCATTACATAACTACCTGAAAAACACACCAATTATCGCCATTTTTTAGCCTTCTGGCACCAAAATGGCACCAAAATGGCACCAAAATGGCACCAATATTACGCCTAATGGCACCAAGTGGCACCAACAGTGGCACCAAAAAATTACAAATATCACCCCGATCCTGCCTATCCCAATTACGGGATGGCAGG
>JBBRXO010000018.1:0-33357 GCA_038248345.1 Armatimonadota bacterium | reverse complement strand
CCGCGCCCCCCCCGGGGCGTCGACCCCGCCGCCTGTCCCCCAACCCCGCCCCCCCCCGCGCCCCTCCAACCCGCCGTTTTGGGCTTGTTTTGGGCCCGCCGTTACCGAGCTCTCCACACTATCTTTCCCGTCGTATCCGCAAACATAAGCGTATATTTCCCGTCAGTATCTGTCCCTAACACCCCACGTGTTTTCCCCGCCGCATCATTCAAGTAAAGTGCGGGGTTACCATTCTCATCCAAATAATACAAACTACGCAACTCCCCCGCCGCATCTAACATACACAATGCCGGTGCCCCATCCTTGTCCAAATAATACATACTACGCCCCTTCCCCGCCGCATCAGCCATCCACAATTTCGGTGCCCCATCCTTATTCAAAGAATACGTACTACGCAACTCTCCCGCCGCATCACTCAAGAAAAGTGCGGGATTACCATCCTTACCCACTTGGAGACTCACACGTGTTTTCTCCGCCGCATCACTCAAGAAAAGTGCGGGGTCACCATCTTTATCCACTTGGAGACTCCCACGCTCTTTCCCTGCCGCATCAGCCATCCACAATGCCGGTGCCCCATCCTTATTCAAAGAATACAGACTACGCACTTCCCCCGCCGCATCTAACATATTCAAACCCGGCCTCCCATCCTTATACAAACCATACAAGCTACGCACCTTCCCTGCCGCATCACACATCTCCAATGCCGGCCTCCCATCCTTATCCAAATAATACATACTACGCCCCTTCCCCTCCGCATCATACATACCCAATTTCGGTGCCCCATCCTCATCCAGGTTATACACACTACGCATCTTCCCCGCCGCATCACTCAAGTAAAGTGCGGGATTACCATCCTTATCCAGGTTATACAGACTACGCACTTCCCCCGCCGTATCCCATAGTATGATACCGGGCGTTCCATCTGCCGATAATCCCAGTTGAGCAAGCACCTCCCCATTGTCATCCACCACCTGGAACTTCTTCGCCTGGATCACCTCCGGTACGCCACCCGCCGCCATTGCCGGTGCCGGTTGCGACCAACGCCCGCCGAAGAGCAGCACCGCCCCCATCACCGCCCCGCAAACCACCGCCTGCGCCAAACCAAACAGATACTTTTTCATCGTTCACCCCTCCTGATTTTAATCGCTAGTGGTATAATTCCCTGCCAACATTAAAATACCTGCAGGAAATATACTGGCTGGTGAGAAAATTTTGTAGGGCCACATGGCATGTGTCCTCGGTACGGGGTATGGGACACATGACCAACTGAAGGTATGGTTACGACGTGGGCACAGGCCTTGTGCCCCTACACCCACGTCGGAAACATTAATCATTTAGAAGGTGAGATTGGGTTGTGGGCGAAGCTAACATTAGCGCGTTGTGAATACCCCTGCCCGCTTACCTATCTCCCGGCTCAAGCGGAGGAAGTCATCATAGACGTTTGTTACCGCATCCATATGGCTGCCGATGGCACCGTCGGCGGGCTTTAGGTAGAAGATGGGGCGGCGGGCTTCTTGCGCCATGGGCATCAGGCTACGGTAATGTTTCAGCATGGCTAGGCATTCCGGGTCTTCGGTTACTCGTGCTGGTCTGATATCATCACTCAGCACCATTTCGTGGTATTTGCCGGGGATACGCGCCATCCATTTTTCGTAGGCGGATACTGGGCGGTCGAGGCGGTTAGAATGTTGCATAACGATGTAGCCCAGCGGGTTCATCTGGCCTGCCGGGAGCAGAATATCAGTGGCTATAAGTTTCGGCTTTCGTTCCTCCCATTGTCTACGCCAGTCGCGCAGTGCGGGGCCGAGGTTTTCGATACCTTTCAGCGAGAAAAGATCAGGAGCTAGCGGCACCACCACGTGATCGGTAGCCACCAGCGCTGCGCGGTTTATCGCTCCCAAATTGGGGCCGACGTCCACCAGTATAATATCCGCCTGGCAGGATTCCGCCCCCATCATCATTACCTTCCAGAACGCGGTTATCACGCGGAAGGCGCGCTCGTCACCATCATTACATTTAGACCACTGCGTGGCCAGCTCATCTTCAAAGCGGGATAGATTGATATCGCCAGGCAACAGGTGGAGATTTTCGGCAAATGGCGTCAGCACTGGACTGGCTATGGGGCCGGTGCCACGCAGCATTGGTTGAAAACAATCATAGATTGTAGTAGCGCCATCAGTGCCAAACAGCTCCAACTGATCCTCACTAAGGAATGCTGCCGTCAAGTTCGCCTGCGGATCTAGGTCAACGGCCAGTACCTTCTTTCCCAGGTCGGCAAACATCCAGGCCAGGTGATATACCAGGCTGGTTTTGCCCACCCCGCCCTTGTTATTAAGAAAGGTAATTACTGGCGGAATCATGATCGACTCCTAAGAAGAATCATAATGTTTGTATCCTCTATGGTGAATTCTAATACTGGATTCTCATTTTGGCTCATCGCCTTGTGTGCAAGTTCAATGCCGACGCCAAAACGTTGTACGTAGCCCATATCTTTCAGCGCCGATGCCAGATTCGGGTTGCGGTAATCGGTAATACCGGCAGTGCCGAAGTTTGCTCGGGTCACCTGGCCGTATGGGCCACCCGGGCTGTGAATCTCTATGCGGTCGTCGAACCAATTTATGCGTACGGGGGCACTGGTATGCTCATAGTTGCGGTGCATCACCGCATTGCGTGCCAACTGTTGTAGTGCTGTAAAAGGATAATCTGGATGTGGACGATCCGTCAGGTGATCCTTAACTTCCATCGGTGTAGCAATATTGGCTTTGAAGATATTATCGAGGAAACGCAGTTGTTCGGGCACCGTGCCGGTTATCTCCTGCTGGTCTTTAATAGGGTCGGCCATGGTTGTGCCATCGAAACGTAAAAACTGGATATATGCACCTGGGAGAAAATCACGTGTACTATTCCCCAGCATCAGCAATCCCAGATTCGTCGGGGTAGCTGTAGTGTGCTCAATGAGCCGAACCGAAGCCAGTTTCTGCTCGGTGGTTCGATTGTTCTCATCCAATACTTCCGGCGCAACCGCAGCAGGCAGGTACTCTGCAAGGAAAGATTCAATATTAAGATCATCCAACGTTGCCGATGGTGCCGGGCGGATATCAAATGGCGACGCGTGAAAACGGTGTTTCTCAGTCAGCCGTCGTTCATCATCACTTGTTGCTTTTGATGTGCGCGGCCCGACTCGCACGTATGCTATCCCTTTATACCGTATCGGCGGTGCGTCTGCCGGATATACCACGATTATCGCCAATTCATATCCATCAATTACTACTTTCTTCACATCTACGAGGGGAACGGGCTAATTAAGCCATCACCGCTAATATTGCCGAGACGCAACAACAGTTTATCATCCACCGGTAAAGAAGCAGGTTTGCCGTCGTCTGTAACGCCAACAAAGATGACGCTTGGCAAATTGTTGTTCGGCAAATCATTAGCGAACGCACAGACTGTCTGATTGATTTTGTCCATGCTACTGGCGGACTCTTTTCGCTCCACGCGATCAGATTCCATGTCATGTAATAATTCAGCCAGTTCAATTTCGCTTAGCATTAGCCCACACCCCATATCGCTTTCACTTAATGATATACCATTATCGGAGCTTTTGCCATACTGCTGGTGAGATAGTCCTACCAACAAACCCCCATAATCACCCCATCCTCCCCGTTATCCGGGTAGTATTTTTTGCGGATGGCTAGATTTTGGAAGCCGAAGGATTCGTAGAGGGCGCGGGCGGGGGCGTTGCCGATGCGGACTTCGAGGGTGATCTCGTGCACGTCGCGAGCTTTGGCTTCGGCGAGGAAGACGGTCATTAATTGGCGGGCGATGCCCTGGCGGCGGTGGGCGGGGCTGGTGGCCAGCGTCACGATGTGCGCCTCATCCACTACCGCCCACATGCCGCCGAAGCCCACCACCTCGCCGTCCTGTTTGGCGGTCAGATAGTAGGAGGTGGGGTTGTCCAGCTCTTCGATATAGGCCTCCATGGTCCACGGTGAGGTGAAGCAGGCCAGCTCCAGCGCGTACACCGCCGGGATATCCGCCGCCGTCATCGCTGCAATTGTAATCTCGCTCATCAGCGATCCGCCGGGGCGCGCAGGTACACCGGGGCCAGCGTCAGCGGGTCGTCACTTTCCCCGCGCACCAGCCGTTCTGTGGCCAGCGCCGCCAGCGCGTGCGGCGTCACCAGCGCGCGCACCACCTCATAATTGCCGATGTTGAAGCCATCGGGCAACCCATCGAGCACCCCGATGAGCAGCGGAGATTTATCCGCCAGCGCAGCAGCAAACGGCTCCGGCGAGAGCGCGGCGTCCTCGGACACCCGCTCAATCCCGCGGAATTGCGCGGTATATACCTGCCCGCGCCGCGCGTTGATCACCGGGACTAATATGTGTCCGGCCAGCCCCCGAAAGGGCCACGCCAGCGCCTGCAGCGTGGAGACCCCCACCAGCGGGATGTCCAGCGCGGGTGCCAGCACCTTGGCCGCCGCCGCGCCGATGCGCACCCCGGTGAAGGAGCCGGGACCCAGTGACACGGCGATCCCCTCCAGTTTATCCTTGCTCGTCCCCGCCTCGCCCAGCAGCCAGTCCAGGCGCAGCAACAGCCGCGATACCAGCGTGTGCCGGCTGGGGAAAGCCATCTCCGCCAGCACCACGCCCTCGTGGACGATGCCGATGGTGGAGGTATCGGTACATGTTTCAATTGTTAATAGCATATGAGTTCCTAGTTTCTGGTTTCTAGTTGCTTGTTATTATTGCATAATTCCCGGTTTCTTAGACAGAGTTGGTTTTCTCCGGGAACTGGTAGGTAGAAATTGCAGGAATCTCATTCAACAATAGCGAAAGTACAAGTGGCGCGGATTTGCGCGGGAGATTTTGATGACTGAACAACGTGGTTTTACTTACCAGGATGCTGGTGTGGATATTGATGCCGGCGAACGTGCTGTGCAGCTGATGAAGGCGCATGTGCGCAGTACCTTTACCCCGTCGGTGCTGGCGGAGCTGGGCACCTTCGGGGCCATGTATGCACCTGACCTTACCGGTTACAGCGAACCGGTGCTGGTCTCCAGCGCCGACGGCGTGGGCACCAAAGTGAAGGTGGCGATTGATGCGGGCCGCCACACTACCGTAGGGCAATGCCTGGTGAATCATTGCATCAATGACATACTGGTGCAGGGCGCACGTGCGCTCTTTTTCCTCGATTACTACGCGGTGGGCAAGCTGGATCCGCTGGTGGCCGCGCAAGTGGTAGAGGGTCTATCCATCGCCGCCAAGGAACAGGGATGCTCGCTCATTGGCGGGGAGACGGCTGAAATGCCCGACCTGTACCAGCCGAACGAGTATGATCTGGCGGGCTTCATCGTCGGGATCGTCGACCGCGCAAAGATCATCACCGGGGCGGAGATAGCGCCGGGCGACACTGTCATCGGTATCCAATCCAACGGGCTGCACACCAACGGCTATTCACTCGCCCGCAAGCTCATCTTTGAGGTGGCCGGGCTGGGAGTCAACGACCTGCTCCCCTATGGCGTCACGGTAGCGGACGAGCTGCTGCGCGTACACCGTTGCTATGCCAAAATCATCCTCCCCATCCTGGCGCAGGGGCTGGTGCGCGGCATGGCGCATATCACCGGTGGTGGGTTGCCGGGCAACCTGGTGCGCGTGCTACCCGAGGGCTGCCGTGCGTTGCTCGACCCCGCTAAATGGCAGGCCCAGCCGATCTTCACCACGCTGGCGGAATTTGGCAACATGGCACACGACGACCTGTACCGCACCTTCAACATGGGCGTGGGCTACACTTTGGTGGTACGTCCCACCGATGCCGACGCGGTACTCGCTCTACTAGAATCCAGCGGAGCCACCGCATGGAATATCGGCGAGATCACCGCTGGAGAGCGCGGCGTAACCGTATTGTAGTCTCTTCTCGGTTATTTTCTGAACAATATGTAGAGAAGAGTAGCACGTTTTTAATTCCGGGGTGGTGTAAAGAGGTCGTCCTATATCGTTGTGATTCACAGGATATAGGGACGAGGATAAAACAGGCAAGGAAGTATTATCAGAAGAAGATTATTCTTCCTTATTATCCTGACTATCCTTATATCCTGTGAATTAAAGCGTTAGGGCCGGATGCCGTAACACGATTTATTGCAGGAAAGATAATTACTTGGGGTTGCGGGCATAGTCCGCGTTAGGATATATCGCAGCCCCTTTGGAGCCAATAAATGCCTGAGAAACCGGAGCAATCCACTAGTATGCTGAAGAGCGTACTGGTGCTCATATTGATTTTAAGCACACTGGCCACCGCCTTTATGCTCTTCAAACGTATCAACACAGAACGTGCGAATATCAACGTCGACCTGGTGGTGGATTACAACGAATCGTTGTCGCTCGCCGGGGCGACCGGCACACCGCTGGTGGATGTGCTGAAGAATATGCACGACGCCGGAGCATCTGCAGTGGCATTGCCCGAAGAGACGCTCCTGACACTGGAGAGCCAGGGCGAGATTTCATTCGGACCGCGGCCTGCGCCGGTTTCCGAGGTAAACAGTAGCGATAAAGAGCAACAGTTCACGGTGACCACTGTGAAGAATAGCACTACCGAATTCATCATGGAAGGGCTGAAGCGCGTCTATCACGAGAAATATATCACACTGACTGCGCCGAATACGCTGGTGATCACGGGCGCGCGCGATGTCGTGCGTAATATGGGGCTGGGGCTGTCCCCCGAGCGGGTGGCTACCATAAAAAGCGCCGGGTTGCGCGTGGTACCGCGCTTGCGTGGCGGTGACTGGATGACTTCCGCGGATATCGTAAAACCGCTGGAGGCGGCGACAAAAACTCTCCAACGTAATCCTGGTAGTCCCCCGAATGTGGTGATCTTCGACGGCAAAGATATCCCGGGATACAAGGAACAATTACCGGCGGTGGCGGATTACCTGGCGCAGCCGAACCACGACATCTTCTATTATGGCGCGGTAGAATTGGGCAAACAAAAGGGCGATCTGGAGCTAAGTACTAAACTGAAGGGTCATCTGGTACGCGTACACAGCATCTCCGCGGAGGAGCTGAGCAACCTGACGCCGCAGCAGGCAGTGGCGCGCTTCACCCTGGCGGTGAAAGACCGTAACATCCGCGTACTCTACGCCCATTACCCACAGATACTGCCGCTAGAGCTGGAGCAGACACCCGTCAAATCCGTCGCGCGGTATATCAATGCTATCTCCGAAGGCGTGAAGAAGAGCGGATTCGTTATCGCACAGACTGATGGCGCGCGCCCCTTCCGCGATCTCCCGATGCGCAAACCGGTACTGGCGTTCATCTTCCTCGGTGCCGGGGCCGCCATGCTGCTCTGGTTTTTGACTTTCCTCCCCGCCAAGTTGCCCGAGAAGTGGCTCCACTGGGGCTGGAGGTTGCTCATCATCGGTACCGTGGGTGCTGCAGCTGTCGCCTTCAAACTCCCCGATACCGGGCGCACCGTCTTCGGCTTGATGGCTGCCACCGGCTTCCCGCTTATCGGGTTGAGTTTTGCCTATCGCGAGATCAATTACCTCTCCGAGCGGCGTTTCTCCCACGCATTTTTGCGTATGCTCCTCACCCTGATACTCGCGACCGCCTTCTCGCTCATCGGTGGCCTGTTCATCGCCGCGATGTTCGCCGAGACGCGCTTCCTGGTGAAGGTGACGCAGTTCACCGGCGTCAAAGCCACGCTGATAATACCACTGGTACTCTTCGCGCTGCTGGTGCTGGTCGACGGTATTGCACGCGCGGAGGAGAGCTTCACCGACTACATCGCCCGCTGCAAAGCGCGCCTGCTGGGGATACTCAAGCAACCGATTTACGTCTGGTGGGTGGCGCTGGCCGTGGTGGCGCTAGCGATATTTTACGTTATCATCGCCCGCTCCGGTAACGACAGCGGCGTAACCGTCACCTCCGGGGAGATCCAACTGCGCGGCTTCCTGGAGCGGATATTGAACGCACGTCCACGCTCCAAGGAGTTCGCCCTCGGCCATCCGCTCTTCCTGATCTCCCTCTTCCTCGCCAATCGCGGCTACCGTAATGCGGCGCTGCTGGTGATGATTGGCGGCGTCATCGGGCAGGTGGACGTAGTCAATACCTACTGTCACGCGCACACCCCCGTGCTGCTCTCAATGATGCGCACCTTCAACGGCTGGTGGCTGGGGACGATAATCGGCCTGATTGCCATCGTGTTGCTGGGGATGGTTGTTAAGAGATCGGATGTGAAATAGAAACAGTAAGATGGCATCAGGTTCATGTAGGGGCACAAGCCTTGTGCCCCTACAATTGGGTTGTGGGTATAGCTCACGTTAGGTCATACTTGGAACTCGGAACTAGAAACTAGGAACTAAAAAAATGAGCGGAATACTCCTCTCCGGCTATTATGGCTTTAATAACATCGGCGACGAGGCGGTGCTGGGTGGCATTATCGCCGGGCTGCGCGCCGAGATGCCCGACGCCGCCATCCGTGTGCTCAGCGGTGACCCGGATGCTACCGAAAAGCTTCATGGCATTCCGGCGATCCCCCGCATGAATATGCGCGCCATTAAGACAGCGCTGGCGGACACCGAGTTGTTTATCAGCGGTGGTGGCAGCCTGCTGCAGGATGTCACTTCCTTCCGCAGCCCGCTTTATTATCTGGGCCTGCTGAAGATGGCACTGCAGGCGAATGTGCCCACCATGATTTTGGCACAGGGAATCGGCCCACTGACCAACCCCATCAACCGTTACTTGGCGAAAGTTGTGCTCAACAAAGCCCGCGTCATCACCGTGCGCGATCCGGGCAGCCGGGAGACGTTGCGCCAGCTGGGGGTGAAGATTCCGCCGATAGAAGTCACCGCTGACCCCAGCTTTCTGCTCCCCGCCGAGGAGACGCCACGCCTACAACGCTGGCTGCGCTGTAATATCCCCCCAGATCGTCCGGTGATCGGGGTGGCGCTGCGTGAGTGGCCGGGCACCGAGACCTTCACCGCCATCGCGGCAGCATTGACAACCTTCACGCAGGAGACGGGGGCGTTACCACTGCTACTGCCCATGCAATTCGCGGAAGACCACGAAGTCGCACAGCGCTGCTGCGAAGAGATGCAGACGGAATGTGTGGTGCTGGACATGGCGCTCACCCCGCGCGAGATGCTCTTTGTGGTGAGCAAGTGCAACTTCATCCTCGCCATGCGCCTGCACACCCTCATCTTCGCCGTGCAGCAGCACATCCCGGCCCTGGGGCTGGCCTATGACCCCAAAGTAACCGACTGCTGCACCTTCGCCGGCCTGGCCGATGCG
Source organism: Armatimonadota bacterium (assembly GCA_038248345.1). Lineage (GTDB taxonomy): Bacteria > Armatimonadota > Hebobacteria > CAIYQO01 > CAIYQO01 > CAIYQO01. The sequence goes on along the minus strand of JBBRXO010000018.1, from coordinate 24,070 downwards.
CTCCCATGGGCCGATATCACCGCCGAAAATCTCCTCGCCGCGCTCCGCGATGGCTGGGCAAAAAAACGCCCGTCTCCCAACGCCGACATGCTGCTGACCGCGGCCCGCAGGAATTTTGTGCTGGTGCGGGAGGTTATGGGGATGATGGACTAGGTCGCCCAACGCAGACATCGCGATATATTTTTTATTAAAGAGGAATGAGACACTATGAATAACTATCCGATATTCCCATCTTTACTGGCTTTTGATTTTGCCTTTTTGCAGTCGCAGGTGGCGGCGGTGGAGGCGGCCGGCGCGGCGGGGCTGCACTTTGACCTGATGGATGGGCAGTTTGTGTCTAATCTCACCTTCGGGCCGATGGTGCTGGCGGCGTTACGTCCACATACGATGTTGCCTTTCTGGGCGCATCTGATGACCTATACCCCGGAGGCTCTGATTGAGCCGCTGGCCAGGGCGGGGGCGACGCGGTTGTATATCCATCCAGAATCGACGCCGCATATCCACCGCGTCCTCGGGCAGGTGCGTGCTGCGGGCATGGAGGTGGGCGTAGCGATTAATCCCGGCACCCCCGTGGAGATGCTGGAGCCGGTGCTGGAACTGGTGGACGGCGTGCTGGTGATGTCGGTGAACCCCGGTTTTGGCGGGCAGGCATTTATCCCCTCTTCGATTGGCCGGGTGGCGCAGGTGCTGGCGCTGGTGCAACGGCTGGGGGTGACGGTGAGTATCGAGTGTGACGGCGGGGTGGATTGCACCACGATCGGCCCGCTGGCGCGTGCGGGTATGACAGGGGCCGTGGTAGGGTCAGCGCTCTTCCGCGGCGACGACCTGGCGAAGACGATGCGAGATATAATCGAAACGGCGGTGAGATGAGCGCCAAACCGACGTTTATCACTTCCCTCAATATAGGAGGTAAAATAAGCGTGAGGAGTTGTTAATGATGATAAAATCAGAATTATCTACACTTCTTTCCAAGTTAATTGATACATGGGAATGCGAGGTGGTGGAGTTCAAACAAGCGGACAATAATCTTTCAACGGATAAAATCGGTGAATATTTTTCCGCGCTTGCGAACGAAGCTAATCTGCGTGCTGTTGAGAAAGCTTGGCTGATTATTGGTGTTAACAATGATACACGTCTGGTCGTTGGTACGAACTATAGAACGGAACCGGAACGGCTACAAAGCCTGAAAATGCAGATAGTGGAGAATGCTGACCCAACCATTACTTTTCGCAATATTCATGAATTGGATACCCCTGCTGGACGGGTGATACTGTTGGAGGTACCTGCGGCCCCATGTGGGATGCCTATTGCTTGGAAAGGTCATTATTATGCGCGGGCTGGTGAGAGTCTTATCAGTCTCGGATTAGATAAGCTGGATGAAATTCGGCAACAGACGAAAGAGACAGATTGGTCAGCGCAGATTATTGTTGATGCTACATATGATGATTTAGACCAATCTGCAATTAACAAAGCGCGTGAATCCTATGCACTAAAATATGCAAATAGGTTCCCTACTGATATTGTCAGCAAGTGGCCTTTAGCAACCTTTTTGGATAGGGCAAGTTTGACCCGCGGAGGGAAAATAACGCGCACAACCTTGTTGCTAGTTGGTAAAACTGAGTCAGCACATCTGTTATCACCGTATCCAGCACAAATAACCTGGAAATTGGAAGGAGTAGAGAGAGCTTACGAACATTTTGGTCTACCCTTTCTACTTAGCACCTCGGCTCTCTATCAAAAGATTCGCAATATTCAATTACGGATTCTTCCCGATGATGCATTGATTCCGGTAGAAGTCTCCAAATATGACCAGAAAGTCGTAATGGAAGCCCTTCATAACTGTATTGCGCATCAGGATTATAACCGCAATGGTCGTATAATCGTTACTGAATTGCCGGACAAATTGTTATTCGAGAATGAAGGTAGTTTTTTTGAGGGAATTCCTGAGGACTATATCGCGGGTGATAAAACTCCACGTCGCTACCGCAATACATTTCTCGCACAGGCTATGACAGAGCTAAATATGATAGATACCTTGGGTTATGGCATACATGAGATGCACATTGGGCAGATCGCACGATATCTTCCGATGCCTGATTACAATCTATCGGAATCTAATGTAGTTCGTATGACACTATACGGCACTATTGTAGATCCTGCATATAGCCGGTTATTGATTAAAAACACCGGGCTTCAACTTATAGATATTCTAGCATTAGACAGAGTACAAAAGAAACTATCCCTGCCAGACAACACTATAAAGAGATTGAGACACGCTGGGTTGATTGAAGGACGCAAGCCGAATTTTCATGTATCAGCATCGGTGGCAAAAAATACCGCCAGCGAGGCTGATTATATCCGCACACGTGCGCAAGATGATGCATTTTATGCGAAGCTAGTCAGCGACTATCTGGTTAAGTTTGGCGGCGCTACTCGGCAAGAAATCGATGGATTATTGATGGTAAAGCTGAGCGATTCATTAAACGACAAGCAGAAATACAATAAAGTGTCGTACATATTGACTAATTTACGACGTTCTGGGCGTATTCGCAATACTGGTACTCGCAAACTACCACGATGGGAAATTGCAGAAAAGTAGCAGAAAAGAAATCGTCATTCGCAGAATTGATTGGGCGTGAAGGATCATGGAATCCGGCAGATTGCTATATAATCGGGGATTAATTGCAGAAAAGATGCAGAAAAGAAATTACATATTGTCCCTTTTTTTGGAAAGAATGGACATCGGTTTAGGTGGGAGCGAGACGTATGAGTACCTTTGACCTGCATCTACATACGACCTGCAGCGACGGCACCCTGACGCCCGTGGAGGTAGTGGCGGCGGCGGAAGAGCGGGGGGTGATGGTAATTGCTATTACTGACCATGACACGGTGGCGGGTATTGCCCCGGCGCAGGCAGCGGCGGCGAGCGTGCAGGTGATAGCCGGGGTGGAGATAAACACCGAGGTGAAGCGCGAGAATGTACATATCCTCGGCTACGGTTTCGATCCTGACAATCAGCAGCTATTAGCTGGCTTGGCGCAATTGCGCGAGGATAGAAGAAACCGCGCCCGGCTGATGCTGAAACGGCTGAAGGATATCGGGTATCCATTGGATGATGCGGCGGTGCTGGCGAATGAGGGAGCAATTGGCCGTCCACATCTGGCGCGGGCGCTGGTGGCAGCAGGGCACATGCCCAACGAAGGCGAAGTTTTCGCCCGTCTGCTGGGTAGCCGTTGCCCGGCCTATGTGCCGCGCCCACCGTATACGCCCGAGTCGGCAATTGCCTTGATACACGCCGCGGGGGGGATAACATCGCTGGCGCACCCGGGAAAATTGGGCGACCCAGTGCGGATTATCCGGCAACTGTGTGCCGCTGGCCTGGATGGGCTGGAGGTTTATCACAGCGATCATAGCCCGCAACTCACCGCGCGGATGCTGGTACGGGCGCGTGAATTCGGTCTGGTGGTGACCGGCGGCTCCGATAGCCACGGCCCGGGCGGCTCCTTACCGAGAAATATTGGGAGTTTATTAATTCCTGATGAAGTTTGTGTGGAATTTTTAGCTAATCTAAGGTATAAACAATAGAAGAGGTTATTTGATGCCCCTTAAATATGATGATGAACTAGCACGTATTGCCGAGTGTGTACGTGAACTGTTGCAGGATCCGTCGTTACATCCGCAATTTAACCCACCCGAATTGCGGAGGGCGGTACTCGCCTATCCGACGCGGGGGGGGAAATTTATGCGTCCGGCGCTCACCGCATGGTGTTGTCGCGCGCTGGGCGGCGATGAGAAGATCGCCCTGCATGCGGGATTAGCGATTGAGCTTTATCACACCTATACGCTGGTGCATGATGACGTCATCGACCGCGACCCGGTGCGGCGCGGCAAGCCCAGTGTGCATAAACTGCTGGCCGGGGTGGGGGAGGAAAATTATGGCCTCACCGACGAAGCCGCGCATTATGGCGTTTCCATGGCCATCCTCGCCGGCGATTGTCTACAATCGTGGGCGATTTTGCTTCTCGCCACCCTGCCGCGTAATTTCGATATTGACCCACTGGTGGTGCTGCGGATTATTCGTCGCTTACAGGGGCAGGTAGGCCCGGCAATTTGCGAGGGGGAAGTGCGCGATATCCAGTTGCCCTATATTCCGGTGAATATGGTGACCCAGGATGATATCCTGCGCGTTATCCTCACTAAAACTGCCGCCCTCTTCGGTTTCTGCGCCTGGACGGGGAGCCTGCTGGCACTGGGACATGAGAAAGAAGACGAACACGTATATACGCTCGCGGCCTTTGCCGAGCGTGCGGGCATCGCTTTTCAATTGCAGGATGACGTCCTGGGCATCGTCGGCGATCAGGGTACGCTGGGCAAGCCCATCGGCGGAGACCTGCGTGAAGGGAAACGTACGCTTATTATCGCTATGGCCTGGGAACGCGCCACCGATGCCGAGCGTGAGTTGTTGAGCGGAGTGCTGGGCAACAATGCCGCTACCCTGGCGGAAATCGCGGCGGCAACAGAGCTGCTAGTGCGCCTGGGGGCCGTTGCAGATGTCCAGGAACGTGCCAACCAGTACCGCGATGAGGCACTGAGCTATCTGGAACAACTCCCGGAGAACGACGCCATCGGGTATTTACGCGAACTCGCCTCCAGTATGGTACAGCGGGAGAAATAAGAGCTTTTAGGGAAACGCTTGGCGTCGCTACTTGAGGAAGGTGTTCTTAAATACCGTGGTTTTACCTAACCCGGCCAAGCCGGAACCGAACTCAATACGCGCTACCACGGTTCTTAACCATTCATCTGGAATACTAACCTAGCCCCGGGCGCAACCTGGGGAAGGGTTAGTAAATCATGACATTAATAGATTAACCTCTCACCCGGGTTTCGCCCGGGGCTATGTTATTATCCGATTGATAGCTATTGAACCCTAGTAGCTGATAATTTAGAATTGGGTTGTGGGCGAAGTCCGCCTTGGAAAAAATTAATATTCTCATGCCGGTACCCCCATGCCAAGGGCAATCCTGACACCATCCTCTCCACCTGCTATAATATTCGTATTAGAAGAAAGGTAGGCGGCTTGCGGGGCGCTTGTTGATAGCTATGACTGTAGAAACACCACAGGAGAAAAGGGCGATACGGGCCGTATTCGCCGGGGGGGGCACCGGGGGGCATATCATGCCTGCGCTGGCAGTGGCACAAACGTTGCGCGCCCAGCAACCGGAGGCGCAGATCCTCTATATCGGCACGGCAGATCGCATGGAGTCCACTATTGTACCTGCGGCAGGCTTTGACTTCAAAACTATCAGCGTACACGGGCTGGCCGGGCGCTGGACACCCGCCGGGTTACTCAAGCGGTTGCTGGGGGTGGTAGAGATTGCCAGCGGATTACCCATCTGGCAATCAATGCGGCTGTTGCGCAAATTCCGCCCGGATGTAGTGGTGGGCACCGGTGGCTACGTGTGTGGCCCGGTACTCTGCGCTGCGTGGCTGTTGAAAATTCCGGCGGTGCTGGTAGAGCAGAACGAGGAGATTGGCGTTACTAGCCGGATGGTAGCGGGTTTTATCAAAGCGGCGGTTGTGATCTCGGAAAAATCCGGTAAATTCTTCCGCCAGCAGGGGGTACGCACTGAGGCAGTGGGTAATCCGGTGCGCCCGGCGGTCATCGACACCACGCCTGCGGAAGGGCGGAAAGCGTTAAAACTGGACGAAGGCAGGAGCGTATTATCCATTGTCGGCGGCAGCCTGGGGGCGACGCCAGTGAATGACGCTGTCAGCGGTGCCTTACGCGAGCTGGCGAAGGAAGCATGGTTCCGCGATGGCTGGCAGGTGGCGCACCAGGTAGGCGCGCGGCGCGGCGGCGGATTGTCGGAAGAAGAAGTGCAAGAGCTGGGGTTGCATTACCACCAGTGGGGTTATCTGGACGAGGTGCACAATTTGCTGGCGGCCAGTGATCTCATTATCTCACGCGCAGGGGGGACGTTTTTGGCGGAGATCGCCGCACGGGGTATCCCCATGGTGCTGGTACCGGGGGCGTGGGCAGCGAATGATCACCAGACGCGCAATGCAGCGCCTTTTGCGGAAGCAGGGGCAGCAGTGGTGATAACCGATGCCGAATTGTCAGCGGAGCGTATGTTAGTGACGTTACGGGAGTTACTTCCTGACCTGGCACGACGACAAAGGATGGCGCTGGCATGTCGCAAACTGGGGCATCCAGAGGCCGCCAGCAAAATCGTAAAGATACTGTTTGAACTCGCAAAAATGATATAAAGATGGGTGCCATGACGTACCGATATATTTTTTTAATAATTGCCTTATTGGCATTAGCAGTGGCAGGAGCGGCACAGCCGTCCCCGGACATCTCCTGGCTACGGGTGTCAGTACTCAATGCAGATGGCACACCTTATCCAACCGCGCCTACTGTAAGCATCAAAAAGCTTTTTGTCGGCCCTTTGATGAGTGTTGCTACCAATATTGATGGTTATGAGACCGTGCTTATTGGGCTGATGGCCGGCAGATATGAGATCAATGTTTCATTGCCCGCCGTTGGGTTGTCGTTGCTCAGCCAACCGATTGAGTTACAATGGGGAGCGAATTGTTATGTTTGGACACTGGAAGCTCCCATTGTCGTGACGGGAGAATTTACCCTGGATGGCAAAAAGCCGGTGGCGATCAAAAAGGGGAGTTTCGGATATAACGTGACCGCAACACGCCGTGGCATATTTAGTGCTGCGTTGAGGAATCAGAAGAGCCTGAATATAATCCCAACCTTCACCGTCACTCCTGAGGGTAAATATTCCCTAACTGTTCCCTATTCAGGCAGCTACACTATGAGTTTTTTTACCGATCAGGGATACATTAACCAGGTCACCCTCGTTGTAGCGGCAGGAACAGTAAAAACCTTTTCCGCGCCGTTGACCACCCTCACACTGGGTGGGAATATCAAACTCACGCTCCTCGATGTGGCAGAAAAACCGATGCCGGGGACGGTAGTATCTTTCAGCCTGAATCCTATTACCACTATCAATGACGTTGCCGTAACGGCGAAGAATCCGGATACCGAGGTGAACTTCACCGTTGGATTCACCGCAGATGAAAACGGGGTGATCGCTACCCCGCAACTACCACTGGGAACGTATAGCTACTCGGTCACCTTCCAGATACCGGATAAAAAGAATCCGGCCAAAATGATTAATACGTTAAAAACTGGTAATATCAGTGTGAAATTGGGTATTGTAGCTGAGGCTACCGTGCAAATGTAGATTGAGGCTATGGGAGCAGATGAAAAATAGTCGGTTACTCATAATTCTGGTGGCGACAATGGTGCTATCGCTTATTGTGATGGCGCAGCCAGCGAGCAAGCTAACCTGGCTGCATATAGAGGTTCGGCTGGCGGATGATACGTTATTTTCTACCTCTTCTTTCTCCCCCACGCTATATTTGCTCCCGGAGAACAAACCCAATACTCGTGTTGATGATGGCACGCTTATCTCCAATGAACTCGGAGAGATGGTGTATAGTGACCTTACCCCCGGTACGCATGAATTGTCTTTGATGGTACTCGCCTACGGCATCATCGATGGGCCTAAAACGATAGAAATATCCCAGGGTGCCAACAATTTTACGTGGAAGTTGCCCCCGCTCTACCCGGTTGCTGGTGACATGTTGCTGGGTGGAAAGCCCAAAGCAGAGATATTGAAATTGCAATGCCAGCTGATGGCACAGGGTGGGAATGGGCGTGTTTTCAGTGTGCCTATTTTAAATACTACCAACGGTTATAAATTGGTGGGTTTGCCGGTGGGGAAATATACTGCCCTGATATACTGCGAACGGGGGTATGCTGTCACCGAGTACGATATTCCTGCGGACGGCAAGATATCACCGCCGCCACCGCTCCCTGTGCTCGCAGCCGGGCGGGTGTTGTTGCAATTCGTCGATAAATACAATAAGCCACTGCCAGAGTTCTCTACCATCACGTTGCGTCGCGAGATAGCGCCCAATTTTATCCCGGTGATCAAAGTCACCACGGATGATAATGGCGCTGGCGCCATCGATTTGCCCCCGGGTGGATGGCGTTGGTCTGCCGCATTGACCGGCTTCACAGCTTCGGTAGGTGCAGTCACCGTAGTGGGGGGAGAGGAGACTGAGTTGAAGATCAAGCTGGAGAAATTACCGGGGAACTAAATGCAAAACGGAAGATTATCTGATAGGCTCAGCAATATTCGGCAACGAGTGGGCGTTAGGATTTTCGTCCTGCTCGCCATATTTCTGTTTGCCGCGTTTTTTTGCGCCGCGCAACCGCAGCAAATAAACACCTGGTTACGCGTGATAGTGCAGAATCATGATGGGACTGCATGGACAGGTGGGGCGGTATCTGTCACTACTATATTAAAAAATTCAACAGGTGAGCCGATTAAAACGGATGGCGTGCCGCTTCCCACAGATGATGCCAGCACCATGACATTTGATATCACCCCCGGACCCCATGAAGTATATTTGCACCTGACCACGATGGATATATCTTACGGGCCGAAAACGATCGAGATTTTGGCGGGCGCCAACCTTTACGCCTGGGTATTGCCCCCGTTGGCGCCAGTGGATGGTGATCTGCTGCTGGATAATAAGGCGAAGACGAAAGAAGATGTACTAAATTTACGCTGCTATGTGACTAATTTTGGGCTCAACAGCCTCACCTTTACCACCCCGGTGAAGGTGACAGAGAAAGGGTATCACTTCGACTTATACCCCGGATATCGCTTTGCCGTTTTGTTTATCAGCAATCATGGGTATGCTACCGCTATTTTTGATGTCGCGGCTGACGGTACTGTGGCCGCCCCCAAGCCATTAGCGCTGCTCCCCGGCGGACATATCAATACCCGCTTTGTGGACAAAGAAGGCATTGATATAAAGGTGAGCGGTAAATTTTTGCTGATGCCCTCCTCCGTTTCCCGTTTTTTACCGCTTATCGAGATCACTTCCGATAAAGACGGTATCGGCACGCTACCCTATGACATTCCCCCCGGTAAATGGCAACTCTGCGACTGGGGTTACACGATCCCTGGTTATCAACTCACCCGATTGTTGATGGTGATTGCCAATAAAGGCGAAACCGAAATGGTGATTAAATTGGTGAAGGTGGAGCTATAAATCTGCTATAATTCCTCATAATAACTTTCCAAATAAGGGGCGAAACTATGTCGGATGCTGCTGTTAACCCTGGCGCGCGTGCCACGCAATTGCGGGCGAAACTGGAAGAGCATAACTACAACTACTATGTGCTTGATGCTCCCACGGTGACGGATGCCGAGTATGACCTGCTCTTCCGCGAGCTGGAGGCGCTGGAGCGCGAGCACCCGGAGCTGGTGACGGTGGATTCGCCGACGCAGCGTGTGGGGGCGGCACCGGCGGCGGAGTTCAGCGGTTGGAAGCACATCGTGCCGATGCTCTCGCTGGGCAATGCCTTCGGGCATGAGGAACTGCACGAGTTCGACGCGCGGGTGAAGCGCGCACTGGAGCTGCCCGCGGAGGAAAATATTGAGTACGTCTGCGAGTTGAAGATCGACGGCCTATCGATGTCGCTCAGCTACACCGACGGCACCCTCACCGCCGCCGCCACGCGCGGCAACGGGGCGACGGGCGAAGAGGTGACGGGGAATATCCGCACTATCCGCGCGGTGCCGCTGAAGCTGCGCCCGGCGGGGGAGCTGGCCGGGGTGCTGGAGCTGCGCGGTGAAGTCTACCTGGCGCGTGACGAATTTGACCGCATCAACCGCGAACGGGAGGAGAATGACGAGCCACTCTTCGCCAACCCGCGCAACGCCGCCGCCGGGGCAGTGCGCCAGCTGGATTCGCGCATCACCGCCGCGCGCAACCTCGCCTTCTTCAGCTACGCTATCGGGGCTACCGGCTCCTTACAACTGGAGACGCACCAGCAACTGCTGGAGTTCCTGCGCAACGCCGGCCTGCCGGTGAACCCAAACATCCGCCTGGCAAAAGGCGTGGCGGAGGCGCAGGAGTTCTGCGACCACTGGGAGAGCGCACGCCACGATTTGCCCTACGATATTGATGGCGTGGTCATCAAAGTGAACAGCTACGCGCTGCAGCGACAGCTGGGCTTTGTCTCGCGCAGCCCGCGCTGGGCCATCGCCTACAAATATGCGCCCGAGCAGGCGGAGACGGATATCCTCGACATCCTGGTGCAGGTGGGGCGCACTGGGGCGATAACGCCGGTGGCGGTGATGACGCCCGTGCTGCTGGCCGGATCCACGGTGAGCCGTGCCACGCTGCATAATGAGGATGAGATCCGCCGCAAGGATATCCGCATCGGCGACCGGGTGATTATCCAGAAGGCGGGCGAGGTGATACCCGAGGTGGTGCGCACGCTAACCGAGAAACGCACCGGCAAAGAGGTGGAATTCACGATGCCCACGGCCTGCCCGGTGTGCGGCCATGCAGTGATCCGCCCGGACGGCGAGGCGGTGGCGCGCTGCACCAACATCGCCTGCCCGGCGCAGAACAAACAGCGCATCGAGCATTTCGTCTCGCGCGGGGCGCTGGATATCCAGGGGGTAGGCCCGGCACTGGTGGAGCAACTGGTGGAGGCGGGGCTGGTGGCTGACCCCGCTGACCTGTTCACCCTCACCGTCGAGAAGCTGGTGTCGCTGGAGCGCATGGGCCGCAAATCCGCGGAGAATGCCGTCGCCGCCATCCAGGGCGCGAAGAACCCGCCGCTGGGCCGGCTGCTCTACGGCTTCGGGGTGCGCTACATGGGCAGCACGGTGTCGGATATCCTCGCCGCGCAGTTCGGCAGCATGGAGCGCATCACCACCACCACACTGGAGGAGCTGCTCGCCGTCCCCGGCATCGGCCCGCATATCGCCACCGCAGTATACGAATTCTTTCAGCAGGAGCAGACTGCGGTGCTACTGCAGAAACTTGCCGACGCCGGCGTCACCCCGCAAAGCGCCGCCCCGCAGGGCGAGGGCCCACTCACCGGCAAAACCTTCGTCTTCACCGGTGCCCTCTCCTTCGCCCGTGAAGAAGGCGAGCGCCGCGTCAAAGCCCTGGGCGGCAAAGCGTCAGGCAGTGTGAGCAAAAACACCAGCTACGTAGTCCTCGGCGAAAAAGCCGGCAGCAAAGCCGACAAAGCCCGCCAACTGAACGTCCCCACACTGGATGAAAAGGAGTTCCTGGAGATGATGGGGGAAATGGAGTTGTAGCCCGCGCCCGCCGTGGCGCGTACTTGCAATATTGTAACCCGCCGTGGCGCGTATTACACCAAACGCGCCATGGCGGGCGCGGGCTACGACACCTGGGAACGCCAATCTCCGTATTGGCCCCGCCACCACCCGGTCGAAAGGCTGCTTCGCAGGAATGCAGTTTATTGCTATAATTCCTCACAATAGAGGACCAGAACGATGTCTAAAATTATTGATTTTCACACCCATATCTTCCCGGATGCGCTGGCGGGGCGGGCGATTGCGGAGTTGTCGGCGAAGGCGGGGGTGCCGCCATTTACTGACGGCACGGCGGCGGGGCTACGCGCCAGTATGCGGGCGGCGGGGATTGATATCGCCATCGCCATGCCTATTGCTACGCGGCCAAAGCAGGCGCATAGCATCAACAAATGGGCGGCGGAACTTAATGCGGTGGATGGCGGGGTGATCTCCTTCGGCACGCTGCACCCGGCGCAGGAGGACTGGGCGGAAGAGATTGCGTGGCTGGCCGAGAATGGCGTGCCGGGGGTAAAATTCCACTCCGATTATCAGGATACCTTTGTAGATGATCCGGCGATGATCGCCATCTGCCGGGCACTCGCCGACGCGGGTCTCATCGCGCTCTTCCACACCGGGGTGGACATCGGTCTGCCCCCGCCGGTACATTGCCCACCCGAGCGGCTGGCGCGCCTTCTGGATGCCGTCCCCATGCTCACTGCGGTGGCGGCGCATATGGGGGGCTTTAGCCAGTGGGAGGACGTGAGCGAAAATCTGGTCGGGCGGGAACTGTACCTGGACACCAGCTACTCGCTGCCGCATATGGGAGCGGATAAATTTATAGAGATGGTGCGTGCTCACGGAGCACAGCGAATCCTCTTTGCCACCGACTCTCCGTGGACCGGGCAGGCCGAGGAGATGGCGGTGATTCGGGCGCTTCCCCTCACGGATGAGGAAAAGGCGGCGATCCTCGGCGGTAATGCGGAGATTGTACTGGGGTGTTAGGGAACTATTTGCCCGTGCTAGTGTCTTAATATTACACAGCGTGGTACAATAATGACAAAGGCAACTATGGCGGCTGCAAAGTTTGTAATGCCGCCCGTGGTAGTATAGCCATCGCTATGAGCAGGAGGAAACTATGCGTTTATTTAGTTCAGCCAGATTCGTTGTGCTGATGTTGCTGGGGATACTGGCTTTCAGTTCAGTATGGGCTGCCAATGAAGACAAGGTCGCTTATGCAGGCGCCCAGAGCTTCTTCGATATGCAGAACTACAAAGAAGCCGCCAGCGGATTAGAGTCTTTTTTGAAGAACTACCCGGCATCAGTAAAGAAACCGGATGCACTCTTCTTTCTGGGACGCAGTTATCAGCTGATGACCCCGCCGAACTTAACGGATGCCATATCCGCCTATTCCGGCATGGTGGCAACGTATGAGCAGATGTCGGCGGCAGGTACAATCCCGGCAGCCTCGAGCGCGGTGTTAGAGAATAACCGCGCAGAAGCCTATTTCCACATGGGTGAATGTAACGCCAAACTGGGACAATACGAGCTGGCGGCAGTGGCGTATAACAACTGCCTGCAGAAATCGAAGAATGCCGATCTTTCGGCGCGCGCCCAATACTGGTTGGCCGATTGCCGTGATATAGATGGTAAAACCAGTGCTGCGCTGGTGGAATATGCCAAGGTGCCAGTGCTAGCCCCGGACCATACACTGGCGCCATGGGCTTATTACAAGATCGGTACTATTCAATTGCAAGATAAGCATTACCCCGAGGCGATCGCCGCTCTGGAGAAGGTGCTCGACCCGCGTTATGCAGCTTCAGATATCCGCAGCGCCGCTATCCTTTCGCTGGGCTTCGCTTACCTGAGACAAGGGAACGAAGAGACTGATGCAGTAAAGAAAGAAGCGTTCTATTCCAAGGCAATCGACCAGTATAACGCCTGTCTGAAGGATGGCGCCGCCAGTACCGAGATCAAGCAGCAGGCGGGTGCGGCGATGGGCCAAGTTTACGCAGTAAAGAAAGATTATGCTAATGCGGAGAAAGCCTATGCGGCTGCTCTGGTAGGCATTGATCAGAACAGCGAAACTGCTGCGAGCTTGCATCTTAACCGCGCACATGCCCTCTATAATCTGGGCACGCGCTACGCTGACGCTGCTGTTGAATATAACATCGTGGTTGGGAACGGCAAATCCCCTGCCATGGCACAAGTGGCACGCTACTGGCTAGGTAACGCCTATTATCTGCAGGGGAAACCCAAGGCTGCGGATTGGCGGAAAAATTATCAGGATGCCATCAACGCTTTTAATGATTACCTGCAGACCGCGGGCGATAAGGATGACAAAGCCGCGCAAGTTTCCCTCTACATCGCCTATTGTCGCGAAGAACTGGCTACGGCTGAAGATGTAAAATCACGCACCGATGCCGCTACTGCATATAAGACGGTGATAGATCGCTGGCCTGCCGCTACCGAGATTACCGAGGCGAATCGCGGAATTGCCCGCATTGCAGGGCAGATGACACTGGCCGAATTGCGTACCTGGAATGACGCCAAACTAACCGGCGTCGCCGGTAACAGTATCTCATTACGTCTGGCACGCGAGGAATTCAGCCTGCAGAATAAGATCAGCGCTGCCTTTAATGATAATCTGCTGGAGGCGCGCAATATTCTCAACGGTGGGATTGATGCGGCTGCGATCAACAAGTTCCATTTGGCAATGGACAAAGCGTCCCGGGCGTTGGATAATACCCAGGCAGAGACAGTCAGCTACGCCGCTTTCCAGAAGGCGATGAACACCGCCGGAACAGTGCTGGATGTAAAGCCGCTCAACATTGCCGTTGCCAAAGCCGCATTTACTGCCGCTATCACTACCGCGAATACAGCGGAGGAGACAGCTATCAAAGATCATCTGGCGCGCGCTAACATTGCAGCACGCCAGGTGTTGGATGCCAAAGCCGGTGGTGAATATGCGGCACAAGCCGGATATTTCCTCGGCGCTACTCAACAGATTACCGGCGACATGTTGAAAAATATTAATAAGCCGGACGATGCAGTGACCAGCTACAATGAGGCGATAGTGACTTACCAAGCCGCATTGGAAGCACAGGGGACGGGCACAGACACTGATGCAACGCTGCGCACCTTGCTGCAACGCGGGCTGATCATGGCTTACTTCGGCGCAAATAAGACTACTGACGCGATTGCGGTGGCGGAGGCGCTCAATAAAACTACGCTGGTCAATGATGACGACCAGATGGGCAGCCAGATGTTGCTGGCACAGGCTTACCTGAATAATTCACAGTATGAACAGGCATTGGCCAGCTACCAGAAGGCAGTGATTGATCACCCGAAATCTGCCCGCGTAGCGGATGCACTGATAATAGTCGCCAGCATTGCAGATAAGATGAAGAACCAGGCCACTGACCCGGACGAGAAAAAGAAGAAGGCGGATCTCGCCATCGCAACTTATCAGCAGATTGTGGCTAATTATCCGGGGCGGACCGACCTGATCTATACTGCCTATGACCAGCTTGCGCAGGATTTGACGATGAATAAAGATTACGCTGGCGCAATTAAAGCCCTGGATAATATACCCGCCGATAACCTGCTGGCTGATAAAGCCCTCTACACCAAAGCGATAATTTACATCGAGATGAAGGATAACGATAAATCCAACGACGAGTTTAAAAAACTGCGCGAGAATTATCCCAATAGTCTATATGTAGCTGACGCCCAATTGCGCGTAGCGGAGTTTTATATGACCACTGCGATGTGGGATAAGGCTATCCCCTATCTGCAGGACGCGGCTAATCTCCCGGATCAGGGCAAGATCGGCCCGCTGATCGCGTATCGCTATGGCGTGTGCGCATACAACCTGGGCCAGTACCAGGTGGCGGTAGAGCAATTTAGCAAGGCGGCAGCCAGCGTCGGCTCGACCTATGCGACAGAGAGTTTACTCTGGTGCGCACAGTCATACGAGAAGATGGGCACGCTGGATGGCGCCGTGAAAGGCCGTGAGACTTATTTGAAGTATGTCGACGTCGCCCCACAAGGCGAATATATGCTTGACGCGCTGCTGGGCGCTGGCCGCTGTTCATTACTGGCCAAAAAGCCGGTAGATGCCCGGGCAGATATGAAAAAGACGCTAAGTGAATGTGACCGCGAGACAGCGAACCCAGATACCCAGAAACTGGCTGATCGGGCAGTGAATGTGCAGCCAGAAGCGCAATTCTGGTATGCCCAGACCTATTTTGATGAGGCTAATTACACTGAAGCGTTAAAATCATTCGCTGCGGTGAGCATCTACAACATGCAACCCTGGTTGGGCAAATCCATGATCATGATGGCCAAAAGCGCACTGGCACGCAATACCCCCAATGACTTGAACGGAGCGAGAATCAAGCTGCAGCAAGTTGTGGACAACTTCAGCCCGCCGAAGACCGATGAAGACAAAGCGGTGGTGAAAGAAGCCCAGGAGTTGGCTGCCGCCAATAACATCAAGTTGAACCCAGCGCGCGGGACCGCCGGTAATGGCCCCGCAACCCCCTAGTTGGAATTGCCTATAAACAAACCAGCACGGCCACGGGAGTATATCCCGTGGCCGTTTTGTTTGATGCTTGCTTCGTGTGGTCGTGGCATGGGCGTCTTGCCCATGATAACGGGGCTGCGGTAATAGATATCGATAAATATGTAGGGGCACATGGCATGTGCCCAGATAACGGGTTTAGTGGTGTATTATCGTATGGTTACGACGTGGGCACAAGCCTTGTGCCCCTACCGGAGATACGACATTAATATTCATAGCCCCGTTCTCATGGGCGGGACGTCCATGCCACGATTGCTTGCAGGGCAGATAATTAGCGCAACCAGGGTGTCTGCCAGCTTTCGGGGGTGTAGTGGTGCAATTCAATGCGATTGCCATCAGGGTCGGCGACCCAGGCTTGCCAGCTATTATCACAGCCCATCATGGGGTCGCTCACTTCGATACCTTTGGCACGCAGGTCGGCCACGGTGGTGTGGATGTCGTCAACCTCCAGGCAGAGGTGGCTATAGCTGGGCTTGCCGGTGATCTCGGTCGGCTCGTCGATGAAAAGCTCGATGAAATTACGTCCGCCCGCATGCAAGTAGACACCAAAGCGCTCGCCGGAGTCCCGCAGGAAATCAAATGCCGGGGTCAGGCCCAGCTTTTGGTAGAAGTCGATGGAGGATACCAGATCCTTTACGACGTAACAGCTATGCGCGATACCAGTAATCATGTGCTCAGTCCTTCTTTATTTTAGCATTTTTAGCCCCGGCAATTTCACCAAAGGCGAGGATTAGAATGAGGAGGCCGGCCAGCAACGCCGCCAGCGCCAGCGCGGCGATAACAAACGTCACCACATAGGCGACAAAGACGATAACCGCCCATATCCCCAACGCCAGCAACAACAATCCGACAAGTGTTAAGAAAAAACGTGCCATAGACCCATCCTTATCCGTATAGCGCCATTGTAACATTGGTGAGGGGAACGTTCAACGTTGGATGGGAACTGAAAAGATTCATACTCGTTAGCATCAGATCCATCTTAATATTTATAACCGATGGACTAGTTGTGCCATATCGTCTTCCGTATCTATTTGCAGAAGCTTGAATCCATTCTGTTGATAAAAATGCAAAAGCTTTTCATGTTGTGCGCATTCGATTAAAACAAAGCGTCCGCCTATGACACGCTGCACCGGTCGCGAAGTATGCCTAAAGCGGCGTTTAACAATTGCGGGCCGATAGTAGCCTTATGAGTATCATTCTTTGCCAACTGGCCAATTAAGTAGCCAACGACCACGTTCCCATAGGGCACAAATAGGCCATGAAGTTCTTTTTGCTTTGTTTTGGAAATTGTATCGTCGAGGTTTAGATGTTTAAGGGAGAGCGCAAAATATCCAATGATATCCAGCTCCGTCGCTTCGCTGGCGAGTGATGTCTCGTTTACGGCAATGTATGTCCGACTCTTATGCGTCTTTTCAAAGATAAGCGCTTTTTGGTGCAAGAAATATTCGACATCTGGATTACGGGTGCAGGTAAACTTAATTAGTTTGGCTTGGAGCAGTTCATCATTATCATACGCATCAGCAAGGTCACGTAATTGAACTATCATCAGGGGATTAGAGTTATGGAAATTTTGGGAGTGGCTATTTATCTGTATGTCCTCCCCGTGCTGGCAGTCTTACTTATCGCTTCACTGATTTTTTGACGAGATCACTCTTTGTTACCAGTTGATATGAAGAAGGTCTAGTGACAGCTTGAGGCGAGTTGGTATTAAGCACCTGAATTAGCACATCAGCTGCCTTGTCGTCTTTGATCGCAATGATCTTATCGAATGATGATGTAGCCATCTCTGTGCCTCTCTTGTAGTATATACTACCCATATCTACTATGCAATACTCCTGACTGCTACACAACATCTCTAACATTTAACTTTAGCGAAAATAGCTCAGCTTGAACAGCGGCCCACTCTGCACGGCCTTTAACAAGGCGGGCAATTTTGCCAGGAAGTCCGCCGCCCCTTCGCCCGGGGTCTCCGTCGGCTGGGCGTAGAGGGTGCGCATGTAGGGGTAGGCGCTGGTGGGGGCATCAACGGGCCACAGGTATTTGTCATCAGGCCGTGCTTTAGCATCCGGGTTGGGGAAACCGATGCCATCCACAGCCACGATATCTACAATATTGGGGTCGGCAAAGGCGGCGCTGCAGTAGCCGATTCCATCGGGGTCTCTTGCGACCAGTTGCACCATATCGTAGTCATTTTTGGCGATGGTGGCGGCGTCTTGCTGCTTAGCCAGCATGCCGATTTTGCCGTAGAAGAATGCCCGCGTACCGCTCTTTTTATCGTAAGTGAAAGTGTGCGCATCCAGCTTGTCTCCCCAGTAGCTTTTCACTTCATTGGTAGTTATATTATTAGGGATATTGCTATTTTTTGCGGTGATAATCACCACTGCATCGTGGGCGATGGCCCCCTGGGCGGAATTGTTGGAGCCGATGCTGCGGATGACATCGTCATCGTCAATACTATCGTACTCACCGATGAACGGGCTAATATTTATGCGGTTCTCGCTCTCTTTATCAGCACGTACATTCACCAGTTCCGCCGCCGCGGCCAATATCGGCATACTGCTGTAATCTCCGCCGAGGGTAACCGGTGCAACCGGGGCGCTGACATTGGCGCTGGCGGTGATGCCGGAACCATAATACGTCAGATAACCCAGCCCCTGCGCCTGAATTAACCCCTGATTGATCGGGGTGTTGGTGTTTTGCGGATTGGGTGTATTTAAGAAGTATTTTGCATGGCCGTCGACGAAACCACAGACAATTCCGTGATCATCCTTTGAGGCGTGTGGTAATATCCTCACTAGATTGTCGCTATGGCACGCTGAAGCGTTGATAATGCCAGGATTTGCTACCGTCTTCCCACCATCGACATCTGCAAAGGCCATGACCATGGTAGGGGCAAGAATATTGGATTCATTCATTCCTGACCCTTCAGCCTTGATCAGCAACCCATTGTAGCCATAGCTGATGGGGGAGTCATCGTCTTGAGTCGCGGTGATATTTCTCTCAGGACAGATCAGCATGTTATTAGTACCAGCATCAATGCCCATATTGGATTTGGTCAGCAGCCACTTTTCGTTCGGGTATTCCCCCTTGTTTTCCTGTACATATATCTGCAATGCTGTGGTCAAATGCTTGATATTGTTGACGCATTGAGATTGTCCATGATTGCGGCGGTTACTGAGAGAGGATATCCTTCACTGCAATAGTACCATCGCCAGTATCACAACCACTGTGATAACAATGACGAGTTCTACAACTCCGAAACCGTACTTCCTGCAGATAGTATTCATCGCAAGTCCTCCATTCGCTGATCGAGCGCATCGGTGCGCCTACAATGTGATTATACCAGTATTGGTGCATCATTGTGTCAGGTTAAGTATAGTTTTGATTATGGTTTGATGATGAAGAGATTAAGAAAATGTCATTGCGGGGATGTTGCTAGGACGTGTCCATTGAGTGGACACGTTATAGCGATAGGAGGTCAAAAAGCTCGACATTCAAGTACAATACTTCTTTGCCGGTCTTACTACTCTTCAATATGCCTATCTTTTCCAATTCCTGCAAATAGTTTGCAGCGGTCTTACGTTCAGCGATGCCGGCATCGACGAGGTATTGCACCTTCACGTATGGCTGGCGGAAGAGCAGTTCAAGTAATTCTTTTGAGTACACATGGGCTGGCAAGCGTTCCTTCGCCAGTTGCATAGTATCGAGCATCAGGTTGCGGATGGCGAGAATTCGTCGGCGAGTTAACAGGGATGTTTCTTCGACCGCATCCAGTATGAAACAAATCCACGGCTCCCATTCCTGTGCGACGGTAACTTTCCGTAACAGGCGATAGTAGTCATTTTTATGCTCAATGATATATCTACTCAGGTATAATACCGGTTGATTCAGCAACCCTGCCACTACCAGGTATAGCGTGTTGAGGATGCGACCTGTCCGCCCATTGCCATCAATGAACGGGTGAATCGCCTCGAATTGATAGTGGATGAGTGCGAGTTTCACCAATGGATCAAGGCCATCATCTGCGTGGATGAACAGTTCCAGATTCTTCAGCAGCCTCCGTATACGTGCTTCGCCAGTGGGTGGGGTATATACAACTAATCCGGTGGCCTGGTTAGCAATTACCGTGCCCGGGGTGGGGCGAATCCCAGCAGAACTATCTGTGATCGTCCGTACGATGCGGATAAATAAATCCGTGGTAAGAACAGGACGCTTCTGCAACGATACGAAGCCTGCCCACAACGCCTCCCGATAACGTAATACTTCCTTGGTCGCTGGGTCTACCAGTGTCGTACTGGCAGTAAAAGCGCGATACAAGGCATCGTTTGTGGTGAGGATATTTTCAATCTCAGAACTCGCCTGCGCTTCCTGAAGCATCAGCGAATTGATGAGGATCGCCTGATCCTGGATGGTCTCCCCAACGCCTTTCAATTCCGCCAGTTCGCGCCCGGCAGAGATCGTCTTACGCATGATTGCTTTCGTATCGATATCCGCTAGCGGCGGCAATAATGGTAAATCGTTATATGGTTGAGCTGCACAACACGCCATAAGAAGCACCTTTCACGACAATAACGTGTCCATTATACCACATATTTTGGACACGTTATAATGATGTGTCCAATGAGTGGACATGTTATAGCGAGAGGAGGTCAAATAGCGCTACATTTCTCGCCGGGATTTTTCAATCCCAGCGGAATAATTGGGTTATGCAATTGCCCCATGTTGCCCACGTATTTTGGCCATCACATCTTCAAAAGGAACCGTCGCTACCTCTCCGCTTTCGATCTGGCTTAGGCGACGTTCTGCCTCCTGCTGCCATTTGCATTCGATATCGGGCTGCAAAGGGAGATTCAAGCTATTCAGCAACCCCTCGACGAGAATCACACGCTCCTCGACCGGAAGAGATAACGCATCGTCCAATATTTTGCTGGTAATTGCAACCATAACAGCACCTCATGTCTGACAGGTGCATATCCATGCTTATCAGACAGACATATTATACCATGAATTCCAATTGAATCCTCAGCTCTCCCACACCGCCAGCACGTTCTCCACCGCTTGCAGGCGTTCTTTCAGGCGGGTGTTGCGGGTTACTACTTTGTCGTTGTTGACGGCGATGCCCAGGGCGCGGCGGCTGCCGATGATTACCGCCAACTTCCTGGCGCGGGTGAGGGCGGTGTAGAGCAGGTTGCGCTGCAGCAGCAGATAATGCTGGGTGTGGAAGGCCAGCACCACCGCCGGGTACTCGCTGCCCTGCGATTTGTGCACGGTGAGGGCGTAGGCGAGCGCGAGGGCGTCGGCGTTGTCGAAGGAGTAAGTTACCTCTTTCTCCGGGTATTCGACGATGAATTCCTTCTCCGCCGGATTGATGTTGCGGATATAGCCGATGTCGCCGTTGAAGACGTCTTTGTTATAATCATTCACTGTCTGGATGACGCGGTCGCCGCAGCGGAAGGTGATCAACCCGCGGGTGAACTCCAGCACCCCCATCTGCTTGGGGTTGAGCGCGTGTTGCAGCAGTTGATTGAGGTTCTGTGTGCCCAGCACCCCGCGGATCATCGGGGTGAGCACCTGGATATCCTCACGCGCGTAGTTCATCATCGGCAGGCTGCGTGCTACCACATCGGCGATTTTGTGCGCCGCCACCTCCGATTCATCCTGCGAGATATACAGGCAGTCGCTACTTTGCCACTGGCGCGTGGGGGTCAGCTCGGGCATCTCCCCGTGGTTCACCCGGTGCGCGTTGGTGATGATGGTGCTCTCTGCCGCCTGGCGGAAAACCTCGGTCAGCCGCACTACCGGCACCTCCCCGCTGTCGATGAGATCGCGCAGTACGTTGCCCGCGCCCACGCTGGGGAGCTGATCGGCATCGCCCACCAGGATTAGCTGGGCGTCCTTCGGCAGCGCGCGCACCAGCGAGAAGGCCAGTTGCAGGTCAACCATCGAGACCTCATCAATGATGACGGTATCGCACTCCAGTGTATGGTCCTGATTGCGTTTGAAGGTGAAGCTGGTGGGGTCGACCTCCAGCAGCCGGTGGATGGTCAGCGCAGTCTCACCGGTGACCTCCGTCAGCCGTTTGGCGGCGCGCCCGGTGGGGCTGGCGAGCAGCACCTTGCGTTTGCAACGTAACTGCGCCTCCAATATGGCGCGCGTGGTGGTGGTCTTGCCGGTGCCCGGCCCGCCGGTGAGGATCAGCACGCGGTGTTGCAGCGTGTCCAGTACCGCAGTGCGTTGCAAATCCGCCAGGTTCACCCCCAGGTCAGCGCAGAGGGTGGTGACGAACTCCTCGGTATCCGGCGGTGCCCACGCCTGGGCGCTATCTTTCAACATCCCCTTCAAGCCCCGCGCCAGCGCCTGTTCCATCACGAAGAGCTTCTTCAGATAGATGGGCGACCTCTCGCGGTCTTCGGTGTCGCGGATCACCAGTTGTGCGCGCACCAGCCGTTCAATCGACTCCAGCGCCGCCTCCTCAGTGACGATGATGGGGGCCACATCCGGTTGTGCTGCCGGGGTGAGAATTTCCGCCGCCAGCTTGGCCAGCTCGCGCTCCGGCATGTAGCAGTGCCCCTGCTCGGACGATTGCTGCAGGCTGTAGATTACACCCGCTTCGATGCGCTCCGGGGTGTCCGCCGCCAGGCCTATCTGCAGCGCGATGCGGTCGGCCATTTTGAAGCCGATGCCGAAGATGTCGCGCGCCAGCCGGTAGGGGTTGGCGGTGACGATGTCGATGGAGTTGTCGCCATACTGCTTGTAGATTTTCATGGCGTAGTTGGCGCTGATGCCATGCCCCTGCAGGAAGAGCATAATCTCGCGCACCTCGCGTTGCTCCGCCCAGCCGGTGATGATGGACTTCACGGTTTTTTTACCAATGCCCGGCACTTCTTTCAGCCGCTCCGGGTTATGCTCGATGATGTCCAGCGTGTCGGCGCCAAAGAAACGCACCAGCGTCTTCGCCGTTTTTTCGCCCACGCCTTTGATCATGCCGCTGCCCAGATAGCGCTCCATCGCCTGGGTGGTGGCGGGGCGCAGTACCTGGTAGCGCACGAAACGGAACTGGCGGCCGTAGGTGTTGTGGGTCTCCCAGCGCCCCCACAGTTGCATCGCCTCGCCCACGGAGGGGTTGAGCAACTCGCCTACTACCGTTACTTCAATGCGCGAATCGGTGAGGAGCTTGGCGATGGTAAAGCCGTTCTCACCGTTGCGCCAGGTAACGCTCTCCAGCGTGCCCTCGATACAGAGCTGCTGCGGCACCCCCGCGCTTTCACCGGGGAATAGGCTGGTTGTCTCATTGCTGGGGACGGTCATAGGGGATAGTTCCTAGTTCCTAGTTCCAAGTTTCAGGAAAACTGACCTGGGGCGTTACCCTGCGTATCAAGAATTGACTGGTCGGGGATTAAATGGTAATTGTCTGATGATGCGAATGTCCCCTCCGTATCCCTAGCCATCTTCGTTCGTATATCTCCAGTTCCTCTCTGTAGGTGTTGACATAAAAGAATTCTCTCGTCGGGAATTCACTATGAAGATTCCGATAACTTGTGAACGCCGCCATACCATCCGTACACCTGTCTACCACAGTGATTTTATCAAGATGACGTCTGGTATCAGCTGTTGTGTGTGCCCTCAAGGCCTCAATCACCAGCCATTCGTTCGGAAAATATTTTCTTATTTCAGCCCACTGCATATCACTATCCTCGATGATCAATTATACCACAACAGAGGAATTGCGCGGTTGTTGATCTCCTCATCAAATCGTAACTTGCAAAGTTACCCGCTAACCACTATAATACTAATGCATAACGCATATGAGAGGCGGTAGGCGCGGTGGAGTCGTGTAGTTGATATGATTATTCGCTACTATTGACAAGATGTGCTACTACACGTATATTATATAGCGTTGACCGGATGGTGATTGCCTCCGGTCAGTTGTTTGTAAAGTGTGCCGGGGTGCCAGAGTGGTCAATTGGAGCAGACTGTAAATCTGCCGGCGTACGCCTTCGGAGGTTCAAATCCTTCCCCCGGCACCATACTTTACAAACAGGAGACTCCTGTAGAGGAGACGGTTAGCGCCTCCATAGCTCAGTTGGTAGAGCGCGTCCTTGGTAAGGACGAGGTCACCGGTTCAAATCCGGTTGGAGGCTCCATAAATAGTGGGTACGGAGAAGGTAATGCCTTCGCCGTCTTTCAAACTTAATCATGTTATGTAAGGGAGCCAGCGATGGGCAAGCAGAAATTTGAGCGCACTAAGCCGCACGTGAACATCGGTACGATCGGT
>JBBRXO010000017.1:0-33941 GCA_038248345.1 Armatimonadota bacterium | reverse complement strand
TGGCGTTATTGTGAACGCCAATTCTTGGACTGTTACCACAGATTATTCTTCGGCAGCAAAAAAGAACATTACCATCTCTGATAACTTAGAGTACCTACATAAATACGATGCAACAAAACAGCCGACAGATCCGCTCAATCTCCGAGTTCCTTATATGGGTGTAGTAGCGAATGCTATTGCCCTATCTGCGCCCAAGCCTCCTGTTTGGGCAGCGAGTGCTACCCGGGCAGTTGGTGATAAGATTTGGCCCAGTGGTTCGCTCAATGGACATTATTACTTATGCACCCAGGCTGGCAAATCAAATACTTCTGCGCCCTCAAGCTGGTCGACGACCGATGGTGCGACAGTTACTGATGGTACTGCCAGATGGACACCAATTGCTGATGATATGACCGTAGATGGCGTACTAATGGGCACTGGCAGTAATGGATCAATTGCTTCCGGCGGTTCTGTCTATACTCAAGCACAAGTTGATGGTCAGAAACGTGGCGCCATGACTATCAATGGAGGTACGATTGTGAAGACGGCGGCAATTATCGGTGAATTTAATGGATCAACAACCACGAAGGGGTATGATGAAAACTACAAGTATGATTCGCGGATGGCAAATGGCCCGCTGTCGGCATTCCCTTCAACAGACTCGGTATCATTGCAATTTTGGCAGATTGTTTATTAAGGAGAATCGAATGGAAGGAAGAAAGAAATATTTATCTGGCGTGACACTCGTAGAAGTGTTGGTAGCTGTATTAATTCTAGGCTTGGGAATTGTTTCCGCCGCCAATTGTATGAATGCAGCATATCTGACGAATAAAAAAGCAGAGAATATTGCCGTGGCGACGGCGATGGCAGTCTCTCGCCTGGAAGAAGTGCGGCAAAATGGCTACGTGAAGACTTTGGGTAACCCTGCTACTGTAGGGGTTATTCCTCTGACAGCAACATCACAGGCGGTTCCAGTGGGTTGGACGCTCAGTGTTGTGAGCTCATATTATAATGACAATACGTTCTATAGTGGCTCATACACTCATTTGCGAACGAATATGATTCTTCAAGTCGTCGCTACCGTTACATTCCCTGGAACAAAGAATAGTACTAATACCATATCTCTCACCACATATATGAGTGATCGAGACAAACTATAAAGGTGCAATTATGACAAGGAAAATTCGGGTTGGTATGACATTATTGGAAGTGCTTATCGCAACGACGATCACAGCTTTAATAGCTGTTGTTATCGTTGCATTCTCAATAATTTACTTTCGGGTATGGATGAAGAATAGTGCACGCTCACAAGCGTCTCCGGCAGCATATGATGCACTGAGTAGAATTACTAACGATATACGTACTGCCGCATATATTAATGCCCCTGCTGCAGGTGATACAGATCAGGCTTGGATCATCATTTATCCTGCACATATGGTCGCCGATACAAGTACATATGCCAATGGCGCTATGAGGAATGCCGTACCACTAATGCCTAAAATGGATGCAGTGGTTAACGGGACAAAATACATAGGTGTTAGAAGATACTATATATCAGATGTGAATGGAATATCTGTATATAGTGTAAGCTATATTAACCTGCAGGCAAACCAGAACACGGTGTTCTATCTTTGGATGCAAATATTCGATGAGAATATGGTTACTGGAGCAGTAACTACTACCAGTCGACAGAGAATTGCGAAAGGTATAAAGGGATTAAATCTGTTTTATGGTGGTAAGGATAGTTCGCAGATATACGGAATAGAGTCCGTTGTACTGGGTGTCCAGGGGAAAGAAAAAAGCTATACTTACCTAAGTGCTTTTAGTTCCAAAATATCGGTGAGGAATAAATTGCCAGCTTCAATATCTATTATTGATCCAGTGTTTTAGCATATTCATCAGGTTGAAAGGACGTAAAATGGGCATAGGTGGTTTTTTTAGTTCAATATTTGGGGCAGGCGAGTACAGCGAACTGCTGGACATCCCGGAGCTTGATTGGGAGATTACCCTCAACGAGGGTCCGAAGAACCCAGATTATCTGACATTTAAAGCGAAGGGGACAGACGGCAAGCAGGTTCAATTGATGAAAATGCTCGCGGTCACCACGGATATATATGAGCAAAAAACGGAGTCAGCCTTCTATCGCCTGATTATCGCCAATCAATTAGTCGGTGATGTGAAAAATGAGGCCATCGCCAAGCGGCTTTATGAGCAGCTGATCAAGAAAATTGAGACGCGTATTGCCTTGCATGTCGGCCAGGAAGTTGAGAAATATGAAAAAGCTGCCGCCGAAAAGGCCGCGGCAGAACTGGCCAATGAGATTATCATCTCAACAACGCCCAAAGCAGGTGGCTGACGACAGCTCACATCGTCGTCTTTCCTTATCATTTCTCCGTACGTATATAGCCGCTATTCGCCATATCTGCCCAGATGCGGTATAATGTCTGTGATTAAATAGATATAATGAGGTAGAAATTTGCGTTCCACTTACACTGAATTGCCCGATTCCCAGGTTCAGCCGTCTTCGACATTGACGCTGAACCCGGAGGCGCTTCGCTTTATTCCGCTGGGCGGAATCGGCGAAATCGGGAAGAACATGTTCGCCTATGAGTATGGCGGAGAGATAATTGTCATCGATGCCGGGCTGCTTTTCCCAGAGCAGGAGATGCTCGGTATCGACCTGGTCATCCCCGACATCACCTATCTGCTGGAAAATGCCGATAAGGTGCATGGTATTTTGCTCACCCATGGACACGAGGATCATATCGGCGCCCTGCCATGGGTGTTGAATGAATTGCATGTGCCAGTGTGGGGTACCAAACTCACCTTGGGACTGCTACGTAATAAACTGAGTGAACATACTTACCTGCCTAAAACGGAGATGAATATCATCGACCCTGACCTAGAGCCACTGGTACTGGGGCCGTTCACCATCACTTTCTTCCGCGTTACCCATTCCATTCCTGATGCCGTAGGTATGATTATTGACACACCTGCCGGGCGTGTAGTCCACAGCGGTGACTTCAAAATTGATCAGACCCCCTTATCCGGGCAACGTACCGAGGTAGGAAAACTGGCTAATGCGGCAAGCCCCCGCATGTTGGCGCTGATGATTGACGTCACCAATGTGGAGAAGCCCGGCTGGGTGACCACCGAGCGCGTAGTTGCTGATTCACTCGATGAGATCTTCGCCGATGCAGAAGGGCGAATCATTATCGCTACTTTCGCATCCAATATATCCCGAATGCAGGAGATCCTGAATGTAGCACATGCTTATGATCGTCGCGTCTGTGTGATGGGGCGTAGCATGGTGGGCAATATGGAAATCGCTCGCGATCTGGGCTTCGTCAAATTGCCCTCCCCCAATATACTGGTCGAGCCGAAAGAGCTGACCAAATTGACAGATGATCAAATTGTCGTTCTCACTACCGGATCACAAGGTGAGCCACTTTCGGCATTACGTTTGATGTCTGCCGGTGAGCATAAGTTCATCAAAATCAAAAGCGGCGATCTGGTGGTGATGTCCGCCACGCCCATCCCCGGGAATGAAGACCTGGTATACCGCACCATTAACCAGCTTTTCCGCCAGGGGGCCGAAGTTATTTATCAGGGAAAAGTGCATGTAAGCGGTCACGGCAACCAGGAAGAGCTGAAGATGATGCTGACGCTGACCTCGCCGAAGTTCACTATTCCCATGCACGGCGAATATCGTCACATGGTAGCTTATCGCAAACTCGCCGGTACCATGGGTTATCCGGCGGAGCGCGTGATGCTTATGCACAGCGGTGATGTGCTGGAGTTGACTACCCAAAGTGCGCAGATTGTCGGCAAAGTGCAGGCCGGGCGTGTAATGATCGACGGGCTGGGCGTTGGCGATATTGGCACCGCGGTGTTACGTGACCGCTTGCATCTGAGCGAAGATGGTATGTTCATCGCCGTAGTGAACGTAAATGAACAGACGGGTGAAGTGATAGGCGAACCGGAGATCGTCACCCGTGGCTTCATCTTTGCTGCTGAATCCGAAGAATTGCTGGAAGATGCGAAAAAGGTTATCCGCGAAGCTATCGGCAAAATCAGAACCAATGGGGTAGCTGATCAGGATGTGGTGAAAACCTCGGTACGCAGCGCGCTGAATAAATTCGTCTTCGAGCGCACCAAGCGTCGTCCGATGGTGATCCCGGTAATTAACGAGCTTTAGCCAGCTCCTCCGCGGCTTGTTGGGCCAGGGTATCGGCGCGTTCGTTCCCTGGGCTACCGTGGTGGCCACGCACCCATTTCCACTCAAGTGGGCCCTGATGTGCGCAAACCAGTGCATCCATCTCTTCCCAGAGGTCGCGATTCTCCACTGGCTTGCGTTGGCTGTTCATCCAATTCTTCTTTTTCCATCCCGCCACCCAGGTAGTGATCCCTTTGATGACATACTGGCTATCCGTGATGATTGTAAGGTCGCTATATGATGCCACCTTCAATGCCCCAATAGCCGCCTGCATCTCCATCCTGTTGTTGGTGGTATCAGGATAAGCTTTCACGAATTCCTTGATAATATTACCTTCGGGTGAACAGATAACCAATGCGGCAGCACCCGGACCAGGGTTGCCTTTACAGGAGCCGTCGGTATAAATGATATATTTTTTCATGCGCTCTTTCAGTTGAGGAAGTTCTACCCCGATTATAATGGTATTACAGGCATGTTGTGAAGGGGTGGGAGGACAAATGAGTCATTGACACTAGACAGCCACCGGAATCGTTGGTATAAGTAATTCAGAGATGGGAGATAAAATCGTGCCAGAACCGATAAGTTGGACAATTCATCAGGCCGCACAACGTCCGCTACGTGGCCTGGTGGTGGTGGCTGTGATAATCTGTGGTATGGCAGGCGTTAATATACTGGGGGCACATCCGGTTATTATTGCGCTGGCTGGGTTATTGCTCCTCGGTTCGGTGGCGGAATTCCTGTTGCCCGTTACCTATATATTGGATCAGGGCGGCGCTCATTTGCGCTTTTGGGGTTGTCATCGGGTGATACCCTGGACGCGGGTGCGGCGGGTCATAATTTTTCCGCATGCGATAAAGCTGAGTCCCTTGTCGAGGAATAGTCCATTAGACGCATATCGTGGAGTTTTGCTGCAGGTGTTGGATGATGACAAGGTTAAGTCATTGATCAGTGAATGGTTGCAGCAGGCAGGTGCAGAATATGTGGAGGAAGAAGAATGCTGAAGAACTGGCTGAATATCGTGCGTGACTTGCCGGTGGAGGATGACGCGGCGACGCTGGAAGAGCTTGCACAACGACTGGTGAAAGAGAATATGACCGCACCGGCAATTCTCTTCTTTGAAACGATGAAACCGGTGGGATTCATCACTGGTCAAGCTGCTATCGTTTCTACGCCGTTACTCGGAAGCTTTATCTCACCCATGCGGTTGGAAAAATATGCTGATTTACTCGCTGACCGTGCTTTTGTTGAGCGTTTAATCACACGAATAGAAGAATTAGATGCGCAAAAAACAGGAGATACGACACCCCTCGTAGAAGATAATAATCCAGAATCACCAGCGAAGAAGAGGTGACGCAGATGGCGGAAAAAGATAATAGTGTAAATTGCCCGGAATGTGGCTCGATAGTTTCAGGTACTGCATTGCAATGCCTGGAATGTGGGGCGAAGCTTACGGTTACTACCTCCGCAGGAGCTACGGGGAGTACCCGGCGCTTTATTGACCGCCTGGCTAAGTGGCCGCTGGAGCTGATGCTTTTCGCCACAGGTGTGCTATTCATAGCAGGGTTTTCTTACCTGATCGTGGCATTAGGGTGGGAGAATCCAGCGTCTTTCGACGGTAAATCCTTGGAACATACCAACATGTTCATCACTACAATATTATCAGTTATCGCGGTAGTGATTGTGATAACCATAGTCACGGCACAAATGGGGCGCTTGCCCTTTATCCGTCGCATAGCGGGCCTCAATGCCATAGATGAAGCAATCGGACGCGCCACCGAGATGGGGCGTCCCATTATTTTCAGTAGCGGTCTGGCGGGCTTAAGTATTATCAGCCTGCAGGCCCTCTCCATCGGCAGCCATATAGCCCGGTATGCTGCCAGGTATGGTACCCGTTTTATCGTGCCGGTGTGCGATCAGTCGATGATGCCGGTTACCGAACAAGTATTGCGTGAAGTATACGCCTCGGAGGGCGTGCCGGAACGCTACCGTGAAGAAGATGTACGCTTCCTCTCCGATCGGCAATTTGCTTATGCGGCGGGTGTCACCGGTATCATGCATCGCAACAAGCCGGGCGCTTCCTTCCTCTTCGGGCAGTTTTATGCCGAATCACTCATTCTGGCGGAAAACGGGCAGGCAGTAGGAGCCATTCAGGTGGCGGGGACGCCCGACCTGATCCAGACACCGTTCTTCGTCGTCACCTGCGACTACACGCTCATCGGCGATGAATTTTACGCTGCCAGCGCCTATCTCTCCAAGGAGCCAACGCAACTGGGGAGCCTGGTGGGCCAGGATTTGGGCAAGGCATTTCTACTTTTGCTCATCGTCGTCGGGATGGTATGGGCAATTTTCCAACCTGACGCTGCGAATCCAATTATGAACTGGCTGGGTGGCAAACAATAGCAAGGATGAAAAATGCCGTATAATGATCGACAGATAGACACTACCGGTGGTTACACACCGCCGGAGAAACTGCGCGAGCCTTGGTTGTTTGAAGACCAGATAGCTCACAATAAGCGCGGAACCATTGTGCTGATGCTCTGCTTCAGCATCCTTCTCATCGGCATGGTATACGCCATCGGGGTATTGCTGAGTTCCGGGACTATCGCCTACATCATGGCGGCAGTGGCGGCGGTAATCTCCTTCTTTATGAGCTATTATAGCTATTACTACTCGGATCAACTCGTGCTCACTATGTCGCAGGCATACCCGGCGACTAGGGAAGAGTACCCCCATTTAGTGAATACCCTGGAGGGGCTGGCGCTGGCGGCCGGGTTGAAATCTGTACCGCGTGCGTTTGTTATCTTTGATAGTGCCCCTAATGCCTTTGCCACTGGCCGCGATCCCGAACATTCCGCGGTGGCGGTAACTACTGGATTGCTAAAAAAGCTGGATCGCTATCAGCTTGAAGGTGTGCTGGCACATGAGCTTAGCCACGTAGGCAACCGCGATATCCTGCTTTCTACGGTTGCGGCGGTAATGGTGGGCGTGATTGTGTTATTGGGTGACTGGGCGATGCGCGCGATGTTTTTCGGCGGTGGTCGGGGAGAAGACCGCGATGATGGCGATAGCGGAGGAAACCGTAACCCGGTCATGCTCATTGTCGCGCTCATAGCAATTATCCTGGCCCCGATTATTGCGCAACTGATGCAACTGGCAATCTCGCGCAATCGCGAATACCTGGCGGATGCCAATGCTGTGAAGCTAACCCGCTATCCCGATGGCTTGGCAGGTGCGCTGGCAGCGATATCTGCTGATCCGGAGCCATTATCAGTGGTAAACAAAGCCACTGCTCAGCTTTATATCTCCAATCCGTTGTTGGAACACAAAAGCTGGCTCAATAATATGTTCAGCACCCACCCGCCTATTGATGAGCGTATCGAGCGTATCCGGCGGATGTAGGCAGGCGGAAAATAATGAACAAAACATTCAGAGCGTCCGTTTTCTTCATAATTATTGCGGTTCTCTGTCTGTTGATATTCCTCATCGGCAGATTAATGCGAGATGTCGTCAAAACGCAGCCTTCTCCACCAGTAATGCCTAATTCAACAGTTACGGCTCCAGCAGGATCCCCACTTGACCCAGTTCCCTCATCACCTCTAGTTGTAACAACCGGCAAGATGACGATGAGCGTCATTGACGTCGGGCAGGGGGATAGTATCCTGGTGCAGTTCCCTAATGGCCAGACGATGCTGGTGGACGCCGGACCAGGTGATCACGGCGCAGCAGTGGTGAATTACTTGCATGCGCAGGGGTTGGGGAATATCGACTTAATCGTGGCCACCCATCCGCATGAGGATCACATCGGCGGAATGATCGCCGTGCATAACGCAGTGAGTGTCGGTACAGTGTGGGATAGTGGCTTCAATCACGGCTCGCCGGTGCAGCGTAATTACCTGGCTCAGGTGCAGAGTAAAAATATCGCTTATGAGAAAGTTACCGCGGGGAAGTCGATGCAGTTTGGTGCGGCGCGTGCTGTGGTTTTGGCTCCGCTTCGTATAACAGAAAATGTCAATGATAATAGCCTGGTCATCCGGCTCACTTATGGGAACATCAGTTATTTGCTCACCGGAGATATGGAACAAGCAGAGCGTACGAGCGTGGGTAGATGGCCAGCAAGTACCGTGCTGAAGGTGGCACACCACGGGTCTCGTAATGGCACCGATGATAGCTTTGCACGTGCAGTACATCCCCAATATGCCATCATCTCCTGCGCGCTGATGAATGACTACGGTCACCCGCACCCTGAAGCGATATCCGCGCTGCAGAAGATTGGGGCGGAGATTCATCGTACCTCAATTGAAGGCACGGTGGTGGTGGCAACAGACGGGAATACCGTAAGTGTGACTTCAGCTGGCGTTGCATCAAATAGTGTGGAATTACCGCCCAGCACTGCAAATATCACCTCAATGTCGTACATAGGAAACAAAAACAGTAAAGTCTTTCATCTGCCGAGCTGTACGTCATTACCTGCTCTGCAGAATCGGGTATCATTCAATACTAGAGAAAAGGCTATTGAAGGAGGTTACCGGCCATGTCCACGATGTCAACCATAATTGCGTTCATAGACGGAATCGATGAAGGTATCGCTCGGCTCGTGCTGGGTGACGAAGGAGAAGAGGTGATAGCAGTGCCTATCTGTTGTTTGCCTAAAGGATCGAAACCGGGTGAGATATTGCAGCTAACTTTCACCAAGGATACTAAGCAGACATTAGCAGCGAAAGGTGAAATTAAAAAGTTAAATGACGAGCTAAGCTGCAAAAGGTAATGAAAGATAAAACAGGAGTCGGTTTTTAACATTGCAATGCAAGTAAAGCGGTCACATTAAGGTATAAATATGTGATCGCTTTCTTCCTGTTCATTAGTATAATATTATTCTCCCTTTTACGCTCTTTTTGAATATAATTACCGCTATTGATTTCAGTGTCCTCTTTTTGCTTGAACCCTTGCAGGAAAACACCTTACTGACGGGGAAGATATTAAATATAGAAATGTCAGTCCGTAAGCGCAGCTGCGTGGGGCTCACCGTGGAGGGAAAGATGGATGATGGTGAAGAAACGACGAGCACGCTGGCTGGCATATCTGGCTGTCCTTGGCCCTGGCTTACTCGCGGCAAGCGCTGGCAATGATGCGGGTGGCATTGCCACCTACGCGCAGGCGGGTGGCGCCTACAAGTATAGCCTCCTCTGGTTGCTTTTTATCATCACATTTCCGCTCGTAGCAGTGCTGGAGATGTGTGCACGCATGGGGGCGGTTACCGGCAAGGGGCTGTCTGATCTCATCCGGGAGAACTTCGGGGTGCGCTGGACGGTCTTCGCTATGGTGGCGATGTCCTTCGCTAACTTCGTCTCCTCCACTGCGAACTTCGCCGGTGTTGCAGTATCACTGGGGATGTTTGGGGTACCGGTCTACCTAAGTGTGCCGATTTTCGCCATTGCGCTTTGGCTGTTACTGGTGCGGGGGAGCTATATCATCGTGGAGAAGGGGCTACTGCTCTTTGCCGCTCTCTTCCTCGCTTATCCCATTGCAGCCTTTACAGTTAATCCCGTTTGGCCTGATGTATTCCACACCATGCTGGTGCCGTCGATGAAATGGGTGGGCAACTACGATGTCACCTACCTGCAGGTGGCTATCGGGCTTATCGGCACCACCATTGCCCCG
The DNA here is from genome assembly GCA_038248345.1 of Armatimonadota bacterium. Taxonomy (GTDB): domain Bacteria; phylum Armatimonadota; class Hebobacteria; order CAIYQO01; family CAIYQO01; genus CAIYQO01. The sequence continues at coordinate 24,088 of JBBRXO010000017.1, read as the reverse complement.
TGGATGACCTTCTATCTACAGGCGTCGGTGGTGGACAAGGGTGAGCGCAAACAGGACCTAAGCCTGCGTCGTTTTGACGTTATCAGTGGAGCAATCTCCGCCAATATCATCGCCTTCTTTATCATTATCACTACCGGGGTACTAAATCAAGGGTTCGGCACACCACAGTTCAGTGGTGCGGGGGAAGCAGCGGAGGCGCTGCGCAACCTGGTGCATGGCGCTGCGCCGATGCTCTTTGGAGCCGGGCTGTTCGGTGCCAGCGTGTTGGGAGCGGCTGCTGTACCACTTACTACCTGCTACGCGGTGTCAGAGGCGTTTGGCTGGGAGCGTGGACTGGATAAACGTTTCCGTGAAGCGCCGATGTTCTTCGGCATGTTAACGGTAATGATCGTGGTGGGATCGATAATCGTTCTGGTTACGCCCAAAGATTTGCTCTTCCAATTGATTCTCATCTCGCAGGTGATCAATGGTGTCCTGGTGCCGATCATTATCGTCTTCATCGTGCTATTGGCAAATAAGAAACGCTTGATGGGTGAGTACACTAATAGTCGCTCTTTTAATATCATCGCCTGGGGATCTGTGGGTCTCATCAGCGTGATGAGTCTGTTATACTTTATACTAATGCTAATTCCAAGGACAAACTAATATGACAACTGCAGAATTTCAGCGTAAAATTGAAGAGATTTACTTCGAGAAGGATAATGGACGCGGTTGGCACGAGACCTTCATCTGGTTTGTCGAGGAAGTCGGTGAATTGGGGCGGGCGTTGCGTAGCCAGCCACGGGCACAGGTGGAGGCGGAGTTCGCCGATGTTTACGCCTGGCTGGTGACGCTGGCGAGTATTCACGGCGTGAACCTGGAAGAGGTGGCGCTGGCCAAATACGGCGACGGTTGCCCGAAGTGTCATGCTACGCCATGCATTTGCGGCGAAAGGGTGAAGAGCGAAGAATGAGCGAGCATCCGTTCACAGCTGAATATGCCGACTATCTGCGCGACGAATCACGCAAGGTAGGGGAGGCCGAATCGATCTCCTTTCCGCAGACCGAGATAGAGGTCTGCGATATTTTGCGGCAGATGAGCGAACATAGTATAGTAGTCACCACACAGGGGGCACGCACGGGTATAGTCGCCGGCGCGGTGCCGCAGGGCGGGCATGTGCTCAATCTAAGTAAAATGACAGATATTGCTGAAGTTCAGCATTCTGCTGATTGCGCTACAGTTAAAGTGCAACCAGGAGTTTTGCTACAGGATCTGCGTGAAGTGTTGACTCCGCTGGGGTTGTTCTTTCCGCCCGACCCCACCGAGACTACTGCTTCATTGGGCGGTATGACCGCCTGCAACGCCTCGGGCGCGCTCACCTACCATTATGGCTCCATGCGTAGCTGGGTGACGGCTGTGCGTGTGGCGCTGGTTGATGGCTCAATGCTATCCCTGCGTCGGGGTGAAACATTCGCTCATGGACGTACATTCAGTCTAACAACTGAGAACGGAAAGATCATCAAGGGCCAACTACCCGATTATCAGCTACCAGTCAGCAAAAGCGCCGCCGGATATTTTGTGGCTGATGACATGGACATGCTCGACTTGTTTATCGGCATGGAAGGCACGCTGGGAGTTATCACGGAGATAGAATTGCGCCTGATTCCGCTTCCGGCAACAGTGCAGGCGCTGACAGTATTCCTTCCGGATGAGTTGGCAGCAATAAACTATGTTGAGCGGTTGCGCAGTGAAGGCACGCCTGTCGCAATCGAGTTCTTTAACCATGATGTATTAGAGCTGTTGCGGCGTGCGAAGGCGGAGGGTAATGCATTTGCGGATATCCCCACACTGCAGCCGCACTACCACACGGCGGTATATGCCGAATTCCACGGGGAAGATGCTGCGCAGGTAGAGGAAGAGGTTATGGCCGCGATGGCGCTGGCGATTGAGCTGGCCGGTAATGAAGATGATACCTGGTATGCCGACAACGCTCGCCTGCTGGCCGGCCAGAAGGCCTTCCGCCATGCAACCCCCGAAGCGGTGAATATGCTGATCGACCAGCGGAAACGTGAGACGCCGCAGTTGACCAAGTTGGGCACGGATATGTCAGTACCAGATGCGGCGTTGGATGAAGTGATGCGCATGTACCGCAACGACCTGGCGAAGGCGGGGCTGGAGTCGGTGATTTTCGGTCATATCGGGAACAATCACCTGCACGTAAATATCCTGCCACGTTCGCTGGAAGAGTATACCCACGGTAAAGAACTATACCTGCGCTGGGCACAACAAGTGGTGGATATGGGTGGGTCAGTGAGTGCGGAGCATGGCATCGGCAAGCTGAAGGCGCCATTTTTACATTTGTTGTACGGTGAAGCAGGTATCGTGCAAATGCGCGCGTTGAAGCATATATTTGACCCGGGTGGGTTGCTCAACAAGGGAACATTATTCGATTGAAGGAGATCATTATGCTGAAAGAATTACGCAAGATTGTCTGTGCGCTGAATAAGGAACTACCGGCGCAAGGCCTGGTGACGATGACCTCGGGGAATGTATCCGGGCGTGATCCCGAGACCAATCTGGTAGTCATCAAACCGAGTGGGATCAGCTTTGAGGCGTTGACGCCGGATGACATGGTGATTGTCGATCTGCAAGGGAAGGTAATCGACGGGAAACTTAATCCGTCCGTGGACACGCCCACGCACCTGGTGGTGTATCGAGCACGCCCTGATGTAAATGGGGTGGTGCATACGCATTCGAATTACGCCACTGCCTTTGCCGCAGTTGGGCGCGAGATCCCGGCGGTGCTCACTGCGATGGCCGACGAATTCGGCGGTGCGATCCCCTGTGGCCCATACTGCCAGATCGGCGAGGAGCAGATCGGCGAAGCAATTGTGGCGAATATCGGCAACAGCCCGGCGATTTTATTGCAAAACCACGGCGTCTTCACCATCGGCCCCACGCCTAAAGCAGCCGTGAAAGCGGCGGTGATGTGCGAGGATGTGGCAAAAACGGTGTACTTGGCCTGCCAACTCGGCACCCCCATCCCCATCCCTGCGGAGGAAGTGGCGCGCGGGCATCAGCGGTATATGGAGAAATACGGGCAATGATAGAGTAGCAGCATCACAAATTCGTTGAAATTCCCGGGCTGCTAGCCGTAAAGACCCTATATAAGGTATTATTAGCAGTAGTTGATGGGGTGTTACAACCTGATGGATATAAATGGGATATGAGACGATGATAGATGTGGCGGCTAGTAGCGACGAGCGTGGAATTGCTATCCAGCAAGTGGGTGTCACCGGGATATTTCTACCAATATTGATGCGACGCAAGGGTGGGGGGCACGATACCGTGGTCTCCAATACCGCGTTGGCTGTGGATCTTAAACATGAATTCCGCGGCACCCATATGAGTCGTTTCCTGGCTATTCTCAACAAATGGCGCGAGCGACCGATCAGTCGGGAAGAGATCGGCGCGATACTGACGGAGACTCGAAATAACTTACGTGCGGATGTCGCCCATCTGGAGATGTCTTTCAAATATTTCATCAGTAAATGTGCCCCCGTATCCGGCATTGATAGCCTGGCTGATTATGATGTCTCCTTCCGCGGCAGGCAAGATAGTACGGAGTTTCGTTTTCAATTCGCCGTAGCCGTACCTGTCACAGCCTTATGTCCATGCAGCAAAGAGATATCATCCTACGGAGCGCACAATCAACGCGCGGTAATAGATTGTGCTATTGAGCTGGTGCCCGGGCGAATGCTTTGGATTGAAGACCTGGTGGAGATACTTTCCGCGCAAGGCAGCGCACAGGTATATCCATTATTGAAACGTTCAGACGAGAAATATGTCACGGAATATGCCTACGATCACCCGAAATTTGTCGAAGATATCTTGCGTGATACCGTTACTACGTTACGGGCGGATGCACGAGTGGCAGCGTTCAGTGTGCGGGTGGATAGTCTGGAATCAATTCATAGCCATAATGTCTACGCATCCCAGAATGAGGGATTGCGTCCCTGGTAAAGAGCAATTAACAAGGATTTGACCATGATAAAGCAGAATCCAATATTAGCGACTACTCTGACATTATGCACCCTTTTGGCGCTATTGTCGCTGGCCGGTTGTCTCCCGTTTTCTAGCAACGATTCCTCTTCCAATTCTGATAATAGTAACACCGCCGTGAACAAGGGGGCGATAGTATCACCTATTGATGGTCTTCCAGCAGATGAGAAACTACTTAACCGGCGCCCGATAGCTGTTATGGTCGAGAACTCACCGGAGGCTCGTCCACAATCAGGACTCAGTAAAGCAAATATCATCTATGAAGGAATCACCGAAGGTGGCATAACGCGCTTCATGGCGGTATATCTGCAAGGTGAGCCGAGTGTTATAGGCCCCATTCGAAGCGCTCGCCCGCATTTCATCTACACAGCCGAAGGTTATGATGCGATATACGCTCATTGTGGCCAAAGCAATGAAGCTAATGAAGTCTTTATGTCAACACCAGGATTTCGCAATTTGGATCAGCTGAAGGGTGGGGTATACGCTTCTCCGTTTTATCGTGAGAAAAGCAGTAAGGCGTTGGAGCATACCATGTATACCTCGATGGGGGCTTTACGCGAGGCGGCGCGGAAACTCGGTTGGGAGAGCAAGCAAAACGGCCTCCCAGAATTTGTCAGTGGTACGATGTCAGCCACCGCAACTCCATGCCCAGTCGTGAACATTAAATTTTCGCCAGCCTTCAGGATGTCCTACACATATGATGAGAAGAAAGGTGGCTATGCGCGAGCACAAGATGGTAAACCGCATATTGACCGTGAGTCGAAAGAGCAGCTTGTCGTTAAGAATGTTATCATCCAGAATGTGGCGGATGAACGATATACAACAACAGACAAGTATGATATCACTATGAAGGTGACCGTAGTCGGTAGTGGTACGGGATATCTTCTCACCGGTGGGCAGAAGATCCCCATTAAATGGGAAAAGAGTTCGCGCACAAAACTGACGAAATATACTGATGAAGCTGGTGAGCCAATCCCATTGCAACCGGGGCAAACCTGGGTGGAATTGGTCGCCATAATCGGAACGAAGGTAGAGTTTGGCACTATGGCAACTGGTGATGCGGCAGTTGAATCAGCGCCAGTTGTGAAGTCAAAAAAGGTTAAGCGTTAGTTACTCTTTGACAGTTTAGCTAAAAACTAATATGATACCTAAAAGGATTATCTCGTAATGCGCGCGTTATTTCCCGGAACATTTGATCCGCCTACGAATGGGCACCTGGATTTACTGGCACGGCTGGTGAATTTATGCGAATCTGTAGTTGTTGTAGTAGGCGTCAATGCTGGTAAGAAACCGCTCTTTAGCGTTAATGAGCGGGTGGAATTACTGCGCGAGTGTTGCCAGCAATTGCCGAACGTGGAAGTGATTGCCTGGGCGGGGTTGACGGTAGAGGCTGCACACACGGTGCAAGCGCAAGTAATAGTGCGTGGCGTGAGAGATAGTAACGAAATGGCTAGCGAACTTGCGATGGCGCAGTTGAATCGTGAAATTGGTGGCATTGAGTCGCTATTTTTGCCAGCGCGTGCGGAATTGATTGCTATTAGTAGCAGTGCAGTGAAAGAGATTAATGCTGCTGGCGGGGATATAACAAATTTTGTCCCGCCAGTGGTATTTAAGGCTTTGCAGAAGAAAAAAGAGTAGTGCTATTCTAACTGCCGGTGTTACGGCGAGTGAGGTGAAGCGATGGATGTAAATAGCCTGTTGGATAAGGTAGAAAACCTGCTTGAGCATGGACCCGAAGAGGGCCACATGCTCTCGCGCTGGCGCCCGATGCGTTCCGCGATGCTCCTGAATATTGATGATGTCATCGAGTATACCCAACAGATTCGCGCGACACTCCCCCGGGAAATCGAAGAAGCGAATACCACGCTGCGTGATCGAGATAGAATTCTTAGCGACGCACATGAAGACGCTGAGAATATCATGCGTCGCGCCGCTGAACAGGCGGAGATGGCCATCCGTAAAGCACAGGAAGAATCTCGCTTACTAGTGGCAAATCATGAGATAACTCGCCAGGCGCAAGCAGAGGGGCAACGGATTGTGGAACAGGCACGCCAGGAGGGTGAAGCGATCCGCCAGGGAGCATTGGAATATGCGCGGAACGTGCTGAATAATTTGAATATTGCTATTGACAATGTCAGCAAGCAGATTGAGCAGCTGAAGAAAATTGCTGCAGATGCACGTGGTGAAATTAAGGGCTAACTGACTTTTGCTTTTTACTGGCAAAAGGTATAATAATGATGCCGCGCAAGTTGGATATTGTGCGGTATATTCTATCAAAGAGTGGATTAAAGGAGCTATATTACATGTCTCTGATGTCGATGCGCCGAAAAATGGCGTCGAAACAGACTGCCATCATCCTTTGGGTGTTGATTGTGGTGTTTATTGCAGGTATCGCACTGATTAGCATTCCCGCCGGGATGCGAGGCGGTGGTGGCGGCTCTATTGCTGCAGGTGCCAAGCGTGATGCGACTGTTATCGCTACAGTGGGTGGTGATTCTGTGACACGCGGTGAATTAGATATCGCTTTTGAGCAGAAGATGGCGGACAATGAGCGCTATGCCAGCATGATGGGCGGTAGTGGCGGTGACCAGTTCGCCAAAATCAGCAAAGCGCGTAAGGAAGCGCTCACTGAAGTAATTCAGAAACATCTGCTGAACCAGTCACTGAAGAAATTTGGTATCAAAATGAGCGATGGCTTATATCATAAGATCGCCAAAGTTGATGCTCAAGCATATTTAGACAGTGAGAAAAAGTCCGCGGAGAGTCAAGTGAAACAAATGGCCGATGAAGCGGCTAAATCTACAGCCACTGTCAAACCTCCGGTTAAAACCACCGAGCAGGTTCTGGGTGAATCCATGTCACGCATGATGTCGCAGGGGCAGGAAGTTGCACCGGGAAAGAAGAATCCCAGCGAAAGCGAATTTATTCGCTGGTACGTAAGCATGATGTTTGATGCGAAAGATGGCCAGGATGAGAGTTTCAAATTTGATGCATCACTGCGCACCCTTGGTGAGTATATGGGTACCAAATTCGCCACCGAAATGGGCGCAATGGATCCTTTCAGTGAAGCATACGTGAAGAAGATAAACACCGAGGAAGTCAAGGCAAGCTGGATATTCATCCCGGCAGAAAAGGCAGATGCTGCCAGTCTGGGGGAAGCAAAGAAGAAGGCCGATGACTTGTACGCCAAGGTTATCGCTGATCCAAAATCATTCGGAGAGAATGCCAAAGCCTCTTCGAAGGATATCAATTCAATGGACGCAAATGGCGTATGGGGCAAAGATGGCTGGCTGAATCAAACCTCAAAACGCATGGAACAGAGTACATTCCCGGCATTAGCTGAATACCTTGCCTATGCCCTGAAGCCAGGAGAGATTAGCCCAGTTACTTTGATGACCTTTTATAGCCAGCAGGATGCAAAGGATAGATTCAGCAAGGGCTTCTATGTCGGATATGCTTTCGTTAAAGTTGATGACAACAGCCGACCATGGGAAGAAAAGAAAACGTTGGATTGGAACCTAGAGAAGAATGCCCTGATGTATCAATCCAAGTCAGGTATTGCGCGCGACCTGGCACGCGGTTACTTGGAAGCGATTCGCTACCAGACACCCGTAGTGGCTAAGGACGATGAAGTAGCCTATTGGATGGCTGATATTGAAATGGAAGTGATCAAAGCGAACGAATTGTTGCCTAAAGCATATGAGATGAGAAGCAAACTGCCCAAACAGGTTCAGTCAGTATTGGCTTATAATATGTCATATATGCCGCAGTCGATGCCTATTACGCCCGGGAATCAGGATGATGCCACCCGAGAAGCTGCGCAGAAAAAGATGCTGGCGGATAAAGCCAAATATCTGGAAGAAGCATTGCCAGACTCTGGAGACCAGGCCCCGGAGCTATATCTACAGATTGGCCGGATTTACAGCTTCTTAAAAAAGAATGACGACGCTATCCGATGCTTTACGAATGCCTATCAGAGTGATAACAAAACCAAAAAACTCCATGAGGACTTAAGGGTTGAGTTTGACAAATTAGGTGATTCGAAGAACGTTGAGAAGATGGATAAATGGTTGCTTGAACATAAAGATGACAAGCCAGAACAGCCAGGAGGCTTCGACCCGTCAATGATGAACTTCGGTCAATAGACTGATACCATGGCCCCGGAGGTAACTTCCGGGGCCATGGTGTATCTGGGATTCTTCTATGCCGCAATTACTATCTCGTTCCCTGATTCTCGCTTCCGCCTCACCCCGCCGCGCTGAGTTATTGCGGCAATTGGGGATCGACTTCACAGTGTCGCCTGCCCATGTTGAAGAGCCGCTTCCCCGTCCTGGTGAAGACCTGCTGCAGTGGGTGCGTAAGACCGCGGAAGATAAAGCGCGTGCCTCAGCCGCCGAAATTACATCGGCACCCCGCTTGATATTAGGCGCAGACACGGTGGTCGTGCTACCGGATTCTGTAGATGCCAATGCTCCGCGTTACCATGGAGGTGGCGTAGACATCCTCGGTAAACCGGTGGATGTCGAAGATGCTCGGAAGATGTTGTACAGGTTATCCGGGCGTGAGCACATGGTATTGAGCAGCTTCGCGCTGATCGCCCATCCGGAAGGGAATATCGTCAGCGAAGTGGTGGAGACTCATGTTCACTTTCGCCAACTCACGCGCCGTGAGATTGACGAATACGTAGCGAGTGGCGAACCTCTCGATAAGGCCGGTGCCTACGGAATCCAAGGCCATGGTGCCGTATTCATTACCGGTATCCAGGGAGATTACTATACCGTAGTAGGGCTACCATTAAGTCGTTTATGGGCGAAATTGATGCACTGGATGGTATAAGATGCTCGTCTGTTCCGGCGAGAATCCTATTACATTGGTAATTCGATCACCACTGTCGTACCCATTCCTTCTTCACTCGTCAATTCTAATGTACCGCCTTGAGCTTCTACCAGGCCGCGAGCAATGCGCAAACCGAGACCGCTGTGCTCGTTACCTGGAGTGCGAGTTGTGTCGGCACGATAGAAGGGATCGAAAATGCACGGTAGATGTACAGCAGGGATACCGTGGCCATCATCAGCGATGATTATCTCAAACGGATTGTCATCCACTAACGTTATAATCACCGTAGAACCTTCACCGGCATAACTAATCGCATTGCCCAATATGTTATCGAGTACCTGGGTGAGCCGGTGGGGATCGAGATTAGCGATGACGGCATTACTGGGAAGTTTGGCTACTAATACGATTTGCTTCTCGGTCGCGGCATGTGTATAACCAGCCAGCCAGCTATTGATAAGCTCACTTACATCGGTTCGATGGGGATGGATGGGCAATTCGTGCAGATCGAGTCGCGCCAGCTCCAGCAAGTCCGTTACCAAATGGCGCAAACGGTGGGCAGTGGAGTTGATAGAATTTAAAGCGAGCTCACGACGTTCTGCATCATTGGCTATACCGCTAGTTAACGCGTCACTCATGGTGCTGATGGTCATTACCGGCCCACGCAGCTCATGCGCCACATCAGCAAGCATCTGGCGGCGACGGCGTGCGTTCTCCTCCACACTGGCAATGTGTGCCTCCACCTGCGCCGCCATATCATTCATCACATGGGAGACCTGTGTAAATTCATCTTCCCCCGGTATATCAATGCGATGCGAATACTTTCCTTCACGCAGTGCGTGTGCTCCCTCGGTCAGCTTGTCCAATGGTTTGGTGATGCGTCGTCCTATGATGTAACCGGTAAGTAAGGCAAAAAGCAGCGCTATTGCGGAACGAGCTGCGAGTACCAGCCAGGCATTCATCGGTTGCCGCGGTGGGCCGGGCCGTCTGTTCATAGGTCTGCCGTTATTCTGTTGTGCATCCGGCGGGGGCGGAGGTGGTGAGAAACGCTGATCATAGGGCGGTGGATTCATACCATTACGTGGCCCGTTCATATGGCCATCTCCACGCCGGAAGAACCCCTGCGGGCCGATGATGAGATCCGACCAATCAAAGCGTGGCTCAGGGATGGGATTAGGATATTGTGCGGGGTAGCTAAGCTGCTCTTCACGCATCGCCATCATCTGACTACGTACTTGCAGATAGAATAACGTTGAACTCGCCATCCAACTTAGTAAGATGGCGAAGAAAACCCAGGCGATAACCTGCAAACGCACTTTATTCTTCAGGACGAAAGGCATAGCCAACTCCTCGGATTGTATGTATCGGACACGGATCAAGTCCGGCTGCAATGAGTTTGTCACGCAAACGATATATGTGATTGTCTACAAGCCGAAGCTCGCCGTAGAAATCATCTCCCCAAATAATCTGTACCAGTTGCTCACGTGGGAAAACTACCCGCGGGCGACGCATCAGCGCCAGCAGCAGGTCATATTCCGTGGCAGATAAGGCTACGGGGGTGTCACCTATTGCAATTGTATGCTCATCGAGGTTCAGGTGTAAGTTTTTCCAGCGCAACTCGTTGCCGGGGCTGGAAGTACGTACCCGGCGTAATATCGCCTTTAAGCGTGCGGCCAGTTCGGCTGCAGAGAACGGTTTTGTCATGTAGTCATCGGCGCCCTTTTCCAGTGCGCGGATTTTATCCAACTCCGTATCTCTTGCCGAAAGCATGACGATGAAGGCATCGGATTCCGCACGTAGCGTCTCGCATACCTTTACGCCATCCATACCGGGCATCATGATGTCGAGGATAACGACATCAGGCTTTTCACGGCGAGCGGTCTCTAATGCCTTCAGGCCATCCGTCACAGTGACAACCTGGAAGCCATCCGCTTCCAGAAACCAGCGTAATCCCTCGGTGAGATCACGGTCATCATCAGCTAGTAATACTAAAGGAGGCATATGATCACGTCCATAAGTCAGGATGTTCTATTGTACCACACAGCGTCTCGCCCGTGCGCCGCCATTATCAGCAACGCACGGGCGATTGTCACATCAACGGCGTTCTATTTCGCTGCCTTCGGTCCGCCGACGACTGCTGCCTGCGCGGTGACTGTACCATCGACGATATTGATCGCTAATAGTTCTTTGCCACGTGTCAGGTACATGGTATCGCCATTGATCACTGGTTCTGCATGTTGAGCCATCATTCCAGGGCCACCCATGCCCGATCCACGCTGTCCACCAGGGCCACCCTTACCACCAGGTCCACACAGTCCACTGGGTGCTCCACATTGTCCACCGGGGCCACCTTGTCCACGACCTGCAGGAGTTGCGCCATCTTGCGGTGCAATAGCGGCTGCATCTACTGCCAGTTTAGGTAGTTCGGATTTTACTGCAATTTTCATATCGACCAGGGATACACGATAGAACGTGTCACCCTTGATGATGATCGCCGCATTGTTGACGATGACGAAAGTAGTTGGTCCATGACGGCGCAACTGGCGCATCATCGGGGGTTGCTGGTTGCCTGCAGCAGCATTGGGTTGCGTTGCGACAGCCGGTTCGGCAATCTCTTCCAGTGTAACTGTGCCGGTCTGCTTCAGAGTGAGGGCGTCATACTGAGTGAGAGTAACGCCGGTGAGGGTGTAGACACTGCCCGCGCCGTACTTCACTATAGGATGCGCAGGTGGCGCCATCTGCTGGCGCATACCGCCACCGTTGCCGGGCTGCCCAGCAGGTGCGGTACAGGTAGCGCTACCGCCACGTCCACCGCCATTACCTGTCTGAGCGAAGGCGACAGTGGCAATTCCTGTCACCAGTAATGCGGATACAATTACCGCACCATAGAGGGTGTTTCTTTTCATGGTATTTCTCCTTTCATCATTCCCCGCATGATTACGAGGTTGTTATAAGGTAATATACCAGAGGATTATCACAACAGCATCACAAAGAGGTGTTGCTTATATCTTTTTTGAAAAAGCTGTAATAGTTGCTGTTTTAATGGTCGCTAGGGTCGGTTAACCAGCTAATAAAACAGCCCCGCCGGTATTAGCCAGACGGGGCTGTTCATTCATGTTGATGTGGAAATTATGCTATGCCTTTTTCCAAAGACAGGGTCTTTGTGGGGGCATCGCAGACGGTTGCTGGCCCAAAGTATTGGATTGGGCCAGGGATGAGGAACTCATCGTTAATCGCCCATGAATCGCGATTGGCGGCGAAGTACTGGAATGGGGCGTCTGTTAACTCCACGAGCGCCTTTTTGATAACCGGAGTCGGTTTCCCCTTGCGGATTTCGATGTTAAGCATTATCGTAACAGGGGTACCACCGGCCACCCATTCCTCGCATGGTTTTGTGATATTTTGTACATTGGCAGTGTAGCCGGTAACGCCAGCGCGTACTAGCTGTGCTGCGGCAAAACCGAGAGAGTAGCAATAATCGGCATCGAAGTTCGAGGGGAATGCACAACGACCTTCGTAACCGAAGAAGTGGCCCAGCGGGCTGAATTTCACATTTGCCGCTTCGCCGCGCTCCTTCAGCAGGTTGATCTTGTCAGAGACCAGGTCGATGAGCAGGCGCTCGGTTTCCACCTGTGAGAGCGGTACATTGCCATGGCTGTCACGACGTAACAGCACGTCCTGAATATCAAAGGGGAGTGATGTATATACTCGTGAGCTATGATCGGATAGTTGGCCGCTCAAATATTGCTGCCGATCGTTATGGTCGGTTAAGCCATGGATATATTTCTCATCTTTTCCGAGGATGTTACTCAGTTCTTCGATCATCGCTTTGATATCGCTGATAAATTCGGGTAATCCTTCAGGAACTAGCAATATGCCATAGTTTTTCCCGGCATCGGCGCGTTTGACGATGACATCGACGATATAGTCGACGATCTCATGCAACGTAGTTCCTTTCTCATGAATTTCTTCGGAGATCAGCGTAATACTCGGTTGAGTTTGTAAAGCGCATTCCAGCGCTACGTGGCTGGCGGCGCGGCCCATCAGGCGGATGAAATGCCAATATTTAACAGCGCTCTGGGCGTCGCGGCAGATGTTGCCGATCAATTCGGAGTAGGTGCGGGCGGCAGTGTCAAAGCCGAAGGAGGCTTCAATCTGCTCATTCTTCATGTCACCATCAATGGTCTTGGGGACGCCGATGACTACAGTCTTGCACCCTTTAGCCTTCAGATATTCGGCAAGGACAGCGGCGTTAGTATTGGAGTCATCGCCACCTATAACTACCAGGCCATCCAGCTCCATCGCTTCAAAATTGGTTTTGCACGCGGCCAAGTCTTCTGCTTTTTCTATCTTGTCACGCCCGCTCATAATCATGTCGAAGCCGCCCGTGTTGCGGTAGGCATCTATGATGCCCGCATTCAATTCTATGTATTTCCCCTTAATTATCCCGCCGGGGCCCTTTAGGAAGCCATAGAGTTGTGAGTCAACATTGGCTGATTTCAAAGCATCGAATAATCCAGCGATTACATTGTGACCACCAGGAGCCTGCCCGCCGGAGAGCACAACGCCGACTTTTATCGGGTTGGCATTCAGGGATATCCCGGAGTTAGTGATTTTCGCTTCCGGTTGGCCGAAAGTGTGGGGGAATAGTACTTTGATAGCCTCAATATCCGTGGGCGGAGCGGTGTTGGCACCGAACTCAACCGAGATGCCGGAGGAACGCAACGCTAGTGGCAGTTTGGGCTGATACTCTAGACGAGCCTGTTGTAACGCAGAGATGACGGAACTCATGTCAATAACCTTCCTTCAGTGACTGTTTTAATAGGCTCTCCCGTACAGTATTTCGGAGAACCACTATATTATAGTCAATAATGGAGTTAATAACAAATAACAGGAAGGGTGGGAGCTCCGCATCTATGCGCGGAGCTCCCATTGCTTACCTCATACGTAACTAGATAATAGTCACTTGCTGCAAGCCGTCAATCGAGCTGATGAATTCCATGACATGAGTGGCTGAGTCATAGCTGAACTCGCAGGAGTTGCCATTCTGCAGCACCTGTGTCGGCTTGTGCGCGCACCATACCCATACCCGGCCGCCGTCACGCAGGTCGAAGGTGTGGCTTCCATCAAGCTCTAATCGCTTCCCGGAGATGGCTCCGGCGCTATTGAACTTCTCGATAAGGCCTATTGGTGCGATTCCGTTCTGGATCGGAACTATGGTGTAAAGTTCAAATGCCAGTTCATCCAGTGCGATGACGTGCTCTTCAGCGAGCTGACTGCGGGTTATTGTTCGGGCGTTGTGGGCGTAGATGATAAACTCCTCACCGGCTAACCCTTCCATATCAGCTGGACTTATCGTTCCGGTGATGGATTTCCGCTCGCTGATTTCTTCATGATACTGCGCGTTGAATGCACCTACTATCCCCGCACCATCGTTGGTGTTGAAAATTTTCAGCAGCACATCATCAGTTAATGGATTGAACATCAGACAATCTCGCGTTGGGCGACCGATGTTCAGGGCGCGCAGGACGGTACCATCTGAAAGTACCATTTTGCGTAACAGGTCAAAATTGTGCCCATCGGGCTTATCCGAGACATAGATCGGGCAACCTGCCACTGCGCGCCCGGCGGCATGATATGGCCCCATGGGGTGGGCGGATTGGAACATATCCCAATCCGGGTGTACGAATTCACCGAACCACATACTCACCTGCGCATTAGTATATAGATGCAGGCCGTGGGAAGCTGGTTGATCCGGCCAGAAATCTGTGGAGGTACGCGTGACATTTGAGTTTAGCGCTGAGTAGAACATCTCATTGGGATGCGACATACAGTTGATGAGGTTCCCCTGGAAGTGTACTTGCGCGGCGCCTTCCAGCGCTTCATGATAGGTACGCATGAGCGAAACATATCCGCCATGGGTGCGTGCGACTGCTTGTAGTGACCCCTGGCTGTCTACCTTTACCCCGTCGACTCCCTGGCTGTGCAGGTGTCGATAGAAATCCTGGAAGAAGCGATAGCTGGAATCAGGTTCTACGAGTGAGATTATATTTCCGAAAGAGGTATTGATATCAGGAACGAGTTTGACAATTTCTGGGCCAAATTCACGCGCCAAAGCACGTGTCGGATAGGGTAGCGAGGTTCCGTCTACTCCGCCCCAATACCCCTGTAGCGTGTGCCAGACAGAGAAATATTCGATACCGTATTCTTCTTTCGCCATCCGCACGGTAGTGGCAAGGTCACCGGGGAATTTATCGTTGGCAGCAAAGGCCGTGAGGCGCGATTCACCGGTGGCGGATACCTTCACCGATTGCCAGCCATCATCGAGGATAAGGAACAGTGGTTGTACTCCCGCTTCAACGAAACTGGCCAACCCTGCGCGGACTTTCTCATGGGATACTTCCTGGTAGAAGGCATCCCAGGTACACCAGCCAAAAGAATCCATGAAAGGGGGAAGCAGTTTTTCTTCGCGTAACCGAGTACCGATTTTCCGCGCAACGCTGTTGGCGCCTGCAGCAATCAATTTGTACGGGTCATCACCCATAGCGATAAAGGCGGCGGTGATTTGCGAGCTGGTGCTTGCTGGATCACCTGAGTCGGCGACTATGGTAAGCGTGCCTGCCTCGGTACCGGCAAAAGTCATGCGGTAAGGCTCGTCAATTATTGGAACAAAGATAGCATACTGACCGTTATTGCATTCCACTAGTAGAAATTGCGTCTCCGCAGGAACTTGGCTGATCTCTGTGCCGGCGGTCGGTTTCATCCACCATGGATCATAGCGGAAACAGCTCATGAATCTTTCTACTCCTGCTACCTTACCGAAAGTTACCTCGTGTCGTGGTGCCGCAGAGGCGGGCGCGAACTGTACGAAAACTCCGACGCCTTGGGGGTCAGGTACCAACGAGATGGTTTCCGACACATCCGTCAGCAACGTCGTATCATGTATCTTTAAGGTGCCCTGCTGCAGGCACGCGCAATCCGCTAATTTGTTCATAGTTTTCTCCTGATGGTGATGCTTTAGTGTTGATAATGTAGTTGTAGGCAGGTGAAGATTTTTACGGGAAAACCTAATCGGTTATCTCTTCACTCCCGGTGAATACCTGTTTTATCCGTTCGCCGATGATATCACGCCCGGCATCGGCTGGCGCTACTTCGGTGGCAGGCATAGACGGGGGTGGCATCTGTGGCAGGGGGGCTGCTTCTGTCGCTGGCTCTGGCGCGGCTGCTTCCGCTACCTGCTGTTGTACTGCCATCTGCGCTGTTAGCGGGGTGTTAAAGAAGGTGCTTAGACACTGTTCTAGAGCTTCTTTAACTTTCGGTTTATCCTGCACCTGGGAAGAGACAAAACCGCTGGCAGTAGCCAAAGTGACGTTGTGCCCAACCAAGTTGGCGGGCCAGCATTTTTCGGCGATACGCATGCGTAGGTTGTCCAGTTGCGCGGAGCGTTTCATCCATTCTAGGAATTCCGGCCACCGTTTCTTCATGCGTGCCAGCGTTAGTGCGCCTGCCTCGGCATCCACCGGCGGTGGTGCCGGGGCGGCAGCTGCTACTGGAGCTGCTGCGCGTGGCGCGGCAGCGACTGGCCTTGTTGCCGCTACCGGTGGCGCAATGGCGGCGGCGATCGCCACCGGAGCTTCCTCATTCATTATGCGCAGGCTGTAGAGTTCCAGCGACAAGCGCTGCTGGCTGTTCCAGCGGAGTTCGTTTTCTGCTTCGCACCATAACGTGATAGCGCGCATGATCTTCGCCTGGCTGGCCAGTTTCGCCTGGTGCCCCATGCTGGCGCGCTGCTCGGGTGAGAGTTCCATCAGGGCGTCTGCTCCGCCGATGTGTACGCGTAGTAGATTGCGCCAGTGTAGCACCAGCTCGCCCACCAACTGCGGCACGTCTTTGCCTTCAGACATGATGCGGTCGATTAGACCGAAAAGCCCGCGAGCATCCTGTTTTAACATATAATCTGAGTATTCCAGTAGCAGTGCCAGGTCGATGCCACCGAGGATCTCGCGTACATGTTTTGCGGTTATATGGTCGCCTGCATAGGAGGCCGCCTGATCGAGCATGCTCAGCGCGTCGCGCATCCCGCCGTTTGCCGTGCGTGCCAGCAATGCCAGTGCCTCTTCTTCGATTGTCCAGCCTTCCTGCCCGACGATCCAGCGCATGCGCTCGACGATATCCGGCGCGGTGATGCGATGGAAATCGAAGCGCTGGCAACGGGAGAGGATAGTCGCGGGAAGCTGGTGCGGATCTGTTGTACAGAGGACGAAGACTACGTGGGCGGGCGGCTCCTCCAATGTCTTCAGGAAGGCATTGAAGGAATCCTTGGTGAGCTGGTGAACCTCGTCGATGATGTAGAACTTGTAGCGTAATTCCACCGGCTGGTAATTAACCTGCTCGCGCAGTTGGCGGATATCGTCGATATTACGGTTAGAGGCGGCGTCTATCTCGATGAAGTCCATTGCGTTGCCGTTGCGGATGGAGACACATAGCGGGCAAACATCGCATGGCTCCGCTGTAGGGCCATGGACGCAGTTGAGCGCCTTCGCCAGTACGCGCGCGGTACTCGTCTTCCCGGTGCCACGCGGCCCACAGAAGAGAAAAGCATGTGTCACGCGCCCGCTGGTAATAGCATTGGCCAGCGTTTGCGTGATATGATTCTGCCCCACCAGGTCATTAAAACCACGGGAACGATATTTGCGATATAGGGATTGATAAGCCATGTAGAGCCTCTGTTGCTATTGTACCAGATAATAGAGCTATGAGACTAGCAATTTACGCGGTATCGACTGCATAACCGAATTGATTTCCAGTGTAAAAAGACATCATAACACACCACTTTGAGTTTGAATTGAGCCAGAAAACACATAGAGAATTAGAGCGCGGGTAGCAAATGGGTGCCAAATAAGAGGAATCTAGCGATTTTCACGCCTAAAAAGTGGTTGCCGGACTAGGATTCGAACCTAGAACCCCCTGATCCAGAATCAGGTGCGCTGCCAATTGCGCCATCCGGCATCGTTGGTTCTTAGTATAGCCAGGCGGGGGAGCTTCGTCAAGTCGGGGGGTGCTAAAAATGGCAAAATAGGGTATTATAAAGATTGGGTAGTTGTGCCGGTTTTTGCCTCCGGTACTGGATAATAGATTTAATGAACAAGAAGTCAATTTCGCCGAAGATAAGTTCTGCCCGCCGATGGTGGTATGGAGTAGCACGTTTCTTTACCATTTCTGTCATTTTGGGGGCCATGCTGATTGTCGGTTTCATCGCCGGTATTTTTGCGTCAGTATCGAAAGTGCTGCCCAAAGGTGATGAGCTTTCCAGCATTGTTTTACCGGTACCAACGCGTATATTGGCGATCGATGGTACTTTGCTGGCAAAGGTTCATGATCAATCGGAGAACCGTGAGATTGTGCCGTTGAACCGTATGGGGCAGAATATCATGCTCGCTACGCTGGCTATCGAAGATGAGCGGTATTACAGTCATCCAGGGATTGATTTGCGCGGCATTGCGCGCGCACTGGTGAAGAATGTAAGCGCAGGTGGGGCCCGCGAAGGCGCATCTACAATAACACAGCAGGTAGCGCGCGGCCTTTATCTTTCCCCGAAGAAGAACATTACGCGTAAATTGCAGGAAATAGTGCTGGCGTTGGAGCTGGAACGGCATTTCTCCAAAGATGAGATATTAGAAACCTATCTGAACCAGATCTGCTATGGTTCCAATCATTATGGCTTACAGTCCTACGGGGCGCAGATGGCAGCACGTAATTACTTCGACAAGGATGCAAAAGACATTACTCTGGCAGAAGCTGCGCTCCTCGCCGGGATGCCTAAAAGCCCGACAGAATATAACCCTTACAACCATCTGGATAAAGCAGTAAATCGCCGCAATCTAGTGTTGGCTACTATGCGGGATAATGGCGTTATCAGCGATGCCGACTATCAACAAGCGAAAGCCGAGACAGTGAAGCTAGCCCCCGAAAAGACCATCAGTCAGACAGCGGATTGTTTTGCCCCCTATTTCGTCGACTACATTAAACGTCAGGAGCTGGAGCGACGCTATGGCGCTGAAGATGCGGCCCGTATGTTGAAAGCTGGCATGATAATCTACACCACATTGGATCCACGCATGCAGAAGGTGGCTGAGGATGAAGTATCCCAGCAAATTAAGGCAAATAAGAGTAGGAATATCGATGAAGGCGCACTGGTCAGCATCGACCCGAAGACCGGGTACATTAAGGCGATGGTGGGCGGCATCAATTACACTGTCAGTAAATTCAATGTAGTGTCACAGGGATTCCGTCAGCCGGGCTCATGCTTCAAGCCTTTTGTCTACACAACCGCTTTGATGAATTGTTACACACCGGAAACGACAGTTAAGGATGAGTTGCGCAAGTACCCGGCGGGTGGGGGCAAGTTCTGGAGCCCCAAAAATTCTGATGGCTCATACAATGGCTCGATGCCTTTGAAAAAAGCGTTGTGGAATTCACGTAATGCTGCTGCTGCCAGTATCGCAGCGGATGTGGGTATCAAAAACATCATCGAAACCGCTTACACAATGGGCATTGGTAACAAAGACAAACACCCATTGCAACCTTATCTATCGACAGCACTCGGTGCCTCCGAAGTATCACCGCTTGATCTCTGCTCGGCGTATGGCACGCTGGCTAATGGCGGCGTACATAATCCATACACCGGTATTATCCGCATCACCACTTCTACTGGTGAGGTCATTTACGAGAATACCCCGCAACCGGAGCGAGCTATCCCGGAAGATATTGCCAATACCATGCAGACGATGATGCGTGGGGTTATTGATCATGGTACCGGGACTGCAGCACGCTGCCCCTTCCCCGCATCAGGTAAAACGGGCACTACCAATAGCTACAAAGACGCCTGGTTCTCCGGCTACACAGATGACCTGTGTACCGTGGTGTGGGTGGGTAACCGCGATAGTTCTCCGATGAACCGCACCTTCGGTGGTACCGTGCCAGCCCCGATCTGGCGTGAATATATGAAGATCGCCCAGCCAATCATGGTGGATGAGCATGCACAGATGAAGAGTGATTTCGATAGCTACAAACCAGTGAAGACGAAAGCGACACACTCTTCAAGTAATGATAATGCGACGAGTAAACCGGCAAATAAATCCGGGGATA
The DNA here is from genome assembly GCA_038248345.1 of Armatimonadota bacterium. Taxonomy (GTDB): domain Bacteria; phylum Armatimonadota; class Hebobacteria; order CAIYQO01; family CAIYQO01; genus CAIYQO01. The sequence goes on along the minus strand of JBBRXO010000017.1, from coordinate 4,066 downwards.
ACGCCGACAAAACAGGTACAAAATCTAATGAGCCGGAGGGTACACCAACTGCCCCGGCGGTGAAGCCGAAAGAAAATGATAAACCGCCCGTTATCAAAACAACGCGGATGCTGACGGTTGTGGTATGTTCGGAGAGCGGCAAGATAGCTACGGGAGCCTGTCCGCATCCTGTCGCACGTCACTTTTCACCGGGAAGTGAGCCGCGTGAAAGTTGCCCGTTACATAGGGATTAGCGGCCTAGCGATCATGCCATCGCGTCAAGCCTTCCAACCCGGCCAGAATATTGCGGGCAAATCCGAGGACGGGGCGACGCCATTCTGGCTTGTGGATAACCAGATAAGTTACCACCGCGACAGCGCTGCCAGCAACGCCTGCTATAATCGCAGCTCGTGTAGTTGAAGTTTTAGCCAATTTCATAGATATGCTCTCCGGTTGTTAATTATCAATAGTCTGTGCGAAATGCTGGTAGCTGTCAAGTTATTTGTGAAGATTTTGAGGTGATTGCAAAACTTCTTTCTCACTGATATTGAAATCCCGGGAGTTTGGCATAAAAATGCAAATCGTCCGCCTACGCGGACTACCTTCGATCGGAATGAGTCCGCGTAGGCGGACGACCGGCGCGTAGCGCTAAGCAGCCGGGACTTTAGACCCCAGCAGAATAATGGGGTTTCGAGAAATAACTCCGGTAGTAAAGGATCATTGTCATTTTGTATAATCCGGCAGGCTTTTACTTGCAGGTGCAGAAATTAATAACTTATGGAATTGCTGAAACCGATTGAGAATATTGGACGAGGGGGCATCAGCGGGCTGAACTCACTGGGAGCCGGGCTGATGATGTTTGCCGACGCCATGATGGGGATACCTGGCATTCGCAAACGGACGTGGTATCGTATCCTCTCGCAGATGGCGATAGTGGGTTTTGATTCATTGCCGATTGTTGTGGTCACGCTCTTTTTCGGTGGCCTTGTTTTTGGGTTACATATCGCACACTTGCTGGTGCTCTATGGTGGCTCGTCTTTCATCGGTTCGGCGGTGACAATTGCTATGGCGCGTGAGTTGGCGCCTACCCTTACCGGCGTAGTGGTGGCGGCGCGTATCGGTTCTTCCTTTGCCGCCGAGCTAGGTTCGATGAAAATCACCAACCAGGTGGATGCCCTGCGCGCGTTGGCGGTAAACCCGGTGCGTTATCTAGTCACCCCGCGCCTTCTGGCTTGCATCATCATGCTTCCGCTTCTTACCGTATTCGCTAATTTATTCGGCAATATCGGCGGCTTGATGATATCAGTGACCGATGGCGGCATTTCTACACAGACATTTTTTAAATCTGCCGAGACATTTCTGCAAATGAAAGACGTCTTTGGCGGCTTGCTAAAGACAGTAATTTTCGGGATAATCATCACCATTGTCAGTTGCACTGCCGGACTGAAAGCCGAGGGTGGCGCCACCGGGGTCGGCAAAGCAACCACCATCGCCGTAGTATGGAGCATAGTACTTATGTACGCAACCAACTTTCTGATGTCGTGGATGATTTATAATCTGTGGAAATAGCCGTAGCATGGGCGTCTCGCCCATGAGAACGGGGGCGCGATCTATTAGCCCAGCCGTGGAACTTGAAACTTGGAACTATTCCTGAGGAGGACTCCTTTGTCAGATATTTTTCATATAGTTGGTGGTACACCGTTGTTCGGCGAGGTGACGTTGAGCGGGTGTAAAAATGGGGCGTTGCCGATCTTGGCAGCGACGCTGCTGGTGCAGGATGTGGTGACCTTGACGAATGTGCCGCAGATATCGGACATTGAAAAGATGTGTCGCTTGATGGAGTTACTCGGAGCGAAGGTGACTATTACCGGAAACACTGTCACTGTAGATGCACGTGAGCTAACTTCCATTCGTCCCGATCGTGACCTTTCTGCTGCCATGCGGGCGTCGTTCTACATAATTGGCCCATTGTTGGCGCGACTCGGGCAGGCGGAAGTGCCACTGCCCGGTGGGTGTGCTATCGGTAGCCGGCCGGTAGACTACGTGGTAGAGGCACTGGAGAAGCTGGGAGTGCATTCCGAGGAGAAGACGGACGTAGTGGTGGTCTCCACTGAGTTCGGCTTGAAGGGGGCGACAGTGACGCTCAACCCGCAATTCCGCAGCCCCGGCGCTACCTTCAATGTGGCGATGGCCGCTTCGCTGGCAGACGGGAAGACGATCATCGAGAACGCCTCTGCTGACCCCGAAGTAGAGAATTTTTGCGCCTTTTTACAGGCATCAGGTGTTAGTATAGACGGCGTGGGAACTAATCGCCTGGAGATCACGGGTAGTAAACGTCTACACGGCTGTTCGCATGAGATTGTCTGCGATCGAATTGAGGCGGGCACTTATCTGGCGGCAGGCCTAGCTACCCGCGGTGAGGTGCGTGTCTCGCCCATAAAGCCAGCCTACTTGGAATCATTATTGCAGAAGATGGAGGAGATGGGCGCAACCGTGCTCCGCGAGGAGAATGCCGTCACCGTGCGCTACGAGAAACAGCTCCGCGGTGTTACCGTTTTCACCGAACCGTACCCTGGTTTCCCTACTGATTTGCAGCCGCTTATCGTTGTACTTATGTGCCTCGCAGCAGGGGGAAGCTCAATAATTGAAGGCATCTACGACGGACGTCTCACTTACGTACATGAGTTGCGCCGCATGGGCGCCAAGGTGAAGTTGGAGGACAGTCGCCAGGCAACTATTGAGGGCGTCACCGAGTTAGAAGGCCGAGCAGTAGAAGGTGCCGACATGCGCGCCGGTGCCGCCCTGGTAGTGGCCGCCCTGGCCGCGCGCGGCGAGAGTAAAGTGGCAGGCCTACATTACGTGCTGCGAGGTTATGAGGCGATGAAAGAGAAGCTACGCGGAATTGGCGCGCAGATAGATATTAAACCAGAGTAGATTTGTTCCCCATAACCACCCTCTGAAGGAGGTGGCTAACAGCGGCAAATTCACTAACGTGTAACCGTAGCCCGCGCCCGCCGTGGCGCGTTTGGTGTTAGCAAATACGCGCCACGGCGGGCGCGGGCTACAGTCGAAGGGCCAGACAAGTCCGCGAAGGCGGACGACCGGCGCGTTTCTGTCCGCCGTAGCCAGGATGGCGAAGGTGGAAGTGCCCTGCAGCCGGGATTTCAATCCCAGCATAAATAATTTCTATGGCAAACTCGTTGAACGTTGAACATTGAGCGTTGAACCCACCACCTCTAAGTCCTCCGGTTTATCCACATCGAACCCCAATTCAGCATAGTGGCTGATGATGGCGCGGGCGGGGGCGGCGAGGATGCGCGAGGCTACTGCCTCCAGGCTAGCCAGGTCGGCGGTGCCGGCGAGGAAACGGGCCAGCGTGCCCCAGCCGAGTATCCCGGCGAGCTTCAGCGGGGCTTTGCGGGCATTGTAGACATCCTCGATCAACTGCTGCTTGTCCTCGAAAAAGTTTGCCCCGGCGAAGACCGCGTTGCCGCCAGTGAAGACCCCGTCACGGATTTTGACATAGGTACGCCTGGCCCCGGGGAAGCGCGCCTCGCAGTCGGCACGTGGGATGATGGGGTAGGTGAAGTCCGCCCCGGTGGCCAGGCTCTCTTGCAGGTAGCTGCTCAACGCCGCCGGGGTGATGAGCGGGATGTCGGCGGTGACGAAGAGCAGGTGCGTCACCCCCGCGCCTACCAGCGCCTCCGCCCCGCGCGCCATGTTAATCATCAGGGAGTCTCCGGCATCCACCAGCAGTGGTGCGTATTTCCCCAATGCTTCGTGCGCCGCCGCCGGTACCACCGCCACCGTGGCGCATATCTCCGGCGTCCCCGCCAGCGCATCGAGGATATACTCGATAATAAACCGCCCACCCAGCGGCAGCAGCGCGCGGTGGGCGCACCGGTCGGCCAGCGACTTCGGCACCGGCCCACCGGCCAGCACCACCGCGCCAATACGAGGGGAGGTCGTGTTATTCATGGCTTTATTTTACGGGTTTTGCGGGGAAAGGGGAATACTAGCATAGCGGAACGCTACCCCGGGCGTTGCCCGAGGCTAAAATATTTATTCAGGATATAGGTGTATTACC
>JBBRXO010000016.1:0-35511 GCA_038248345.1 Armatimonadota bacterium | reverse complement strand
ATTATTAGTGGTCGTGTTGTTGTACGGGTACTGATTATTAGTGGTCGTGTTGTTGTACGGGTACTGATTATTAGTGGTCGTGTTGTTGTACGGGTACTGATTGTTAGTGGTCGTGTTATTGTACGGGTACTGATTGTTAGTGGTCGTGTTGTTGTACGGGTACTGATTGTTAGTGGTCGTATTGTTGTACGGGTACTGACCGTTGGTATTCGTGTTGTTGTATGGGTACTGCTGACTTGTGTTTGTGTACTGGTTATTATAACCGTTCTGGTTATAGCCATTATTAGTATTCTGGTTATAGCCATTATTAGTGTTGTAACCGTTCTGGTTATAACCATTATTGTTATTGTTATTGTAACCGTTCTGGTTATAACCGTTGTTGTTATTGTTATTGTTATTGTAACTGTTCTGGTTATAGCCGTTATTGTTGTTATTGTTGTTATTGTTGTTGTTGTTGCTACCGTTCTGGCCGTTTGTCCCGGAGGCGGAATAGCCATTATTATTACTACTCCGATATCCCTGCGGATATTGGCCCATTGACATAGGTGAGTTCATCGTAGATAAGGTGAGTGGCAACATCTGGCCACCCAATGCCTGTACTAGGCTGGAGATATCTGCGTAATTTACTTTGATAATCCCCCACTTGTCGGCAGCTTCTGCAACTACTGTGGTGCCGCCATCAGCTGTTGTCCCATCAATATTCGCGGTAGTTGAATAGATATCCGGCACGGTGATTGATGTCACCATGTCACCAGCGGTGGTGCCTAAAATCGGCGCACTAGCTCCTACAATTTCCAGACCACCAGGGATAGCCGTTGCTGTCGTTGCCTGGTCCATAGCATCAGTATCAGTGAACTGATCCTGAGCTACCACATTAAAATTTGAACCAAGAACCAGCACTATGCTGAAACTAGCAAGCCATAAAACTCGACGCATCAAATACCTCCTACAAAATTGACGGCTCTCACCATCGTCTTAAGCGTATATTTTTTCACCGATAGCATATCGGAATTAAGTACCACGCTCATGTACCTCAATTATCTAACTATTACCGTCGGACGGCTATTGCTTCAGGTCGTGCCCCCAATGGCTGCTGTGTTGGAGAACGGAACCTTCAATTGCTGTCTGGTCTGTTCATTCTCTAATATCATCTGGTGGGCTGATAGCGAACGAATCTTCAAGCCGCACAGATAATCCCCGGCAGCTAACATTGCTGTTTTACCCGAAGGGAGTGCGACATAGAGCCCAGCATATCCATTATTATTTATCAACCAACCTGTATATACCCCATCTGGCCCTTGCAAGCGCATGTTCGGGGGGTTTTTTTCTGCCACCAGGTAAGGTGTGGCATTATTGCTAGCTCGCTGGCCATCTTGCGGAAGGCCACCAACAGGGCCAGGAGCGCCATCCCCCGCCGGTTCTGCTCCACCACCTGATGTATCAATTGGCTTCATCACCACTCCGCCCAGATCCGGGATGGGAACTTCCCATTCCGGTTTCGGCGGCGGCGGCGGGACGTACGGTCTACCATTCCCACCAGAGCCACCATTTCCGCCATTGGGATCCGACGGCGGTTTAGGCGGTGCTGGCCCGCCCGCGAATGGGTCAGTGACACCGGCAGTAGGCCCGGCATTGCCGGATATCATCTCCGGTGCCGCAGGTGGCGTCAAAGGCGGGCGTGTACTGACATTCGCGGCTGGGGAGCCGGTATAACTGGAGTTGCCCGGCGCGCTGAAAGGCATCCCCGTGGGTGTCGGGGTGTTCGCCATATCATTGCCGGGAGTCTTTTTTTGATTTTTACCTTGTAGCAGGTAAAACACGAGGAAGGCGGCGATGCAGAACACCAGCAACCCAGCCATCAGTAGTATTTTACCTTTATTATCGCTATTCATATCTTCCTCCAAATCGGAAGCGCAAAATTATGATTTCGGGAACACGTATATCCCGAAAATTTTCGGAGCCGTACCTGGCTTCGGGGTCGGCGGTAGTTTCGGCGCCGGAGCATTATACAGGTCCTCCGCTGCCTTCAATTTCGTTTGCGCTTCTGGTACCGGATTCCACCCTTTGGTCATGAAATACCCTTTACAGGTATAGGACATCTTCAACTTCGGGCGGGATGGAATATAATCAGCATCACTGCCATCCAACGTTATGCTCATCTGCATCGCCGGTGCTGCCGGGGCAGCTGGAGCCGCTGGAGCTGCTGGAGCTGCTGGAGCAGGGGCCGCCGGTGCGGGCGTAGTTGTTTTGGGGGCGGGGGTGTTTGCCGCAGGAGGTGGTTCATCCCCTGCATCCTGATTTGAACGTATGCCAGCAAATAATGTACCGAAGGTAGTAGCACGGGTATTGCTTAAATTATTAAAAGGCAGAAAGCTGGTTTTGGGAGCGCCAGTAGCCCCGGGAGCGCCAGTAGCCCCGGGAGCACCAGTAGCCCCGGGAGCACCAGTAGCCCCGGGAGCACCAGTAGCCCCGGGAGCACCGGGAGCACCGGGAGCACCAGGAGCGCCAGGAGCGCCACCACCACCCGGAGTGATGATCAATGGGCAATAGCCGTAGCCGACGCGATTGCGCACCTGCGTGATGAGCTCAGCGTAGCCATTTGCATGGAAGGTCTGTGTACCAAAATCCTGCGAAATAATTCTAGCGGAGGGATATTGATTGCCATATCCTAGATTTATCCCCGTGTCAAAAGCATAGGGTTGCGGCGCATTTTCTAACCTATACTTGGCTGACCATTTCTGCAATTCCGTCAGCCAGACGCCGGTGCCCATTATACGATACCATTCGAGCAGCCCCGCATCGTCTGTAGCTGCGGTTGGATATTTCGCCTTCATATCGTATATCTCGGGCATGGTATTCTGGATCATCATGAACTTATTATAGCCATCATAGAATGACTTGGTGCTCTTTTCCTGCGAACTGATGCTGGCGCCGTAGCCTAGAATTGCTTTATCCATGTCATCTTGGGCTTTTGTCCATATCACTTTATCATCCGTAACCTGCTTCATGGCGGGCACGACTTGCTTCTGATACATTGAGTACCACCCATACCCAATACCGATCAGGTAGATGGGCAGGATATAATACCATTTAATTTTCCGGAAAAACGGTGTCAACTTTGACATGTCTTACCTCTTACAATTTCCAAACAGAACGAGTTATTATCCCTAATTCGGGGCTATCGTACCAGTCGTTGGGGTACCTGTCGGTGGTGCCCCCCCTCCGCCAGGATCGCCTGCACCACCGGCAGCACCGCCGCCAGCAGCTTTGTACAAATCAGTATATACGGCAGCCGGTGTCCCTGTTGGTGGTGTCGGAGCAGGTAACACTGTCTTTGTAATTGATCCAGATGTCGCCAGTGCAATCTCCTGATCCAGGGAAGTTGCATAGGGCTTGGCATTAGGTGTTAACTTCATACCAGCCGCCTTCATTTTAAAGTAATAGTTAGCGAAATTCATCAGGCCTTTAATTTTTCCGTTCAGGGTCACTGATTTATCAGCAATCGTTACCGACTGGTAATATGCACCCGGATATGTACCAATTTTAGTGGCAACCTCTTCCAACACATCAGCGATACTGTTATTATACGCCTTTACGCCAGCGCCAGAGAAGAACTTGACATATTCATCATATTTGGTAGCGTCACCTTGCCAGGTACTAGCTATCGTCGCCTGTTCTTTACATAGCGCCTCCTGCTTGCCAAATGCCGCAATTTCCTTATAGTAGGCATCTACCGGGCCGAGTAAGTCGTTTTTTGCTGCATTCAGCACTCCGGCACCCATGCCGCCAATGACCAACGATATGATCGTAAGGATGATAATCCTTTTAGGCTCATGTATCCACGGTGGTAACAGGTTAATTTTAATCATGATTTCCCACCTCTCCTTAGACTAACATGTCTCGCAGACCCAACCCGATACAAACCGGGAGAGCGAGGGTCAATTCTTCCACATACTCGGCTGGTTGTCGTAGCGCCGAGATATCCAGTTGGGGCAATGGATTAGCAGTTATTACTTTCACCCCCAACTCCTGTGTAATAAACTCCGATAGATTCGGCAGGCGACTTCCCCCGCCATATAGGTATACCGTGCTGATTATGCTATCCGGCTCGCGACCACCATAATATTCGAGCGAGCGACGAATTTCCATTACCAGTTCGCCGATGGTAGGCAACATTGATTCCGCTATTCGCCGTTGGAAGATATCGCTACGCGAACTATCCGGACGTTCAAATCCGCTATCATCGGCATCATGTCCCGGGATGAAGGGAGTTGCCGCATATTCTGCCAGCAGATCGTCCGCTGGGGGGTTGATGCCCTCCGGTATGAAGGGAGTAGCAGCATAGGATGACAGCAGGTCGTCCTCTGGTATCGCCCCCAGTGCGGGTGTTGGCGAAGAGAACATAGAGGGCACATCATCATCATTAGTGGCAGGCCGTGATAATGGAGCTGGCATTTGACTTTGAACTTCCGAGCCAAAGTCAAAGAGCGGAGCTTCGCCGGTGTTCTCATCAGCTGGCATAGCCCCGGCATCGAAGTCGGCGAAAGCAGGTGGTGTTACCGAACCGTCATCATCAAGCGAGAAGCTGCCCGGTGATCTTTCCTCGTCATCAAAAGAGCTGACAAAGGGTACGTTATTATCGTCTAGCTCGACAACAGTCGAAATAAATGGAGTCTCCGCTACTGGCTCGGCTTCCTCCAGGGTGAAGAGCTGCGGCGGAATCGGTAAGACGAATGAATCTTCTACGGGCATGTCGCCATAGGGGTTATACGACATATCTTCCGTGGGCATTGGCAACTCGCCTACCGTACTATCGAGGAAGACTTTGCCGTGCTCGATCTTTAACTCTTCCGCTTCTTCAAAACTGCGGCCCATCTGGTCAGCAATAGCCCCGGTGAGAGCATCGCCACCGATAGGCACCACACGCACGAAGGTGAGCATGCCTTTGTCGACGATTGATATCTCGGTAAAGCCGGCGCCGATATTCACCAGCGTCACCACGTCATCATAGGAACCTTCTTCGCGGTTGATATCTATCATAGAACGGATGACGGCGAGAATCTGTACGTCCAGGGCAATCGGGGTGAGGCCGGCGACTTTGAGCATCTTCAAGTATGAATATATCAGTTCTTCCTGCGCTACTGCAAGAAGGACACGCATATTCTCTTCACCATCCGGCAGATCTTCTGGAGCAACCAGAGGGACGTAATCCATGTAGATTTCATCCGCTGAGAACGGTATGTGCCGTTCTACCTCGAACTTCATGGTGTCCTTCAGCTCTTTTTTCGTCATCTTAGGTAAATCAATCGGACGAACTACTACCGACGATTGCCCGTTGATAGAGACAACCGCTTTTTTTGCCGAAAATTGATTTACCTGCCAGACGTCACGTACAAATTTCCCCAGTCCCACCGGGTCAATTAGCTGCGCGTTATCAAGCATACCCGCCGGTGTCGGGGCCATAGCCACATTCAACAGTTGAATTACACCCTTATTCAGGCGCAACTCAGCCATCTTTATGAAGCGAGTTCCAACATCCAGAGCGAGTATCGTATGGTCCTTCAGTTTGACATTCCGAACTTTTGCCATTAAAAGGATACCTCAATAAGAGAGTATACCATAGTGTTATAGCTACGACAACTGATTTGCAATTTTTTCACTCTCACTAGGCGGTCGACTACGATATAGCCGCTGTATTGCCAATGTCGCCAGCAAGCCTATCAAAGCTCCTGCACAGACATCCAACGGGAAATGTGCTCCCACATAGACCCGTTCATACATGATCAACAGCGGGTATACGACGCACAATAGTTTCTGCCACCACGTCTTCGCTATGCTAATCAGTACAACTGCTAATGCTACTGCGAAGCAGACATCCGCTGAAGGGAATGACCCAATATATACTTTTTCCATTAGCGTAATGTTAGGAAGAAGCACTCCCGGACGCGGCTGGGAGCAAGTATTTTTCAATAAATGTACCACTATCGCACCGGCGGCCTGCGAGCCTAACAAAACAATGAGCATATTGCGCCGATAGAACCAGAACAAGGCCGCCACCAATACCAGCCAGCCAGCCTTGCCCAGGTAGATAACCAGCGAAAAAAACAGATCCAACCAACTATTCCGGTTACTATTAATGACGCGAAATGTGCTGATATTCAGCTCAAAGCTCTCCAGCGTGCGGCCATTCATCTCCTGTGCATAATTGGAAGGATAATAATTGACCGCCAGGCCTCCAATGTATTCGATACGTGGTTTGAGCTGCGTTCTGCTCAATAACTTAGGGAATTCTGGATGCAACCGCTGCCAGAAGGTAACAGTGTCAGTATTTATAGGAGGCGCTGGTGCAGCATTTACCCCTCTTATGGTCAATATACCCCATAGCGCCAGCACCATCAAGCGCAGCAGCCATGGGGTATGTGATATCGCTGGCCTATTTCTCACTGGTCATTATCTTGCTGCTGTGCATTCTTCATAAACGGACAACCGCTGTGATCTGATGCTTTCTCCGCATTAGCGAGTAATGCATCTTCATATTCCTGTAGCTGACGAGAGAATTTGATCGCGGGCAATGCCATAGGCAGGAACAAACCCAGTAGCGCAAATATCGCAATCGTCTTCCCACGTCCGCGCGCATTCGGTTCTGTCGGCACTTCCGGTGCATCCAGTACTTCAAATAAGTGCCCGCTATCTTTGGCTAGCAGGTTTGCTTTCTCTAATTCTCCCCGATACATCTTAATTGAATTAGCAGCTGCTTCGACATCAGCCGACAGGCTGGTAAATTTACCTTCCTGATCCGGCAGTCCCTTTACTTGCTCTTTAACTTTTCCCAGTGCTATCTTTAAACCATCATACTTGGCGCTTGCGACGAAAGAGTTGACGGCCATATCTATCACACTCGGTGATACATCGCCTTTTAATAGTTCCTTCTGTCGTTTTACCTCTTCGTTGAGCATCCGGTTCGCTTCCACTATCTGGTTGTCCTTATTCTGTACATCCGGGTGGTTCGCTGTTAACTTGTTTAGCAGAATTGCTCGCTCTGATTCCAGGTCCTTCACCTTCTTATATAGTGCGGTGAGTGAATTACCCGCGGCACTACCAGGTCCACCAGATGGATCAACAAAGTTTTTAATCATAAAGCCAGTATCTTGCGCTGCTTTGTCATACTGGGCTTTGGCTATTTTTGCTGTCATCTCAGCCCTATTTACTTCATCCTGCATCGAGGAATACTGCGCGGCCAGGGCTCTAGCTTGATCTGGAAGAGAGATCAAATTGTTCTCTTTCTGGAACGCCGCCAAGGCACTCTGGCTGGAATTAAAGTTAGTATTTGCCATACGCAGTTGCTTGTCAAGAAAGTCTACACTCTCAGCCGCTGGATTGAGGCGCAGTTCCTGTGTCATTGAATTCAGTTCTTCAATTACCTTCTGCGCCAGTTTGCCTGCAAATTCCTTATCCGTATCTGTGATCGAGAGTAGCAGTTCACCGTTTTTGCCCACCTTCATGTTGATTGTTTTATCGAGTATAACGAACAATCTATCTTCTGTGTTGACGTTATAGTGATCCATTACAATATTTGCTTTACTTCCGCTCCCGCTAGTGGTCGTGGAATCCGCATTCATCTTCTCCATTATTCCCCGATATGAGCGGCGGCTTTTCAAGAGCATCATCGCAGTATCTGCGCTGGTGCCCGGCTGTGGAACCATGCGGATACCATCCAATAATGGCATCGATGGCATATCACCACCCCCAGCGCCCCCGGGCAACGAGGCCATTCTACCGCCAGGATTATTCGGGAAGATAATGGTCGCCGTGGAGGTGTAATCCGCCGCTTTGTTCCATACCATACCGGCACCAATTAACGAGCCGACAAGTAGCCCGCCGAGTAGCAGCTTCCAATGCTTTTGTAGCTGAACTACAAAACTCGGGCGTACATCATTATTATTCTCTTCGGTCATGGATATTTCACTCATATCTTCACTCATCCTGTCTGATCGTTATCTATTGACTAGAATAATCGCGAGACACCGAGCACTGTTAACGCTACCTGCGAGATGCTTCTCATCGCGTTCTCGAATTCGCTCTGGGTCTTCACGGTATTTGTTTTGAACTTCGTCGGGACAATTATGATATCGCCCGGCTGAATTTTGGCAACGTTCTTGGCGGGGTAGACTACGCCGTTCATACGCATAATAACGATTCGTTTTGCATCTCCGTCATCAGCAACCCCACCACACTGATTTAGGTAACCCTCCACCTTAGTGCCCTCTGCATACAGAACCGAGCCGCTCTGGAAAACGCCACCCAATATTGTAACAATGGTCGGCCGCTCTGGAACATAAATTATGTCATCCGGCAACAGGGCGATATCCAACGTATTGGGTTTGCCCGAGAGTATCTCGGCTGCATTGATCGGAATCGTTATACGAGTCACTAGGTCGGTCATACTTCGCGGACTGACGATCATCACTACTTTGGTGTTCTGGTCAGTAGTGAGTACCTTAGTCAATGAGTCGGTCATATTCGCCACATTTTGCGTATTTATCTGTTCCGGGGTCATCTGGTCCACTCCGGTTTGAAATTGATTTTTGCCTGGCGTTAGCCCCATACTCTGATCCATATCTGAAAGGATTTTGGAAAGCTCTAGGCGTTGCTCGTCACTGCGGATTGCCTTTTCACTGCGATAAAGAACGATGCCGCCCGGATAAGCAGTAGAGAGTAACCCTCCGGTCATACCATCTTTGGCCAACAGTTGCTTCAGCGTGACGGGATTATCACGGGTGATATTGTAAGCTGGGAAGGAGCCTGCATGGGCTACCGCTCCCTGTACAGATACTGTTTTGGTCATATTCAGATATTCCGAATTTTCCCGTACTGTGATCAGGTCATTCTTCTGCAGGAACGGGTCTAAATTAATGACTACCAGGCCCTTTTCGCCAATAGTTACAATAATCTCCTGTACTGGGCGTCCAACGCGGTTCAAGTAAAGTTTCTGCTCCGCTTCCGGTTTTAGCCCCCCAGCCAGCGCAACCACATCAGACAGCTTCATCCCAATCGAAAGCGGGAACTCTCCGGCTTTGCGGACAAATCCATTGATCTTCACTATCTGCGGCTCTTCCATATCCGTGCGCTTTGATACAACGAGACGATCGCTTGCTTGCAGGAGTAGGTTATCCGAACCGGCGGGATTCTCCCGTGCAGCCAACAAGTTTACTGGGATCATTCTGATCGTATTGTCCGGAAGTAAGCGGTATAAATTGGCGCGGGTAGCATAGCTATCCTGCTGCAGATCCTTTGCGATGAATATCAGGTTATTCACCGTCATCCCACCGTAGAATGGATAGCTCCCCGGTGAACTAACTGCCCCTTCGATATTCACGTTACTCTTGAGACCAACATATTCCTGCGAATAAATTACCAGCCGGTCATTGTTCAACAGCTCAATATTTTGCGATGGATCGGGCGGCTGCTGCATCACGCCGCGGAGTGAGATGTCGAGCATCTCTTCTTTCATGGTCTTCCCGTTCAGCCGCATGATCAGCGCATGATCGAGAGCGACGTTTGGCTTCAACCCACCTGCCAGGAATAGTGCATCGGATACTTTCATTCCCTTATAATAGGTCAGGGACTTCGGTTCGTTGACTTCGCCTTCTACATGTACCACCAAGTCCGTGACATCCGCCCGAGATTTAATTACCACACGGTCGCGCGGGCTTAGCAATACATTGCCGGGTACCTCGGCTTTTGCGTCGTACTTCAAGATATCCGTCATGTCATATGAATCCATTGAAGCTGTCTCGCCTGACTTGTAATGGTATATCTGCACATTAGCCATATAAGCATTGGTGGTGATGCCGTGCGCCAGTGCGATCAATTCAGCTACTCGCATGCCACTGTTGAACTGGTAACTACCCGTATTTTGCACTTGCCCATCGATACGTACTATATCTAGTAGATCATTAGAAAAATTCGTCCGCGAATATACCTTCAGCACATCGCGGGGCTGCAGTAAAACGTTTTCATCAACGTTGCCCGGCACCAGTGCTTTTGAGAGATCAACTAGGATTACGCGTGCCTGTAATAAATTAGCATCCACACCGATCGCTGGTGCGGGATAACGGTTAATCTCCGCCGTTAACAGATAAGCATCAACCTTCAAACCGTAGGCGCTTTCAATGAGATCGGCTACCCGCATTCCTGCTTTGATCGGGAATTTACCCGGATGGATAACTGAGCCTTCAACACTGACTTCTTCGCGCGAATCATTGGGTAGATCGCCGATTCCGATGATCTTAACTATATCTCGCGGCTGCAGCAGGATGTTCTGATCGGAAAGCGGATTCATCAACGCTTGCGCCAGATCGAAATTCATCACGGAACGCTGTAGCGAATCCGGGTCCTTCGAACCTGCGATATCGGTCGTCGAGGGGTATCGGAAAATTTGTGCTTGCTTCAGATAGGCATCCGGCATCGTGCCTAACGCCAATTTCACCAGGTCTGCGACATGCATCCCATCCTGATACGGGTAGCTCTTCGGCCGTACGATGGCACCTTCGACGGTTACCTGGTCCAATAGGTTACTAGGTAGTTCACTGCTGTTATATATCTGTACCTCATCGCGAGCCATCAATTCTATATCTTCGGCTTTATCGCCCGTTAAAGCTTTCTCCAGATCAATCAGTATTACTGACGGTCGTAATAAAGTTCCATCAGCAGCGACAGCAAATGATGCCGGGTAGCGCATGAGGTGGACTTGTTTTAGATATGCGCCACTCACGGTGCCCAGTGCGAGGTGCACCAGGTCACTAACTCTCATCCCAGGTTTATAGAAATATGAACCCGGCTGCAGTACGGCGCCTTTGGCCCAGACCACATCCATTAGAGTAGTGGGGAGTTCTGAACGCTTGTATACTTGGAGGACATCATCAGGGGCTAGAGTAACATCAATGTCCGTCCCCGCGAGGATAGCGCGTACATTTATCGCTGTTTGCCGACGTGCGCCGGTTTTGACATCCATACTGGTTATCAGCGCCTGCTCAACATAGGCATCTGCGGTCTGACCATCTGCCAGCGCGAGCAATTTCGATACAGTGCTCGCTTGCTTGATGCTATATGAGCCCGGACGATTGACGGCGCCTTTGATTGTTACCGCGCCATTTAATAAGGTCAGCACTCGACGGACAATAATCTGATCACCGTCAAGGATTTTATAACCGGCGCTATCATCGATATTCAGATCCAAAATGGTGGAATTCTTTGTTGCGTTGTCCACCCTTCTCAGTCTGGCGATACCGGAACTATTAGAGGTAACCCCACCAGCGATCTCCAGTGCGCGCCCCATCGTCTCTTCGCTTAATAATTCATACTTGGCCGGTCGGCGTACTTCGCCACCGATGCTGATCAACTTCGCCTTTTCCGAGATCATCGGGATGAAGATTCTATCTCCGTTTTCGATCTGCAGGTCAACAGGTGCACCTTTTAACAAAAAGTCATAGGCATCAATTACTCTATCCGCCTGGTTGGCACGGGACAACCTGATCTGCCTGATGCACCCTAAATCGGTGGGGCCACCTGCGGCAGTCAATGACGCGAAGACGGTGGATAAACTGGGGAGGGTATACTGGCCTGGATTAACTACTTCACCCAGTACGTACACAGAAAGCGTACGACGTTGCGTCACTTCTAATGTGACAACGAATTGTCCGGCTTTGTAGAACTCTGCATATCTTGCAGTTAATGTTGCGCGTGCTTTATCAAATGACATGTTCGCCAACGGCACATTACCAACGAGTTTAAGACTGACGACCCCCTCCGGGCTGATTGTTGCACTGGTGCGCTCATATTCAGTGTTATCGGTACCGCGGACAATGATGGAGACAGTATCACCGACACCTAGTACATAATCTATTGGAACAACATTGCCATTAGCCGGGGTTGCTCCAGGGTTGGGGCGGAATACATCATGACCGAAGAGCTTCAAATTGGATAAATCCACATCGGCGAATGCTACATTATCTAAACTCTTCTCACCCACTACACCCGGCACAACAGTCTGCGATACAGCAGAGGGAAGGGCGGGGCCCGTTGTTGGTATCGGTATAGGTGGGGTATCCGTAGCCGCAAATGCAATCAACACGACAAACAACATCGCTACCAGCGAAGAAATCAGTCTTATCTTCATCTATAATCTCCTATTCCTGTCTCTAAATGACTAACGTCAACTACTTCGCGACCGAAACGTTCTCCGGCAACGCAATGGTTTCCGATAACAAGCGTTGTTGCGCGAATCCAGGTACTATTGAATCCAAGTATAACAGTAACGCATCAGAATCGCCAATACTGGCTTTCTGTTGCAATGTTCGCAACACCTCACGATAATCTTCGCTGGTAAAGGTAACCCCTCGTTGCACACGAGATAATCTCTCATATTCGGATTCTTCGATTATCTCATCTCCCGAGTTCAATGATTCATGTAATTTTTCACCCGAGCGTAATCCAGTGAATTGAATATGAATATCCACACCCGGCTCCAAGCCGGATAGCCGTATCATATCCTGCGCCAGGTCGAATATTTTTACCGGCTCGCCCATATCTAACAGATACAATTCGCCGCTCCGTCCTACAGCTCCTGCTTGCAATACCAACAATACTGCTTCTGGTATCGTCATAAAGTATCGTGTCATCTCCGGATGGGTAACCATCACCGGCCCACCTCGCCGAATCTGCGCCTTAAAGATGGGAACGACACTCCCCCGACTACCCAGCACATTACCGAAACGAACTGTGATGTACTTGGTACCGCCATGTAACTTCGCCATGCATAGTACCGCTTCTTCACAAAGCCATTTCGTCGCCCCCATCACACTGGATGGGTTGACGGCTTTATCTGTGCTGATGAGCACCATGCACTTGACGCCATAACGTCCGCAAGCTTCTGCCACACACCGCGTGCCCATAACGTTATTCTGCACCGCTTCCGGTACATTCAACTCCATGATTGGCACATGCTTGTGCGCGGCTGCATGAAAGACTACTGATGGGCTATACATCTGGAATATCTGCCCCACCCGCACATCATCCGATACCGAGCCGATAACTACTTTCAATCTCTCTGCCATCGCCGGATAATCTTGCCTCAATTCCTGATAGATACCGTGAATTGAATTTTCCCCGTGTCCGAAGAGTACCAGCGTCCCCGGGTTCATATTTATTATCTGCCGACAAAGCTCTGAACCGATTGACCCACCCGCGCCCGTTACCAGCACGCTCTTTCCGGCGAGATAGCTACATATTTCTCCCAGTGCCACGGTGACAGGCGGACGACGTAAGAGGTCATCTACGCTCACCTCTTCCAACTGTGCTACTTTGGTCGCCCCGGACACCACATCGCACATAGCAGGGATTACTTTGACCGGGATCTTCTGCTTGCGACATGCCATGACATATTCTTTTATCTCGGATCCGCTGGCTTCGGGGATACGGATTATCACCTCATCCACCGCCCTTTCATTTAACAGAAAGAAGAGATGAGACAATCGACCGAGTACCTTCACGCCGCGGATATATACTCCTAGGTTACGCGGATCGTCGTCCAAAAAACCGACGATCTTAACAGGATGCCGCATATCCTCTTGAATTGCTTCCAGCAACCGCGCCCCATCGGGGCCGCCCCCCATGATGACTACGCGTTTTCTACGTCTGTCCGTGGGAATTGCCACCGAAGAATTCTCTCCATGCGCGCGGTGAAGATTTATGATACGAAGTAAAATCCTCATACCACCGACAAAAACAATACTCAATAGTAAAAAAATCAAGAGCACAGATTTTGGGTACGGATAATAATATTTACTTTCAAAGATAGCCTGAATGACTACCATCGACATCAGGCCTAAAACATTAGCAATCACGATGTCGCGCAACATATCTAGACTGGCAAATCGCCACGCGTAACGATATAACCTGGTGAGTGAATAAATAATAATGTAGACTAGTAACACGTAAGGCAAACTTTGAATATGATTGTGGAACTGGGAATCGCTATCAATAAAAGCCTTGTAAAAATCGAACTCAAAGCGCAACATAAAAGAAAGAAATAGCGCCAATAGTAACGCAAAAATGTCCGCCATCACCAAGGCGAGAGTCGCCCAGGAGAAATACCGACGGGACTGATTATTCAACTTCTGATCAGTCATTTAATGATGCCTCAAACAGATACCTTGCCAGGGTCGGATAAATTTAGCGGAAAAAATACCGCATTCACGCAAGAAATTATATCCAATTATACTGTTTTTGCTTAATTTTGTATATATGCAAATGCACCCAACAGGTGCTATTAATAATTATTTACCCCTCTTGCCCCCATTTACCTTGTGTGGGCATATTTTCCTGCACCTTCTCTTCAACCGGTGGGCCAGCCATCACTTTCATGACAGCATCTTGATTGGGGATTGCATAACCACAATAGAGGCACCGCAAAAATTTACAGGACATTTGCCGGTTACAATGGGGACAAACGGAAACTTGAACGCGAACTTTCCCATCCAGCTTTCCATCGCTCAGGTCTATCTCCTCCACACGTTTCAGTAACTCCTCATCGCTGACGCCCAACTTCTCCTTTAATATCGACCAGAGCGCCATATTCAGCAGCGTAATCCGGTCGATAGAATCCTCAAACCGCCGAACTTCATTACGTTGGCGCTGCGCACTGGCATCAGCGACACTGTCCGTTCTACGAATTTCAACATCACTAGTGGACCCCGGCATCGCCGGAGACATCCCCGCAGCCAGCAATGTGGTGACAAGGTCTAAGACCATAGTTATCTCCTCCGATAATTCAGGGATACAACCTGAACTTTAGCATCATATAACATTTTCCCCGGCAAGGCAAAAAGCCCGCCGGAGAATCTGTCTTTGCATATTATTGTAACTGGATCAACTACGCTTATGCTACATCGAAGTCCACCTTGTCTTCATAGGCCACGATCTCTTTCCCGGTAATCTTCACCAGCAGACCGACGAAAAGCCCACCGGCCATGGCTAGCGCCAGTGTGATACCGATACCGATCAGCTGTGCGGAGCTGGCGATGTTGGGCACTACCAACAACGCAATTAAGCCTCCAAAGAGGCCGGGCATACCGTGCAGATTATGCACGCCACAGGTGTCCACCAGCTTCAGTTTCTTCTCCAGCGCCGGCTGCACGGCGACATATCCAATAACACTGATACTGCCCGCAATGAGGCCGATCAGGAAAGCTACCCCCGGAGAGACGACGTTGCAGGTGGCGCCGATTGCCACCCCACCCGCCAGCGCGGCATTGGCCATGTCCGCAATGGAGGTGCGACCCTTGCGCAGTAGCATACCGATCACATAGGTGCCCAACGTGGCGCCGGAGAGCGCCAGGATAGTGTTCATCGCCGTCAGCGGCACCTGCTCGGGGGCGACGATGGCACAGCAGAAGCTGGGCCAGAATATCCACAGCACCATGGAACCCAGCATGGAGAAGCGGTCAGAGGTGGCGTCGGTCTCGATAGCCTGCTCTTGCTGCAGTTTGCTGGTGAGTATCAGCGCCAGCCCCAGCCCGAAATAAGCGCCGAAAGCGTGAATGGTAATTGAACCGGCGGTGTCGGTGAAACCCTTGGTGAGTCCTACACCATTTTCCAATACCAGCCACTCATTGAGCATATACATCGGCACCATCAGCGCCGCCAACAGCATGTACTGGTATAATTGGATTCGTCCCAGCACCGCGCCCATGGAGATTAACACTGCTGCTGCGGCAAACTCCGCAAAGAGCAACGCAGTAATTGTCTGCGGCGGAATTACCTCACTGCCGAATATTCCATACGACCGTAACAACACATAGAGCGGAATCGACACTGCCACCACCAGATAGGTACCGGTGACGGCGCTGTACCCGTACTTTTTCACAAAGACCATCAGGAAACCGAAACCGACCAGCAACATCGCCATAATATGGATAGCAAAGTTGTACTGCTGGACTTGCTGGATCGATTCGTTGATCCCCTGCGCACTGGCGTAGGAACCAACAAACAAGAGGAGCGCCATGCCGACAAGCATGCGCCAGGTACGGGTACACATCTAATTATTCTCCCTCAGCTTAACCTGCACAACCCGCGTTGAATATGGCAATCTCGTTTGGAACCACCCGAAGTCGATCGCCAGGCGAGTAATGATGTTATCATTTTATTTCCAAATTATTTCCAGAATGTTTCCTGCCCTCGGTTTTATGTCTAAACCACTGGAACCATTCACGATATTTCGCGTATAATAGGTAATCGCAATACAAACACAAAGAGGAGGCGTACTATGAAAGCATTCCATTCTCTGGCGACAGCTACTTCATTGCTGCTCGCCCTTTCCCTCGGCACTCTGGCACAGGATACCCCGGTGGATATCACCGCCGGCCCTACGCGAGAACAAGCCGCGACTACTCTCACCACTCCGGCAACTACTGCGACAGGTGAGGCGTTAAGCATTGCGGATCCAGTTATGCTCACCGTTGCCCCAGAGCCGGAAGCTAGATCCCTGGTTATTCAATTTGAAATCCACGGGAAAGTGGCATTTATTGATGGCGAAGATGTATACATCAATATTGGTGATCGTGATGGGGTACAAGTCGGGGACAAATATCTACTGGGCAAGCTAGTACAGGCTAACGCTGATATGCGTCAAAACATTTTACCGATAGCTAAAGCCGATGTAGTGCGAATTGTCAGCCCCAGCCTGAGCATAGTCCGGGTAACCGCAAAGGTGCCTGATGCTACTGTAGAACCCGGCAATGTGGTCTACCTGGCCACCACCCCTCCTGCGCCCCCCGTCGCTCCTGAGTTGCTTGCGGCGATGCGCCAACTGATCCTCACAGATGCAGCGTTACAGGATTCCCTGCGCGGGCCACGAGGTCTGCCGGGAATTGACGGCGCAACGACAGCACAATATACGCCCGGACCACAAGGGCCAATGGGGCCGATAGGCCCGCAGGGTCCTGCGGGATGGGATGGAATAGCCGGACCGCAAGGCCCCCGTGGTGAGCGCGGCGAAATGGGCCCGCGTGGCTACAATGGCACAACTGGCCCCATGGGGCCACGTGGCTTCGATGGGCGCGGACTAACTAACCATCAGATTGACATGCTCGATTCGTTGGATGCCTTCCTGCGTAAAAATACTTCGCTCGCGAGCATACAGGCGGACAACGATGCTCTTAACAAACGCATGGCACTGCTGGAGAAACGCCTGGATGACATGCAGAAGAAATTGGATACATTAGCCAAACTAGTAGCGGCATCTGCTACAACCGAACCTGGTGACGGGAAAAACACTGACCACCCTGGCGGTGGAAAATCTACCGCCCCAACGGGCAACTAAATCGAAGCGGTAATCACTTCCAGACCGGCGTCGCGAAACCGAGATAACTCCTCGGGCGCGACGCCGGAGTCGGTTATCAGTAAATCAAGCGCGGATAGCGGGGCCACCCGGTAAAGCGAGTCCACGCCCAGCTTGCTGTGATCCGCCAGGGCAACCTTCTTGCGTGCCGCCCCCAGCATCGCCTTTCGGCTCTCTGCGGTAAACGGGTTCGGCGCCGAGATGCCATAGCCCGCACTGATCCCATTAACCCCCAGAAAGGCTGTATCCACGCGCACGTTCGCGAGTATCTCCCCCACCCACGCACCCACCAGGCTAGCACTTTGCCGCCGTAGCGTCCCGCCCAGTACCATTATCTCAATATCTACATTCACCGCCAGCTCGCGCGCGATCACCAGCGAATTCGTAAGCACCGTCAGCCGTGGCATCTCGATCAAACACCGCGCCAACTCCAGTGTGCTAGAGCCAGACTCAATAATGATTGAATCTCCCTCATGTACCAGCGCGGCGGCAGCGGCCCCGATGGCCTGCTTTTCCAGTTGCGCACGCGCCTGACTCTCATCGAAGGATACCTCAAAGGTGGTTGGGCGTGGCAATACCGCCCCGCCATGGGTTCGCTGCAGCATCCCCTGCGTGCTCATCGCCTCCAGGTCGCGGCGCACGGTAGCTTCGGACACGTGCAACTGTGCGGCCAACTCGCCCACGCGAATCCGCCCCTGCTCTCCCAGCCGCCGCAATATCTCACGCCAGCGTTCCTCTTTGAAGGTATCGTTCTGCATAGTGGAAACTCTCACTAATTCACCCGTGGAGCTAGTTGTCAGCCACCCTGTGTAGAGTGGCGCATCAGTATAGCATGACAAACGACCGGAACCTCCCGGCCCCGGTCGTTGGGTGGCTGTCATTGGCGCAACCTTATTTTGCTTTTTCATCTTCCATTTTATCGCCAGATTGTGATGCTAACGAACAGTTTTCTACCGGGCTCAATACCATGAAATTGCCGCGGCGGATTACCGAGGTGGTGTCATTCTCACTTACATGGAAGATATCCGTGACAGTAATACTATCCAGCCCGTCCAGGAATATCTTGCGCGTAGTATATGCTGGTTGCGGGCGTTCATTGATGAGTGCGACGCGAATCTCCATGTGATAATCTTTCATCGTCAAGCTGGAGGCGCCGAAGTACTTTGACAGCATATCTCTGTTGGCCAGTGTATCGGTTTTAAGTGGGGGCTGCACGTAGGCCATGATCAAGGCATAGGCATTGGTCGCTTCTACTTTATCCTGGAAACGATAGACATTCTCTCCGAAGGGGTCACCACCGGTAGAAGGTACTTCATTCAAAGCATAACCGCTGATCTGCGGTACTTCCACCCAGCCGAGCACCATTATCGGGCCATCAGCGGCATCGGCCAGTTTGCGTATCGCTGCAGGGATGGAAATGGGGACGGTATCATTAAAGGATATGGTTTTCAGTGGCTCCACGTTATTATTTCCGAGTCGATTAATAAGCAGCCGTGGTACCACAATGGCATAGGGGGTGCGCGCCGGTTTTTTTTCGGTCAAAACCATTATGCCATTATCAATATCGTTGACACGGATAAAAGTTTTCTCGTTAATCTGCATCATCTCGCCGATTAATCCACTATTGGCGGGGAGGGCATAACCCATAGCGAGGGAGCCGTTGGTACTGGGTTTTGCCAATTTTTTATAATCAGCTGATCCAGCCGGTAGATCCTGATAGTTCCAGGAAGCCACCTGCCCCGTAATCAATGAAGATCTATCTCCCAGCACCGATAGTTCACAGACGGAGATATCTCCATAAGTGATGGTGGCCGGGAAGACGGCGGGTTGCTCCACCGGAATGGCGGAAGCAATAGCTGCCGTCATATCATTCGGGGTGTCCACAGTGGGTGTCATTGTCTGCGCATAAAGGCAGGTGCCCATTACTGCGAGTGCGGACACTGCGGAAAAACGCAACAATGTTCTCTTAACGGATAACATCGACATAAGCTTTTGCTCCTTTCAGACTAGGTACGCGTGAATCGCGCCGGGGCTTTGCCCCGTTACCCCCATTAAACAAATACCAGAATAACCATAATTCTGCTGTTTGTCAAAAAAATGCTTTTTGCCCCACTACTTCAGCAGCGCTGACCTGATTATCCCATTTACGGACAGGTAAATTCTATCTTTGCCGTCGCTGGCCAGGGACTGTACATTTTGCAGAGAAGTACCACGTGCGCTCTGCAGCGTTACTTCTTCCACTACCGCGCCATCTTCATCAATTCGGATCAGGGTATCAGTAGATGTGAGCCAACCCCACAATTGTGGGGTGCGCACCGGGAGGAACTGGGTGCTGCGTGTCGCTGCCCGATGAATTCTGCGCCAACCGAGTTCAATGCCATCTTTGCGGTAATTAGTGATAACCATATCGCCCTGTTGCATGTTGGCCCAAAGGATGGAGGAATCCGCCAACGCCAGCGATATCCCCTTAACCTCTGTCGGGTAGCTCTGCTTTAGCAGCGCATTCTGGGAATATGCCAGCACGCGGGTATCATCCGCCGTTTCGCTCAGCACATATATCCGGTCATCCGCGCCCAGCACTATCGGGGTGGATGTCATGCCGGTATTGGAGATTCGCACCTCGGTAACCGGGGTTTGTGTGGGTGGGAACCAGGCAGCGATAGTGCCGTCAGTATCCAGTTGTACTATCCAGCCAACACCTGCGGAGCCAGGCTGTCGCCAACCGAGGAGAATCGTTGCTGGCGAAATTGCACAGAGCACAGGCTTCGCCTGCTCCATACCATCGGGCGGTATAACCGGTATTGACCAGCGGAAAGTACCGTTGGTCGTAAATGCCAGCACGTGCCAACTTTCGTTCCAGCGGGTGGCGGTGTATACCCCATTGCTGTTGGCAGCCAGCGTTTCCGCATTATCAAGCACGTAAGGTACTGGCTCGCCTATTGTTGCTAATCGCCTGCCGTCCTGCGCATAGAGTAGTACCTGGCCAACAGTAGGCGATACCTCGCCCAGCAGCATTCCATCATCGGTAGGAATTACTGTTAGATGCTGGCCCCCGATGCCGTTACCAAACGGAATTGAGCGGAGCAACTGATAGCCATCGCCGCCGTAAATGCGGATATATGGGTCAAGCGCCTGGCCACCACTCACGACTAGATCATTGGTACCCGCTAGTGAGGTCAACAGCGGAACGCATGATTTTTCTTCCTGGGAGGCGAAGGGATGGCGCGCCAAACGTACGGCGATGTCATTGTTCAGCTTGTAGCTAAGCAGGTCTCCGGTGCCGCGTGCCAGCCAACTTAAGGAGAAGCTGCAACTATAAGCCACTCCTTTCTCGGGTGTCTGAGCCAACCCCAACAGGTAATTGTCCAGCGCATTAATGGCAAACCCGGTGAGGAATATCTTTGTTCCTACGGGGTTAGCGGGTAATTTCCGCTGGGAGATCATCGCCCAACCACCATCGTTGGTCTCACGCTGCAGGAAGAGCACTTGTGCATTGTCGTCTTTCAATATTGCTGCTAACACCACCTGCCCGGAGTTATTAAGGGCATATGCGCCATCCGCTGCGTCGGCGGGCAGGGTGACGTCGCGAGAGCGCTCGATATTTTCCAGCGGGATCACCCGTAATTTCTGCGTTATCCGATCTCCCCACAATAGACATACCCCGCCATTAGTCGGTGCCAGCGAAATAACGGGCAGCAAGGAATCGGGCGGAATGATAGTATCATCGGTGATGCCCAAGTCAGGGAAAGACCAGCTACGTTGCGGCATACCATCCGGAACGGTATAGGAAACAACGCGACGCAGTCCAGTATCGAGGACGTATATCTGTTTGTCGGCGGCCGAGTAGGTGATACAACGCGGTGACATCAACGTACGCAGGGTAAGCTTCGGTGGGTTGCCAGCAAATCTCGTGGCGGTTATCTCACGTGCCATAAGTGGAATTGCTGCCAGGATGATCATTACTGTAAATAAAAATTTTATGTTTATCAATATTCTCTTCCCTGCCTGCCTGTATTATAACATGGTATAATGTCAGCATGTTAGAGGAATTTGAGAAAAACAATACAACACCGGTTGCCATTGTAGCGTCGGTGGCACATCATAGTATCGCTGAGGAACTGGAGTTAGCTCCCGGTGACCTGCTTCTGGCGGTGAATGGGGTGCCGGTGTCGGATTACATCGGCTATCGTTTCGCTACTGCGGATGAAGATGTGACGTTGACGATAATGCGCGGCGAGGAGCGCTGGGAGATAGAGATTGAAAAAGAAGCGGATGAAGATATCGGATTATCCTTCACTTGCGACGTTTTTGATGGTATCACACCCTGCCGCAACAAATGCGTCTTCTGTTTCGAGGATCAATTGCCCACCGCAGCACGCCCTTCATTGCGTATCCGCGACGATGATTTCCGCCTATCATTCCTGCATGGCAATTTCCTTAGTCTCACCAATCTAGCTGAAGCCGATTGGGAGCGCATTGGGAATGAGCATCTGTCGCCACTGTTTGTCTCCATCCATGCCACTGATCCCACGGTGCGGCGACAGATGTTGCAAAATAAATCCGCCCCCGATATCCGTGAGCAGTTACGCCGCCTGGGCGAGCTGGGTATTGAAGTCCACGGGCAGATCGTCCTCTGTCCAGGGTGGAATGACGGCGATATTCTGGCGCAAACGCTTACCGAACTGGCGGAACTGCAGCCGCCTTTACTCACGGTAGGCATCGTCCCGGTAGGGTTGACGGACTACCGCCCAGGAGGCCCGGCAGTACGGCAAGTGACAGCAGTGGATGCGGCAGCCGTACTTGAACTAGTGACACAACAACAGCAGCAGAACCTGGCCAGGCTGGGCACACGGCAGGTATTTGCGGCAGACGAATTTTACCTGCTAGCGGGGACACCGTTGCCTACAGCGGTGGAATATGAAGAGTTCCCCCAATTAGAGAACGGCATCGGGCTGGCGCGGCAGTTCCTCGATGATATCCCGGCGGCGCTGAAACTGCTGCAGAAAAAGAAGACCAAAGCTGTTACCCTGGTCACCGGGACCCTCGCAACATCGATAGTCGCACAATTGACTGACAAGCTGCAGGCACGTGGAGTGGAGATAACGCTGGTAACAGCGCAGAATATCTTCTTCGGCACTGGTGTGTCAGTAGCCGGTCTCCTCACCGCTGGCGATGTGCGCGCCGCGCTCACTGGCGTTGCTACCCATGCGGCGCTACTGCTCCCGTCGGCGATGCTAAATGATGACGGCATCACACTGGATGATATCACCGTAGCGGAGATAACCAGTGAATTCGGCGTACCAGTTTACTTCTGCAACAGCCCCGAGGCTATCGTACGGGCATTATTGGCGTAATTTCTAACCACGTCATGTCAATTTATTCTCAAACGGGGAACTTTTACGTTATTAATGCGTCTAAATAATTACGATGACAAGTTCAATAATGGAATCGAATAAGCGGGAAGTTGATCTTCGCGCGTTATGGTCGACGTCTGCACAATTGTTGACGCTGGCCCTTATCGCGTTAGGGTTGTGGTGGGCAACCCCCGATAATAATCCGTATCTGCCGCCGAAGATCATGCTACAGACACTGCTGACGCTCTTCGGCCTCGCCGCATTCGCGCTGGCATTAGCACGCAAATCCTCGGTTGTGGCCACACAACTGCTGGGTGGAGTGACGGTCGCAACTGCCGTCTGGCTGGCTAGCACGCGCACCTTCAGCTCTACTGACAACGGAGCTTGGGGATTACTCCTAAACGCTACCCCGCTCATCGCCCCCATCGCCATCCTCCTCGGGTTAGTGATGTTTTATCTGGCGGCGCAGGCGGGCGTGGGGGTAGGTAAGAGTTATCGCTTCGGTGTCGCCGCCCTAGCTGGTGGGTTATTCATCGCTGTCATCGGGATGCTGTACTCCTGGGTTATCAACACCGTGCCACCGTTAAGTAACTGGTATATGGTGGAGCCGGTGCAATTCATCTCCATCCTTACCGCTGCTTTGCTCTACCCGCTGATGCTCTGGCTCGGAGGAGCGGGGGTGAGTGAAGATAAACCGAATATTTTACCGTGGGGTATTTTCGCAATTCTCCTCTGGTATGCAGTGCATTGGGTATTATTGGGGTATGGACGCTGATATGACAGAACTACTACCAGAAAAACAAATAATAACGGCAAAAGCTGATCCGCTGGGGAAGGCGCTTTTTATTTTAGCCACCCTGGCGCTGGCTTGCGCTCCGTCGCAGTTCGCCGCTATCACCATAAGTGGTTTATCCGTCGGCTTTTCGGAGATTTTCCTCGGGCTGGCCGCCTACATCTGGCTTCTGCGCTGGTTCACCATGCGCGACACCGTCAGCTTGCCCCCGCTCACCCACTGGCTGGTGGTGGGCGCGGCGGCGATTGGGGTATTCGTCCTCAATGGCGACAAGCCGGAATTCAGCGTGCTTAAAGAGACAGCGCAGTTGTTCCTCTATCTGGTGGTGGCCGTCACCGTCTTTCGTTCGGTCTTCACCACCGCGGTTCGTACGCGCACCGCTTTCACCTGGCTACTGGTAACTACCACCCTGGCGGTGGTCATCGGAGTAGGGCAATGGGTGATGTTGCAACGCGATTATCAGCCGGACCCACAGCAACGCGTAGTCTTCGGTTCCAAGGCTTCACGCTCTGAAGACCCGGACAAGGCCCCGGAAGCAGATAAGAAAAAAATGGGCATGTGGGATGCCACGGGGAATTTCCATGCACTTTCGCAGGCGAAATTACGCCCGATCATCTCCTACATCCAAACTCCGCAAGAGGTCAGCTCCACCTTTGGCTCGTGGAACAAACATGGCTATCACTCCAGCCGCACCGCCTACGCCGCCTTCCTGGCGCTGGTGTTGCCCTTCGGGTTGGCGCTGCTGCTAAGTCCAGGAGCGCGCAAATATGCGGTGTGGATATCCATACTATTACTGGGTTCCGCGGTGAGCATACTCGCCGGGCTGGTTGTGCCCGCCATTCTCGCCGGCATTCTCGCCCTCGGTATTACGCTGGGGCCAAAGGTCGGGCGCTGGACGCTACTGGGGGTACTGCTTTATCTGGCGCCGATGGCGTTGATCAACGGGTTCCATCGGATAGAAATCGTGCAGGAGCCGTATCGGTTGCAGTTGCCCGCACAGGAAGCAGCCTTCCGCTATGAGGATGGCAAGCAGCACCTGAAGAAGTTCTGGGGTGAGCAGATGGCCGCCCTGCAGATTATACCGCAAGCGCCGCTCTTTGGCGCCGGGGCGGGCAAATACCAGGAGGCCATGTCCAGCAGCGCCTACGGCCACCTGGGAGCAGTGAGCACGCAACGGCTGGAAAGCGATGCACAGAGTGGCTACCTCTTTGCCACCGTCACCATGGGTTTCCTGGGGCTGGCGGCGTTACTGGCGTTATTTGGACAATATCTGGGCATGGCCTGGCAACAGGCACGCAATAACATAAATCCGTGGACGGCCGCACTCTTCGGGGCGATGGTCGCTTTGGTATTACTAACAGCGGTGACTAACCCGTGGGTGCGCGGCACCTCGGTACTCATCGCGGCGCTCTTTGCTGTCATCGGCAACGGCGTATTCGCAAAAACCGATATTTTAACAGACACACCACTGGTGGTGGAGGAAAAATCATGACGACAATATCAACATCGCGTAAAATAGCCGCCTTTGTAGTGGTAGCAATGCTATGGACATCACTGCTTTACGCGGCGCATAGCCAGCCACGCAAAACTAAAACGGCAGCGGTGAAACCGACTGGTACTTCAACACGTACTCCTATAAACGGTGTTACGTCATCGGCGACAGGAGTGGTTTTGGGCTCTGCTGCCATCGCAGATCCGCTGGGGAGTAGCACAAATAGTGGGCCGGTTCCGCTTCCAGGTGGCGAAGTAAATATCGAAGTCCCTGCTCCCGGCGGTGGCGAAATACCTATCAACCAGGATCCCGGAGTTGATAATCCGCCAGTAACACCTACGGTTGATCTGACACCAATAGTCTGGGAAGCTGAGGATACCACGGGAATCAAACAGGAATACCTAGCCTTTAAGATCATGAAAAAGGTACTGCCGAAAAATGATGATGGTTCTGGGGCAGTATCCAAAAATAGATGGCTGGTAGTTGATCCAAAGAATGATCCGGCAGATAAGATCGTTCCTGATACAGCGCCTTATTGGATAAATATTCCACAAGCAGGCACATACTATTTGTGGGCACGGACATACTGGGATTCCGGTTGTGGTAATACTTTTTTTGTAAATATTGAAGGAATCAATAAGAGTTCCGATGAAGCGTTCGTCCTCGGTGGCGATGCTACCTATGATGGATTGCACTGGGTATGCCTGATGAATGGCAAAAATATGCGCCCACTACAGTTAGGTGCTGGTATGGTGAATATAAATCTAAGGGTTCGCGAAGCCGGAACCGCTGTCGACCAATTTTTGCTCACACAGGATAAAGGATTTATCCCGGATGATGTACAATAGTTTTAGACTGATGACACAAAATGGTTCTGAATATTAAGGGGTTTTTCGAGATGAGACGTTTTTTGAGCGCGCTATTATTGCTATCTGCTTGTGTGCTGCCACTATGGGCGCAGGCGCCAATTGCCAGCTTACCGAATAAGCTGGCGGAGCGGTATGATGTCAGTTGGACGATGACGGTGAATGCCGCGCCGAAGGCACCGCTGCAATTCATCATAACACAACCGAATGGCGACGCTATCTTGCAGATTACCGCTGATAAAATCAGCTGGCAACCAGCAGGTGTAAAGTCACCAACTATGAGCGCGCCGATAAGTTTCGCGGTGGGCAGTTCATATTCAATCGGCATCAAGCGCCGCCCGGACACCATGGCGGTGCTCTTTCAACATCGGCTACTCTTCAGCGTGCCCATGCCCGCAGTTATAGGTGAGAAGATCGCCTTCGCGCCGGTGCCGGACAGCATTGCCATCACCGAGGCGCGTTATCGCAAAGTTGGCGCCCCCAAGTTGGGCGATGACTTTATGCGCAAGGATGCCGTGAGCGGCGTGACCGCCGGCACCACTGCCTGGGTGGAAGACACTACCTGGGAAGTACAATACTATAAGGTAGATAATCCGGGCGCTAACCCACCGAAAGATGCAGCGGGCGTTCCCATTATGAATAGAAACCCCTGGCGTTTGAGCCTCTTCCCCATGACGGAGACCACTGCCAACGGCTTCTGGTTCCTCTACACCGGTGTCGGCCCCTCCTGGGCTATAGGCAATAACACTATGTCCTATCCATTCTGGGACAAGTATTACGTGCAAGTTGCGGTAAAACCTGACTTCGACAGTACAGTCGGGTTAGTCGCCGCCTATCAGGACAACAAAAACTATCTGGTCTTCCGTTGGAAACAACGTGAATATGATACCATCCTGGGGCATCGTGCCCAGTTAATTGCAGTGATTGACGGCGTCGAGAAGTTAATTGCGGAATCGGAGCGCGGCTTTGAGCCTGGGCAATGGAGTACTGTGCGGATTAACCTGGGTTGGCAGCAGGCACAGGTGCTGATCGATGGGCAACTGCTAATGCAGGGGGCAAACCCCGGTAACATCGAAGGCCGCGCGGGCATGTATGCCGATGGCGTCGCCAAGCCGCGCCGCATTAACCCCGATGAAGCCACTGTGAAGATGTACGAGGTGACTGACCCCCTCAACCCGAACAAAAAAACTAATGATTCCACCTTAAGCCAGGAAGACGGCACGCTGATATATTTTGATGATGTAAAGGTGGGCGATTGGGCCGGGCAGGAGAATACCTTGCCAACAGGCGGGTACGCTTTTGATAAAACCGGAAGCTGGGATACGCGTAATAACGTCTTCTCCGCCATGGCCGCCGGGCGTTACCTTACTGGCAGCTACGCTAATTCCAGTTATCGGATGAATGCCACTCTCACCGCCAATGGCGCAGGCGCGGGCCTGTATTTCCATATGGATACTGCCGGGAATGGCTATCTATGGGATATCTCAGACGGCAAGCACACGCTGAAGCAAGTAGCGAACTATGTTCCCACCGCCACCGTAGGGACGGCCACCCTGACGGATACCGGAAAACTGAACTTGCGGGTAGAAGCTGACGGCCCCTATGTCGCGTTATATTGCAATGATGTGCTAGTACTCGATTATTACGATGCTACCATTACCAAAGGACGTATTGGCCTGTGGGCGAAAGGTAAAGGGCCGGTATTCACCGAGTTCACTGTCGCTGCCTTGGAGTCGCGCCTAAACAAGGTGAAAGTTCACAATAAATTTGCGGTTGACAAGTATATGGCAGCGTGGGCGACGGAAGACGGCGAGTGGTATCCCGTCGCGGTTCCCACGGTATTATTAACACCCGCGGGCATCCCCTTCGCTACTGCCGGGGCCGCTTCACCATTCCCTACTAACGTGCCCGGGCTATACTGGCATAAAGCCGCGCATTATCATGACTTCCGTATCACGCTTCCTTATCAGTTAAGTGCCCTGGCAGGACAGAAGTTACATTTCGCCAACGAGTATGACGCCGCTTCCGGGTATACCATCGAGATTAACGTCAAAGACAGCAAGGGCATTGCCCGGCTTTCTCGATTGGATAAACTGGTTGGTGAATATACCTTTGCTGTGACTGCGAAATCACAACTGGTATTTGAGCGCAAGGGCACCTACTATCTGCTCCACACACAGGATTTGGATGTTGACATCACGGACAGCGCGTTCGTTACCAGTGACACCCTGCTCTTCGCATATCATGATGACGCCCCCTTACCTGCTACGATGATCGGTTTTAACGTCACCACCGCGGGGATAAAGGCCAGCGATGCGCATATCGAAACAGATGGCGTGATGGATGCATTTGAAGTCTCCCCTACCGGCTGGGTCGCCGAGAGTGGTATCTGGGCGGTGATGCAGAAGTTTAGTTGCCAACCGCAGTGGAATTGGTATGGCGGGTTTGGCGGCGGTAACCCTACCGTGTGGAGCAAATATAAACTTGAGGGCGATTCGGTTGTCGAAGTCTTTGAAGGCGTAAAGATGGCCGTGGATGCCGCTGTCTCCGCCGAGCAATATGCCCTCCGCTATCGCGATATGAACATGACCTTCTGTGCGGACGGCAAGCATATCAACAGTGGTTACTCGGTAATCCGCGGCGGACGCCTGGCCGGGATCCCCACCACCATGCTGTTGCGTGAGGGAAAAGTGGTGATGTCGAGCGTGAAGCCGGAAGACCTGCTGCCTCCCCAGAGCACCGGACACCGTGTCTGGTTTGCCACGCGCGTTGAAAAGCGGAGCCTCGCAGATGGTAAAGCCGAGATCCGCGTCTATATTGATAACCACCTGGCGATGACCTACGTAGATGACAAACCGTTGACCGGTGGCTACGTGGCCTTCTGGACGCATAACAACGGCATGATGATCGCTCGCGCCAATATCTTCGCCGAGAAGATGACGGTGGGCGAGCCCCGCGCCGCTGCGCCGCTCACCATGAAGGACGAAGATATGACGCCCTACCCCACCCCCGTGGTCACCATGAATGGTACCCCACTGGCGTTGGCCGATTTCGAGAATGGCAAGGATGGTTTTGTGGAGCGCCCCGGAATTATCGCCGGACGCATATTGCGCGACAGCGCCACCGATAGGCGCGGCGTGACCAACAATTTCTTACGTGTCATCAACTCCTACCCTTCCGGTGACTTCTCGGTTTCCGTAGCGCCGGCAAATGTGGACTTGCTCAAAACCCCGAATCTGCACTTCGATTACAACCTGGACATGGGCGTGAAAGTCAACCTCTACCTGCGGCTGAACAACAAATGGTATGAAGTGATGCTCACCGGCAAGCCCGCGCAGAGCGCAGTCTATACCCTGGGCAAAGTACCCGCGGTGGCCGACGGTAGTTGGCACCACTTCGAGGCCAATGTCGGCAAAATGCTCACCGAAGCTATCACCAAACAGACAAACACAGCTCCGACGGCACTGCTCTTACAGGAGTTGATCATTGCCGACTGGAGCTCCAACGCCGACATGCGCGATTACGGTTTCAACCTCAACAATGGCGGCAAATCATATTGTCTGGATAATATCACCGCCCTGCCGACCGTGACCGACAAGGTGACGCTCAGCTGGGCGAATGACAAACTGAAAGACTGGCGCACCGGCGTGGACAACACCCCGATAAATGCCCCGACAACGGCCGCCACCACCGCGCAGGTAGTGCTTACTCCCAAGCAGACACTACAGTTCTTCCACCTGCAAGGCACCGATGCCGCCGGCAAACCCGGTGGCATTGTGAATATCCCGATACCGGGAGTGGCGTCGAATTAGGCACTAAGATATGTGAAGGGATTCTCGCACTCTGGCACGGGCAATTCTGTCCGTGCCAGAATTGTAACTATCCCAACCCCAGCAGTTTCCAGCCGTCGAACATTTTGCCTTCGGCGTGGAAGAGGCTGTATGCGGGGAAGGGGAGGTGCATGGCGCGGCAACGGCTGATGAAGTCACGCTCGGAGTCCTCGTCGCCGATGGGGATCACCAGGCGCGGTTGCAGCTGCCGGGCGGCGTGTACTGCATCGGTGGCGGACATCCCGGCCAGTGGAAGAAAGAGCAGTTGCGGATGAAACTGCTCGCCGATAGCGTTGAACTCGCTGATGAATTGCGTCACCCCGGTGTGGAAGAGCGAGAGGTGATCCATGGTGAGGAGGTAACCCAGGTGCTCTTCGTCTGCTTCATTGATAGCAGGGGTAGCGAGAATGCCCAGACCGGGCAGATCGTAACGGGCGCCGGGGGAGAGCGCCACCGAACGTTCATCCTCCACCCCGGAGGAGCGGAGCGCCTGGCGCAACCCTGCGGTACCCAGCAATCGCGCGGCGGAGCGTGGCAATAGCGTGCGCAACACCTCGCTCTCCGGCACGGTGGAGAAGAGCAGCAAGTCCGCCCCCGGCAAATCGGCGGGGGTGAGCGGGGTTAGTTCGCCAAACTCGGGCATGAGTAGCATCAGGTTTCGCGGGGTCTTCAACGCGATGGCATATTCGCCCACGCGCCAGAGGGCTACCCGCCCGGTGGGCACACGCTGGCTGGTGATCATCTCTGATAGCTGCAGACCGGGGCGATGGAATTCGCCACCGCTGATGATGCCGGAACCGACCTCCAACCGCAAGGACAAGGTGAGTGGCCGTTGCGGCGGCAGTATCAGCGCTCCGCCGCGCGAATCGTCGGCAATAGGAGCAGGGGTGGCCATTGGCTGGAAGCGAAAGGCGTTCTCCGCCGGGCGGTTTTCATCCCGCGTGGCCCCGATGAGCGCGTAGGGGAGTACCTCTTTGTCGAAGGAAAGGCGGATATCCACCGGCGCAGCGCTTAAGCGCAACCCCAGCCCACCCTCGCGCAGATTGCGTGCCACAGCCTGGAAGGGCGTCGCCACCAGCAGGCCAAAATCCAACTCGTTACCGTAAGGCCCAACACCGCGCAAGACTTCTACGCTCTCCACCGGGGCCACGGCGCGGTCTCCCGGCTGGGCGCGCAGGTTCACCGAGCCTGACCAGGTGGTAGCCATGGGCCAGACGTTACGGTTAGTGAGGACATCATCCACCGTCACCGCCGCTTCGCCAGCCTTCAGGCGGATGAAACGCTCCACGATGATGGTGCCTGGCGTCACCCGAACGCGCTCTTCAATCTGGTGGCTGACTTTGTCTACCATGCACCATAGCCGCACCGTCACCAGCTCATCAGTGTGCTCGCTTATCTCGCCGTCCCATTCAATGCGGCTGATGATCTCGCCGTCGGCGAGCAGGCTAGGGAAGGCCGCACACCAGCCGCCGCGCACGGAAACTTCCTTGCGCGGGCCATGCAGGAATTCCGTAGCGAGCAACTCCAGATTCGCGGCGCGGTAGTAGATGCTGCAAATACGCCCCCCGTGCTCCGGCAAAATTGCCAGGCGGATGACGCCATTATCCAGCACGAAAGCACGCGCACCGGCGAACTCGGTCTGCTGCGCCGTACAGCGCGGATGTGAAAAATCAATATTGCCAGGGATAAACAGATCCATTTAGCCTCTTACTATCATTGTGACGAATAGGTGTACCCAAGCGTGTAGGACAGGTTGCCGGTTTTTTTGTAAATATCATAGGAAGTGACAGTGGCGGTCAATCCGCCGAATTTCAACCCCGCACTCATGGCAGTGTGAACACCCGTCTTTGCCAATCCCACTTGGTCGAGTTTGACAACCACCATCCCCACAGTCAGGTCGCCCCCATACATCGGGCGCGATCTACCATCGGTATCGAGCAGTGCGCCAATGTGAAAGGCGGCGCGAGTCTGCGCTTCGGGAATGTCGATAAGCGATTTGCTCGCCACCAGATAGTATTGCGGTTTGGCATCCCTACCGACATTCTGCACCCCAACAGCGAGAGCGGGATTCTCCTGCGATCCAGGTGATAGAATCATTTTGAGGTTATAGACGGTGCCGACGTGACTAATCTGATCCACGCCTCCTTCCATAATCCCCATCCCCAGCCCGGATTCTGTCCCCACAATTGTCCCCCGGTCCGCCACATTAGCCTTCTCGCTGTTGAACTCATACTGATAGTTCGACATCCCCGGCGCTAACGCATCAGCGGTAGGCATGATATTCAGCCCGGTAGGAGAAGCCTGCACGATCAGGGCGCATCCCAGTGTGCAGGTAGTTAGTACTAGTAGTTTCAGGTTCATCTTTTTTCCTCTCGTCCTCGAAATAGCTCATGTGTTTACCGGAATCGCACCTCAACCCGCCAGCCATCCATATCGATGGCCGGGTTGTTGGTGGTGTTCTCGGTGGTGCCGTCCGGGTACTGCTGGTTGTATGCCAGCTCCGGGTCTTCGTTATTGACGCCACTCTGGCGGATGTTGGGCGCGTCCAGCACTACATGGTCAAGGTATTTGTTGCCATTATAGCCCAGACCGTCATATTGTTTAATGCCATTGCCCTGCGGGGGGGCGGCAATATCCTCCTGGGTGATCCAGTTGAGCTGGACAAACGACGGCACGGTGGTAGCGATAAGCGCTTGATCAATCTCCACCAGCAGGTGTTTTGCGTCCGGCATCTCGCCGCGATACGGTGGGCCGATGGCGACCGCACCACGATATTGCATGAACTGTCCGCCATGGTAGACCACGTAGAAGTCAGGCAATGCCACCGGCTGGTTTACGGGGGTAGGCGAGATGACACCCCAGCCAACGCCCTGCGCCACCGGCGCCGGGCCCGTAGCCGGGTTGCCGTCGGTATCCAACGCCAGATAGTAATAATAGTTCGGGTTGATAGTGCCCGCCACGCTCATCTCGCTGAAAAACGTGCGCGCCGGCGCACCATTCGGAGGGATTTCAGCAGGGAAACGCGCACAGCCCGCTAGAAGCGGGAGCAACGTAACCAGTATTATTGATAATCTTTTCGTGCGTTTGTGCATATTAGTTCCAAGTTCCAAGTTCCAAGTGAACGACAAGCAAAAACCATTATTATACCGGGATTTTAATCCCAGCGAGAAAGATGGTCTGCAAATGCCGCTTATTGGTAACAAATTATCGTATTTCTTGTATTATACAGATATGAGCGAAGCACTGCCAATGGCAAACATCGACAAAGAGCCAAATCATGAACCTATACGTCACTGGCGCTGGGTTTTGCCTCTTGCCGGGTTGCTTATGGCACTGGCATTTCCTAATGAAATACTACCTGTTATGGCACGTCTATTCGCTTGGTCACCGCCGTTATCCGCAGGATTGACGTGGTGGGGGGATCATCCATCCCCGGTACTGGCGTGGGCGGCAATATTCCCGTTACTCTGGTTTGCGCATAAATTACCGGTGCGGCAGGCACTGCGCGGGGCGTTTCTCTTCGGTTTCGTCTGGCAATTCTGCAGCGTCACCTGGGTGCGGCTCTTCGGCGAAGGCGTGCTAATGCTCCTTCCCTGGGTACTGCTGGCGTTCTTTATGGCATTACTCCCGTGGATAACCGTACTCATCGCCCGGGCACCACGCTTACCGGTACGGTTGTTTCCACTGGCCTTCGCTGTCATCTGGACAGGGTTAGAGTGGCTACGTGGGCAGGGGATGTTCGGCTTTGCCTGGACGGAGTTGGGGGCGACGCAGGTGGAAGGCCCGGCGGCCTACCTCGCCGCACTCGGTGGGGTACCGCTAATCTCTTTCCTTATGCTCTGGCTACTGGGCGAGGCGATAAACTATTGGCGCGTCTCGCAAAAGCCCTGGCTCCTTGCCGCAGCCGCCCTCGCATTCCTTTTATGCACACAGTTGGGTGTGTGGCAAAGCCGCATGGCAGTCGCCCGCTGGCAGGGAGAAAAGAGCGGACAGACGGTGACACTGGTGCAACCCAGTCTGCTGAAGGATCTTTCACCCGACGTATTTCTGCATCCAATCCCCGATGTAGAGGCATACCGTCGCCTGCTCGCCCTGGTAGAGATGTCGCAACGTGATGCGATACCCGGCCAGCAGCGGTTGATCATCTGGCCAGAGAGCGCGTTACTCAGCGACCCGTCCAGCGGGGTATTTAATGGCATCACCAACCAACAGATAATCAGCCAGACAGCGCGGGTAACAGATTCAAACCTGCTGGTGGGCGCCCCGCATATCTCCTGGCTGCCAGGCTCATCGGCACCGATACGCCGCAATGGCGCGTATCTCTTCGCTCCAGACGGGCAGATAGTGGCGGAGTATGATAAAATTCATCTGGTGCCCTTCGGTGAATATGTACCCGGGCGCGCAGTTATCAGCAAATTCTTCACCGTGCGCCCGAATGATATTACCTCCGGCCTAGAGCATAAAACTATTAATGATACCGGCCATCCCTTCGGCACCGCCATCTGCTTTGAGTCCACCTTCAGCGATATTTCGCGCGAATATGCGAGCAAAGGGGCGCGGATGCTGGTGGTTATTACTAATGACGCCTGGTTCCAACGCACTAACGCCGTGCGTCTGCACTTCAACCACGCCCGCTTCCGCGCAATAGAGAACGGCTTGCCGGTGGCGCGTACTGCCAGTTGCGGCATATCCGCCTTCATCGCCCCCGATGGCCATGTGCTGGGTGCGGAGATCCCCGTCTATACCGCGGGCACCCGCACCGCTTTCATCCCCGACGGTACTCCCGGTACCCTGTTCACCCGAGCTGGCTGGATGTTCGGGCCCCTCTGTGCGCTGTTACTGTTGTTATATCTTGGCATGTGGGGTTGGCAACGGATACGTGGGGCGCGTGGGTAGGGTACTTTTGGGACATAAGAACATAAAAACAAAAAGACGGCTTCGCCGGGTGAGTGAGTTATGGGGGCGAAGCCTTTTTTGTTCTTCTGTTCTTCTGTCCAAAACATATCCAGAAAGGTATTAGCTTTGGCGGTAGCGAAAGATATAATTGGGTCTGAAGACAGGCACCAATAGACAGAAGGAAGTATGAATGTCCGATAAACAGGTTATTTATTCGATGGTGAAGGTGGGGCGTATTTACCCGCCGAACCGACAGGTGTTGCGCGATATCTCGCTGGGGTTTTATTACGGCGCGAAGATCGGCGTGCTGGGGTTGAACGGCTCCGGCAAAAGCTCGTTGCTGCGCATTATGGCGGGGCTGGATAATGATTATCTGGGTGAAGTGATGATCTCCTCCGGTTATTCAGTGGGACTGCTGGAGCAGGAGCCGAAGCTGGATAACGACAAAACGGTGAAGCAGGTGGTAGAGGAAGCGGTGCAGCCGCTGGTGGACATGGTGACGCGCTACGATGCCGTCTGTGCCGCCTTCGGCGATGATGATGCAGATATCGACAAGCTTATCGACGAGCAGAGCAAGCTACAGGAAGAGCTGGACCGGCACGACGTGTGGACGCTGGACAACCGGCTGGAGATGGCCATGGACGCGCTGCGCTGCCCTCCTGCCGACACGTTGATTTCAGTGCTCTCCGGTGGTGAACGCCGCCGGGTGGCGCTCTGCCGTCTGTTGCTGACGGAGCCGGATATCCTGCTGCTCGACGAGCCGACCAACCACCTGGACGCCGAGTCGGTGACCTGGCTGGAGCGGCACCTGCGTGAGTACAAGGGTACGGTCATCGCCGTCACCCACGATCGCTACTTCCTCGACAACGTCGCCGGCTGGAT